>DATNEO010000049.1:0-26930 GCA_035553035.1 Gaiellales bacterium | reverse complement strand
AGGATCGATCCCGCTCTGCCTGGACGAGGCCTGGCGGCAGGGCCGGATCGGGCCGGGCGACATCGTGCTGATGGTCGGCTTCGGCGGCGGCCTGGCCTGGGGATCGTGCGTGATGGAGTGGACAAAGGAGCGCGCATGAGTAAGATCGCCTTCTGCTTCCCGGGCCAGGGCAGCCAGCGCGTGGGCATGGGCCATGAACTGGTCGAGGCATTCCCCGAGGCCGCCGAGGTGTTCGATCGCGCCGGCCGGGCCGCCGGCTTCGACGTGCGAGCGGTCAGCTTCGACGGCCCGCTCGATCAGCTTTCCCGCACCGAGATCACGCAGCCGGCGCTGATGGCGGCGTCGCTGGCCGCGTACCGGGCGGTGACGGCCGGCAGCTCGCTGCGCGCCGACGTGGTGGTCGGCCACAGCGTCGGCGAGTACGCGGCGCTGGCCGCGGCGGGTGCCGCCGACCTCGACGAGCTGTTCCAGCTGGTGAACGAGCGTGGCCGGATCAGCGCCGCGGCCGGTGCCGGGGGCGGCATGGCGGCCGTGCTCAAGCTGGAAGACGACCGGGTCGAGCGCCTCTGCGCGCAGCGGGACGACGTCTGGCCGGCCAACTACAACTGCCCTGGACAGGTGGTGATCTCGGGTCGCGACGAGGGCCTGGACGCCATGGCCACCGTGGTCGGCGACGCCGGCGGCAAGCTGATCCGGCTGAAGGTAGCGGGCGCCTTTCACTGCCCGCTGATGGCCGAAGCGGCCGCCCGGTTCGCGCCCGCCGTGGACGCGGTCACGTTCGGAGAGCTTGCGACGGCGTTCATGAGCACCGTCACCAACGACGTCGAGACGGCCGACCGGATCCCGCGACTGCTGGTGCAGCAGCTGACGGCGCCGGTGCGGTTCACCCAGGCTGTCCAGGCGCTGATCGCCGACGGCGTCGGCACGTTCGTGGAGCTGGGGCCGGGGGGCGTTCTGACCGGGCTGGTGAAGCGCATCGACCCGTCCGTGCGCGCGCTCTCGATCTCGACACCCGCCGAGCTGTCGGCGGCACAGGAGGTGACGGCTGATGCCTGAGCTGGACGGCAGGGTGGCGCTGGTGACCGGCGGCTCGCGTGGCATCGGCGCGGCGATCTGCGCCGAGCTGGCGGCCGCCGGCGCGGAGGTTGCGGTCAACTACGCCCGGGAGGCGTCCGCCGCGAACGTGGTCTGTGACGCCGTGCGCGAGGCGGGCGGCAGCGCCCACGCGATGCAGGGCGACGTGTCGACGGCCGAGGGCGCCGCGGCGCTGGTAGATGCCGTCGAGAGCGACATCGGCCCGATCGCGATCCTGGTCAACAACGCGGGCATCACCAGGGACGATCTGATCATGCGCCTCTCCGATGAGGATTGGCGCTCTGTGATCGACACCAACCTGGGCGGCGCCTTCTTCACGTGCCGGGCACTGTCGCGGCCGATGCTGAAGCGCCGCGCCGGCGTGATCGTCAACATCACGTCGATCGTTGGCGTGCACGGCAACGCCGGCCAGACCAACTACGCGGCCTCCAAGGCTGGTCTGATCGGGCTCACGAAGTCGCTCGCGAAGGAGCTGGGCGGCCGGGGTATACGCGTGAATGCGATCGCGCCCGGCTACATTGCCACCGAGCTGACGAACGCGCTCCCTGATCAGGCACGCGAGGCAATCCTGGGCGGAACGCCGCTGGGACGGCTGGGCGAGCCGGCCGATGTGGCGCGGGCGGTGCGGTTCTTGTGCTCTGACGCGGCCGGCTTCATCACCGGTGACGTCCTGGCAGTGGATGGAGGGCTTGGCATATGAGCGATGGACAGGGACGACGACGGGTGGTCATCACGGGCATGGGCGCGGTTACCCCGTGCGGGCTCGACGCGGAGCAGACGTGGCAGTCCGTGCGCGAGGGCCGCTCCGGCGTGTCCGCGGTCGAGGGCTTCGAGGGCCACGTGCGGATCGCCGCGCAGGTCAAGGGCTTCGAGCCCGAGCGCTACATGGAGCACCGTTCGGTGCGCAAGACCGACCGCTTCGCGCAGTTCGCGGTGGCCGCAGCGACGATGGCCGTGGAGGATGCCGGCATCGACATCCGCGCCGATGCGGAGCGGATCGGCTGCTCGATCGGCACCGGCATCGGCGGCCTCAAGACCGAGGAGATCGCGCACCGCAAGCTGTTCGAGTCCGGCCCCGACCGCCTCAACCCGTTCTGGGTCACGGCCCTGATCCCGAACATGGGCGCCGCCGAGATATCGATGGCGCTGGGCACCCGCGGCCCGCTCACCACCGAGTGCACCGCCTGCGCCGCGTCGGCCATGTCGATCGGAAACGGCACGATGTTCATCCGCGCCGGCATGGCCGACGCGATGCTGGTGGGCGGAGTGGAGGCACCGGTGGTGCCGCTCGGACTCGGTGGCTTCGGCACGATGCGGGCGCTGTCGCGCCGAAACGACGATCCGGAGGGCGCCAGCCGCCCGTTCGACCTGGGCCGGGACGGGTTCATCCTGGCCGAGGGCGGCGCCGTGCTGGTGATCGAGGAGCTGGAGCGGGCGCGTGCCCGCGGCGCCCGCATCTATGCCGAGATCGTGGGCTACGGCATGTCGTCGGACGCACACCATGTCACGGAGCCGGACCCGGTCGGCGGCAATCCGGCGCGGGCGATGCGAAACGCCATGGTCGACGGCGGCGTGACGCCGGACATGATCGCCTACGTGAACGCCCACGGCACCTCGACCCCGGCCGGGGATACCGCCGAGACGAAGGCGCTGAAGCTGGCGCTGGGCGAGGAGCGGGCCTACCAGATCCCGACCTCGTCGACCAAGAGCGAGACGGGGCACCTGCTGGGCGCCGCCGGCGCTCTGGAGACGATCATCACGGCGCTTGCGATGCGCGACTCGTTCGTGCCGCCCACCATCAACCAGACCGATCCAGACCCGGACTGCGACCTCGACTACGTCCCCAACACCGGTCGGGCCGCCGACGTCCCCTATGCGCTGACGAACTCGTTCGGGTTCGGCGGACACAACGCGGTGATCGTGCTGCGCCGGTGGGACGCGGTTGCGGCCGCCTGAGGCGCCCGCAACCAATCCCACCAGCTCGCGCGTCACACGTCGGAGGGTCAGTGGCCAAGGAGATCAGCGTCGACATCAGCCGTGTGGGTACGGAGGCCGGGCAAACCGAGACGGCCGCCAACCGCACACGCAACACCTGCCCGCGCTGCGACTCGCACTACCGCGAGGAAGAGATGGTCACGAACCTGCGCGTCTGCCCGCACTGCGGCTACCACTTCCCGGTAACCGCCCGTGAGCGGATCGTGCAGCTGACCGATGAGGGCAGCTGGAGCGAGATCGCCCGCGAGCTGCACTCGGCGGACGCCCTCGAGTTCGTCGACACCCGACCGTACCCCGAGCGCCTGCAGGCGGCTGAGCAGCAGACCGGGCTGAACGACGCGATGCTGGTGGGCTCCGCTGAGATCGGCGGCCTGCCGGTGGCGCTGGCCGTTATGGACTTCACCTTTCTGGGCGGCAGCATGGGCTCGGTGGTGGGGGAGAAGGTGTTCCGTGCCGCCGAGCTGGCGATCGAGAGGCGCATGCCGCTGGTGACGGTGTCCGCTTCCGGTGGCGCTCGAATGCAGGAGGGCGTGCTGGCCCTGATGCAGATGGCAAAGACGGTCGCGGCAGTGGACGAGCTGCGTGAGGCGGACCGGCCCTACATCTCGGTGCTGGCCCACCCCACGACCGGTGGTGTGGCTGCGAGCTTCGCGGCGCTGGGCGACGTGGTGATCGCCGAGCCAGGGGCCCTGCTGTCGTTCTCCGGCCCGCGGGTCGTGCGCCAGACGACGCGTGAGGACGTGCCCGACGACTTCGGCCTGGCGGAGTCGAACTTCCGGCACGGCCACATCGATCTGATCGTGCCGCGCCCGGAGCTGCGGGACATGGTGGCGCGCCTGGCGTGGCTGCTGGCCGGCGGAAACCCCTACCGCCGGCCGACCCTGATCCCTGACCTCGGCGCACAGCGTGCCATGGGTCGCATCCTGGGCGGCGCGCGCCGCCGGATCACCGACATGTTGCCGGACCGTGACGGCGCCTGAGCGGCCGCGCCGCTTCCTGCGGCGGCGAGGCGGTGACGGCGATGCCTGGCACGCCGTCGAGCTGGCACGCCACCAGGACCGCCCCTACACGCTCGACTACCTGGCTCGCTTCTGCGACGACTTCGTCGAGTTGCACGGCGACCGGGCCGAGGGCGACGACCCGGCGATCGTCGCCGGCCTGGGGTCCTTCCGCGGCCAGACGGTCGCGTTCGTCGGGCACCAGAAGGGGCGCGACCTGAAGCAGCGCGCATACCGCAACTTCGGAATGCCGCGCCCCGAGGGCTACCGCAAGGCGATGCGCGTGTTCGAGCTGGCCGGCCGGCTCGGTTTCCCCGTGGTGACCCTGATCGACACGCCCGGCGCGTACCCCGGCGTCGGCGCCGAGCAACGCGGCCAGTCGGGCGCGATCGCGCGCTCACAGCTGTTGCTGATGGGGCTGAACGTCCCGGTCGTGGCCTGCGTGATCGGCGAGGGTAGCTCCGGCGGCGCGCTGGCGATCGGCGTTGCCGATCGCGTGCTCATGCAGCAGCACACCATCTACACGGTGATCTCTCCCGAGGGCTGCGCGGCCATCCTCTGGAAGGACGCCGGCGAGGCCAAGCGGGCGGCCACGGCCTTGCGGCCGACCGCGCCCGCGTGCCTGGCCCTGGGCGTGATCGATCAGATCGTGCCGGAACCGGGCGGGGGCGCCCATCGGGATCACGCGAAGGCCGCCGACATGCTGGGCGACGCGATCGCCGCCGAGCTCGAGTTCCTGGACACGCTGCCGCCGCTGGAGCGCCGCCGGCTGCGCCGGCAGAAGTTCGAGCGGATGGGCGCCTTCATCGAGTAGACGATGTCGGCTGGGAGCGCCGCGCCGGGCTACCGTGCACGTATCCGCTCGCGTCGCCTGATCCTGCTCCTGTCCGCGCTCGCGGTGGCCGCCCTGATGTCGGGCGATGCCGCCGCGCAGTCGTTCGGTTCCAGCCCGCCGTCGGTGCCCGCGGCGACGCCCGTGCACGTGACGCTCTCGCTGCAGCCGCGCCATCCGCAGCTGCTCGAACGGCTGGCCCTCGCATCCAGCGCGCGGCGTCCGCTGCCCCCGCGGCTGGTGCGTGCGCTGTTCCTGCCGCCGTCGCGTGAGATCGCGAGGGTGCGGGCGGTGATGGCAGCCTCAGGCCTCCGGCTGCAGTCCCACCGGGGCCTTTCGATGTCCTTCACCGGCCCCGCGGCGGCCGCCGAGCAGGCGTTTGGCGTCTCGTTGCAGCCGGCCGCCGGCGGCCTCGCCCGGCGTGCCTCCGGGCGCCCGCAGGTGCCCGCATCGATCGCCCAGCTGGTGCAGGACGTGGCGGGTCTGGACACCACGACGCAGCTGCGGCCGCTGGCCGCCGGCGGCCACGCTGCGGTGTCCGCTCCGCCCTGCTCGGCCGCAGCACGCACCGGCGGCTACCTTCCCTCCCAGCTTGGCTCGGCGGGCGGATACGGCCACTCCGCCCTGATCGCCGGCGGCTACGACGGCGGCGGTGAGAGCGTGGCGGTGGTGGCCTTCTCCGGATACCGGCCGTCCGATGTCGCCGCCTACCAGGCCTGCTTCGGCACCTCCGTCCCGGTCAGCGATCGTCTGGTGGGCCGCGCCACCCGTGACCGTCGCGGCTCCGCCGAGGTTGCGCTCGACATCGAGACGGTGATCTCGGCCGCGCCGGGCCTGGATGCGGTGCACGTCTACATCGACAGGCCGGCCGGCACGATGGCGGAGGTCGTGAACGCGATCGTGGCCGATGCGCCCGTCACCGGCGTTCGCATCATCACCGACAGCTGGGGCCTGTGCGAGCCCGCGGTGACGCCGGCGGCCGCGGCCGCAACCAACTCGGCGCTGCAGCTGGCCGCCGTCTCGGGCATCACGTTCGTGGCCGCATCGGGCGATGCCGGCGCCTACGACTGCGGCTTCCGCCGGCTTGCTGTGGACGACCCGGCTGCGCAGCCGTTCGCCACCGGCGTCGGCGGCACCGACCTGCGACTGAGCATGTCCGGCCGCGGGCACGAGGTCGTGTGGAACGACATCACCGGCGCCGGCGGCGGCGGTCTCTCACGGTTCTGGCCGCGGCCGGCTTGGCAGGCGGGGGCGGGCGTCATCAACCGGTTCTCGAACGGCCATCGGCAGGTGCCCGACGTCTCCCTGCACGCTTCGGCCGACCAGCATGGCTATCCCGTCTACTGCACCACCGGGGCCTGCGGGCACACCGGCTGGATGACGCTGGGCGGGACGAGCGCCTCCGCGCCGCTTCTGGCCGGCATGGTGGCCGACATGAACAGCTACTCGCTGGCCCACGGCGGCGCGCGGCTGGGATTCGCCGACCCGTTCCTGTATGACAGCCTCGCCGCGGACCCGGCGGCGTTCCGCGATGTCACCGTCGGCACCAACAATCCCGACGACGCCGGGCCGTATCCGGCCACGTCCGGCTACGACCAGGCGAGCGGCATCGGCGCGCCGCTGGCCGGCGCGCTGGCCGCCGACCTGGCCGCGTACGCGCCCGCCCAACCGGCGTTCACGGCCACCAGCATCTCGGCGCTGCCCTCCCGTGCCCGGACGCTTCGGTACGGGCGCCACATCACCCTGCACGGCGTGCTCAGCGATGCCGAGGGCGGCATCGCCGGGGCTCGCGTACTCGTCCAGGGCGCTTCGGCGATCGGCGTTCGCGAGTGGCGGCGCACCACCGACGCCCACGGTGGCTGGTCGCTGCGGCTGCGCGCGCCGGCGCGGCGGATGCACTGGCGCGCGGTCTACCTGGGGTCTCAGACGAGGCGGCCGGCGATCTCCGACCGCCGCACGATCTACGTGATGCCGCCGCTCTCGGCCCGCACGCCGGCCGGCCCGCTCAGGGCCGGCGTGCCGTTCTCGTTCGCGGGCCGCACGTTGCCCGCGCTGGCCGGCCGCCCGGTGCTGGCACAGATCCGCGTCGCCGGCCGCCGCTGGCATCGCATCGGGCCGGCCGGTGTGGGGGAGAACGGCCGTTTCCGGCGGGTGATGTCACTGCCGCGGGCCGGCCGCTACCGCCTGCGATGGCGGTACCACGGCAGCCGCAACGGCCGCTGGCTGAGCGCCGTCTCGGCGTCCCGCCTGATCACGGTGGGCTGATCGCCACCGGGCACTTGGATACGATCGCGCGGTGACCCGCGGCCTCAACCGGTTCGAGACCATCTCCGTGGCCCTGGCCGTGATCATCGCGGCCGCGGCCGGCGCGCTGGCGCTGGCATCCGCGGCCAACACGGTCGTGTTCATCGTCTCGGCGGGCGCGCTGGTGGCGCTGGCCTGGATCGTGGGTGTTGCCACCGAGCAGCTGGGAGCGAGCGCCGGGCCCAAGGTCGGCGGCGTGCTGAACGCCACCTTCGGCAACGCCGCGGAGCTGATCATCACCATCTTCGCCATCCGTGCAGGCCAGCTGGAGGTGGCAACCGCATCGATCACGGGATCGATCCTGGGCAACACGCTGCTGGTGCTGGGGGCGTCGTTCTTCATCGGCGGCCTCAGGAACGGCCTGCAGTCGTTCAACCAGCGCGTGGCCGGTATGAATGCGTCGATGCTGGCGCTGGCAGTGATCGGCCTGGGCATCCCCACCCTGTTCGGCCACGTGGCCAACCACCCCGACGTGCAGGCCGTCTCCGACGTCACCGCGGGCATCCTGCTCACGCTGTACGTGCTGATGCTGGTGTTCTACTTTCGCACGCCTGAGGTGGCCCACGTCTCCGGCCACGAACCGGCGGGCCCGCACTGGCCGGGCCGGCTGGCGATGCTGTTGCTGCTGCTCTCGACCGGGGCCGTGGCCGTGATGTCGGACGTGTTCGTGGGTACGCTCGACGCCGTGATCTCCGATGTCGGCATCTCCGCGGTGTTCCTGGGCCTGATCATCGTGCCGCTGGTCGGCAACATCGCCGAGAACATCGTCGGCATCAAGATCGCCTATCAGAACGACATGGACTTCTCGATGCTGGTGTCGCTGGGCTCGTCGCTGCAGATCGCGCTGGGGGTGGCGCCGGCGCTGGTGTTCATCTCGCTGCTGACGCCGCACCACTTCGACCTGCTGTTCCCGGTGATGCAGGTGGTGTCGCTGGCGGCCGCCGTCTTCATCACCGCGCTGATCGCTTCGGACGGCGAGTCGAACTGGCTGGAGGGCGCGCAGCTGATGGCGGTCTACGGCATCATCGCAACCGCGGTGTGGTACCTGTGACGCGGTCTCGGCAGATGGCATTTGCCGCCATCTTCGGCGTGGCCGCGCTCGCGCTGGGGATGCAGGTGGCGGGCGTGGAAGGCCAGCTGGTGTTCGTGGTCGCCGGCGTGGGCGTGGCCGGGCTGGCCTGGGCGCTGGGCGAGGCCACCGAGCAGGCCGGAGGCACCGCCGGGCCGCGCGTCTCGGCCCTGCTCAACGCCAGCTTCGGCAACCTGCCCGAGCTGGTGATTCTGGTGCTGGCGATCAACGCGGGCCTGGCCGACATCGCGCGGGCCTCGATCATCGGCTCGGTGATCGGGAACGTGCTCCTGATCCTGGGGCTGGCCCTCATCCTCGGCGGCTGGCGGCACGGCATCCAGCGGTTCAACGAGCGGATGGCCGGCACCAACGCCTCGATGCTGATCCTTGGGGTGGTCGGGCTGGGCCTGCCCACCCTGTTCCACGCGGTCGACCCCGAGATGCAGGCCGAGCTGACCCTCTCGCGCTTCACCGCCGCCGCGCTCCTGCTCTGCTACGTCGCCTACGTCTACTTCTCCTTCACCACGCCCGGCCTGCAGTACTACGACGAGCCGGGCGAGCTGGCCTGGACACGCACCCAGGCGGTGGCCATGCTGGTGGCGACGGCGGTCGCCACCGGCGTCGTCTCCGAGGTGCTGGTGCACTCGATCGAGCCCACGATCAAGGCCTGGGGGGTGCCCCGCGAGTTCATCGGGCTGATCGTGGTGCCGTTCGTGGGCAACGTGGCCGAGCACTTCTCGGCCGTCAGGCTGGCGATCAACAACCGCATGGACTTCGCGATGGGGATCGCTTTCGGGTCGGGCATTCAGATCTCGCTGCTGGCCAGCGCGGTGGCCGTGTTCGCGAGCATGCTGATCGGCAAGGAGCTGTCGCTGGTGTTCGACCCGCTGCAGCTGGCCGCGCTCGGGGCGGCGGCGATCGGCGCGACGACGGTGGCGCGATCGGGCGAGACCAACTGGCTGGAGGGTCTGCAGCTGCTGGTCACCTACTTCATCGTGGCGGTGGCGTTCTGGCTGCTGTGACCCCGTGGCGCGGGACATGACCTTCAACC
This sequence comes from Gaiellales bacterium, assembly GCA_035553035.1. Taxonomy (GTDB): domain Bacteria; phylum Actinomycetota; class Thermoleophilia; order Gaiellales; family JAICJC01; genus JAICYJ01. The sequence continues at coordinate 17,586 of DATNEO010000049.1, read as the reverse complement.
GGCGGTACTGGTCGATCGCGCTCTCGCTCTGGCTCGCGGCCTGCCTGGTGCTGGCGGTGGCAGCGGCGGTCTCGGCACCGACCTGGACGGACGCGGCCGCGTTCGCCCTCGGCTGGGGGCTGTTCGCGGTCGTCCTGTGGTGGACGCTGGCGACCGTGCGGACGCTGCGCGCCGGCGAGCGCGTCCGGTCGAACGAGCGAGCGCTGGACGAGCAGCTCGCCGGCGGCGAGATCTCCGCAGAGCAGCACGAGCGGCTGCTGCGGAGCTGCACGGGAAGTGAGCCGGCGCTAGCGGATCGGGTACGCCTTTCCGTTCACGGCCGGCAGCACCTGCGACGTCACCCAGGCCGGGGTCTGCACGACGCCTTTGCGGTAGGAGTACATCCCGTTCGAGTGCCTGCGCGCGGCCAGGTATCCGAGCGCGCGCGTGTTCGACATGTGGCACTTGATGCGGGCCGCAATCGCCCAGCCGGTGGACTGGCTGTCGGATCCGGCGGAGGACGTGAGCGCGTACCCGTGGTCGGAGCGCTGCAGCGAATGCATGTAGGCGTAGCCGCGGTCCATCACCCGCCAGCCACAGGGCGTTCCGGCGGCTCGCAGCGCCATCAGCGCCGCGGCCGTGTCGTTCGAGTCCGAGCCGGTGCCGGCGGCGAAGCCGAATCCGCCCGAGCTGCTCTGGTGGGCCTTGATGTAGTCCACGGACTTGCGTGGCACCGGCGTCCCGGCCACCTTCAGCGCCATCACGCCCCAGTAGGTCGAGCTCAGGAAGCCGCCGATGCGGCCGTGGCGGCCGATCTTTGACCGAAGCGCGTGGACGAGGTTGCGGCCGGCGAAGTTGGCCGGGTCCATGTTCAGCACGACCGCGGCCAGGATGCCGCGCTCGAGCGTGAAGGCGTCCTTCCAGCCGTGCGCCTTCGAGGCCAGGAAATGGCCGGCGGTGTGCCCGCCGCGGCGGTGCATGGTGGCCGGGTGCCTGCCCGCGGCGGCCAGGCCCATCACCGCCCACTCGGTCAGCGACACGGCGGGCCTCCCGCCCGGTTCGGAGAAGCCGCCGGACCGCCACTGGCGCGATGCCAGGTAGTCGCCGCCGCCTGCGGCGGTCGCGGGGCCGGCCAGCGACGCCGTCAGCAGGCCTGCCAGGAGGATGGTGATCAGGGTACGTCGGATCATGTCGGTGTCTCCAGGGGTGCGAAGGTTGCATGCAGGCGCCGCGCGTAGCGGTCGAGCATGCGGAACAGGGTCGGGCCCGCGATCACGGCGATCACGGCGTTGCCGCTGGCGTGGGCGACGTCGAAGGGGACGCCGGTTGCGGCCAGGGTCATGAACGAGTGCAGGTTGGCGCTGGGTCCGAGCGTGCTCCATGCCCAGACGTCCATCAGCCAGTCGAACAGGAAGCCGCAGACGATGCCGTACGCGGCCAGCGCCCAGCGGTTTCGCAGCGGCCGGCCGATCGCCGCCGCTCCGGCGCCGACCAGCGCCCAGCCGATCATCTGCCACGGCGTCCACGGGCCCTGGCCGAGAAAGGCGTTCGAGACGAGGGCGGCCGCACCGCCGGTCGCGATGCCGGCGCGGGCGCCCAGGGTCGCTCCGGTGACCGCGACGATCATCGTCACCGGCTGCACGTTGGGGATGAACGCGAACAGCACCCGCCCGCCGGCCGCCGCGGCCGCAAGCGCCGCCACCAGGGCCAGCTCGCGGCTGTGGTTGGGCCCGGTCTCGACTGCCGAGATGGCCAGCACCACGCAGCCCAGCGCGATCAGCAGCACGATGCTAGACACCGGCCCGCTCCGTCTCGGTGCGCAGCAGCGCCCCGGCCTCGGCGATCGTCGTGCAGCCCAGCGCCAGCCCCACCTGGCAGGCGAAGAACCCGCCGTGGGCGAGCAGGTCGACGGAGCAGCCGTCGGCCAGCACCCGGCCACGGGCCATCGTGGTGACCGCTTCCGCCGCCTCCGCTGCGAAGTCGACGTCGTGCGTCACCACCACCACGCCGCAGCCATCGCCGGCCAGGCGTCCCACCAGCTCCGCCAGCGCCAGCTTGCGGAGACCGTCCATGCCGCGTGTGGGCTCATCCAGGACGAGCAGCTGCGGCCGCATCACCGTCACCGATGCGATCGCCAGCCGCTGCCGCTCCCCGCTGGACAGGTCACGCGGGTGCCGACCGGCCAGCTCCTCGAGGCCGAACCGCGCCAGCTCGGCGGCCACCCGCCGCGCTCGTTCCGGCGCGGCCACCCCCAGGTTCTCGAGGGCGTAGGCGACCTCGTCGTCGACCCGCTCCCGCACCGCGTGGTGCGCCGGATTCTGGCTGACGTAGCCGCGGACGCCGTCGCCCTCGACCCGGCCCCCGTCGGGTGGTTCGAGACCGGTTGCGATCCGCGCCAGCGTCGACTTGCCGGCGCCGTTGGGGCCCACCAGCGCGGTCACGGTGCCCGCCCGCAGCGCGGTGGTGGCTCCGCGCAGTGCCGCTATCTCGCCGTAGCGCTTGGTCACCGATGTGAGCCCCACCACCGTTGCCACGGCGGGCAGCTCGCGGCGGCTCGGCGGCGCCGTCGCGGCCAGCCGCCTCGCGTCGCGCACCGTGAGCGGCAGCTCCGGCCGGTGGGCGGCCACGAACGCCTGGGTGACGGGCGGCAGCAGCCAGGGTGCCGAGCTGGCCAGCTGCGCCGCCGCCTCGGCCGGTGAGCCGTCGAACACGATCCGCCCAGCCTCCATCACCACCACCCTGTCGGCCTCCGCGAAGATGCGCGAGGTGCGGTGCTCCGCCAGCACCACGGTGATCCCGCGGTCGCGGTTGATGCGCGTCACCAGCGCCAGCAGCTCCTCGGCAGCGATCGGATCGAGTTGGCTGGTCGGCTCATCCAGGAGCAGCGTGCTCTGGCCCATGGCCAGCACCGATGCGATCGCCACCCGCTGCTGCTCGCCGCCCGAGAGCTTGCCGGTCTCGCGCTCTGCGAGGTGGCCGGCGGCCACGGCGGTCAGCGCCTGCTCGGCCCGCGGCAGGATCTCCCGTGGGTCGCAGCCGAGGTTCTCGAGTCCGAAGGCGACCTCGTGATCGGCCCGCCGCATCACCAGCTGCGACTCGGGATCCTGGAACACCAGGCCCACGTGCCGCGCCACCTGAGCCGGTGAGTGCTCACGCGTGTCCAGGCCCTCGCTGACCACGCGGCCGGCCAGCTCGCCGCCGTGGAAGCTCGGCACCAGGCCCAGTGCCGCCCGCAGCAGCGTCGACTTGCCGCTGCCGGACTCGCCCAGCACCAGCACCAGCTCGCCCTGCTCGACGTCGAGGCTGACGCCGTCAAGGGCGGGCCTGGCAGCGTCCGGATACCGGTATCGCACGTCGTGCATGCGCACGGCATGGCTCATCGCGCCCGCCTCGCCCAGCGCACCGTGACGGCGCCGGCGGCTCCGGCCAGGCCGACCGGCGCGGCCGTGGCCAGGCCGACCGCCGTGAACGGATCGCCCAGCAGATCGTAGTAGCGGTAGTCGTCGAACGGGATCGCGGTGGCGATCACGGCGCAGGTGACGATGCCGATCGCGGTCAGCACGCGCTCGGGGGCGTTGAGGCCGGGCTGCGGGGTGCGGGTGCGGACGGCGCCTCCGTAGCCGCGCGCCTCCATCGCCTCGGCCAGCATCAGCGAACGCTCCAGCGAGAGCCCGACCAGCGGCGCCGCAAGCGCCGCCACGGGCCTCCGCCGGTGCAGCTGCGCCGCCCGCGACCGCGACGCCATCGCCAGGCCGGTCGCGTCCTGCTCCAGCGTCGGCAGCAACCGCGAGGCCAGCGCCGCGATCATGGCCGAGCGCGGTGCCACCCGGGCCAGCGCCGCCAGCACGCGGTCGCCGTCGGCCAGCCGCACGAAGGCGGCGACGGCCATCGCCGATCCGATCAGGCGCAGCCCGGCGGCGACCCCGAACACCAGCTCCTCCTGGGTGATCTCGGTGTCGAGCAGCGGGATCTGAGGGCCGCTCCAGATCGGCGTCAGCCCCTGCACCGACACGAACGGGTTGACCAGGAACACCAGCAGCGCGCTGGTCGCGGCGAACCAGACGTACATGGCGCGCGGCGGCGGCGACGCCCACAACAGCGCGCCGGCCGCCGCGGCGCAGGCGGCGATCGCGAACGGGTTGGACAGCGCCACCGATCCGGCCAGCAGCGCCGCGCACAGCAGGCCTACCGGCAGCGGGCTCATTGCCTGCCTCCCGCCGCCAGCAGCCCGCCGTCCGCGTCAAGCGCCACGGCGTAGGTATCCCGCACCAGCTGCGGGTCGACGGCCAGCCGTGCGGCGGCGGCGCAGGCGCTCTGCTTGTCGTTCCCGGCCACCACCACGTCCACCGCCGCGCCGGGCGCTCCCGGCGGTTGGTAGCCGACGATCAGCGCGTGTGCGGCCGGCAGCGGCTGGAGGCCGTGGCTGCCGCGGTAGACCATCACCCGCCCGCCCGTGAGCGACACCGTCAGGCCTTTCCCTCGCCAGTCGGCCAGCTGCTGGCCGGCCTGTGCGAACGTCTCCACGGTGACGCGGTAGGGCGCGGTGCCGGACGTGACCTGCGCGCCGTCCGCCCGCAGCGCGCCGGCGATCCGGGAGGCGCAGCCGAGCCCACCCACCGACACCGGGTGCCGATGACCGTCGTACCCGTGGACGAAGGGCTCCGGCCAGGCCCCGATCGCGACCGGCGTCTGCACCAGGTCGCGCCAGTAGCGACGGTCCCACCACTCCTGATCGCCGGGGTGCAGGTGCATGTCCGCCGCTCCCACGTCGGGTGCGATCCCGTTCACGAAGTACAGCCAGTCGTCGGAGGCCGAGCGGTCGCCGGACAGGCCGTTGACCGATTCCACGAACCTGCCGCCGTAGCTGGTGCCGACGTGGCCGACACGGCGCAGCGCGTCCAGCGCCGACTGCCCGGGCGCCGCTCGTGCCGAGACCAGCCGGGTGCTGCCGTAGTCGCGGGTCACGCTCACCTGAACGGCCGCCGGCCCGGGCGGGACGCTGGCGGCGCCCCGCCCGCAGCCGGCTGCGATCACCGCCAGCGCGGCCGTGGCTATGAGGCGTGCACCCACAGCTTCTGCGAGCGGATGGCACCCGGCTCGAAAGCCCGCACCGTGGATGTGCCGGGGGCAAAACGCAGCCTCACGGCGCCGTTGGCGTTGACTGTGTGGGGAACGCCGTTGACCCGGATGAAGGCGCCGGCGGCAGGCGTGGCCGTCCCCGCGTCGTCGTAGGAGCTGACCCTGAAGGTGACCATGCCGTTGGCCGGCGGTCGCTTCGTCGACGCTGTGATGCCGAGCGTGGGCTGGGTCGCGCCCGTCGCTGGGTCGAAGGTCGTGTAGTAGACCAGCACGTGGCTGTCGCGTGTGACCCTGGTCGATCCGAGGCCGCTGCTCGTCAGCTTCTGGTTCAGCTTGAACGCCCAGTAGGCGGTGCTGGGCGGCGTGACGTGGGCGATCGACAACACGAAGAAGCCGCCCCAGGCGCCGCCGCAGCAGTCGCTCCAGGTCAGGCCCAGTGCGAACGGCTGCGTGCGTGAGGCCGTCACCAGCGAGCCCAGCGCCGTCTGCTTCGTGGTCGTATGCCCCTTCAGCGTGCCGACGAACGGCCTGGCGTTGCCCTGGAAGATCGACTTCGACTTGCCCTCCACGCGGACGTGTGCGGCCAGAGCTGGGCCGGCCAGAGCTGCGGGCACCAGCAGTGCAGCCAGGGCGGCGATGATCAGACGAAGGCGGTGGATTGCCAACGCGTCCTCCTTCCTCGAGAGGCTCGATGAGCGTTTGCGCGGGTGGCAGGTCTTCTGGCTCGGGCGCGCTTCCCGGTCTCCCGGGTCGTCGTGCTGGCCTTCCCGGCCAAGCTGGCCAGTGGCTGCCTCGCGGCACGCACGACGAACGCCCTCACAGCGGCGGGACCGCACCGGAGTTGCACCGGTTTCCCTTGACCACTCGCGGGGGCGCTACTGTAGCACGGCGATCGAGCGAAGCAGTGCCCGCGCTCCGGCCTTGTCCAGCGGCTCGTTCAGGTTGCCGCACTTGGGCGATTGCACGCATGACGGGCAGCCCTTCTCGCACGGACACTCCTCGAGCAGGGCGGCTGTGCGCGACACCCACGACTCGAACAGGTCATACCCGCGTCTGGCGATGCCGGCCCCGCCCGGGTGACCGTCGTAGACGAACACGGTGGGCGCGCCGGTCTGCGGGTGCAGGTCGATCGAGAGGCCGCCGATGTCGCCGCGGTCGGCCATTGCGAGCAACGGCAGCAGCCCGATCATGGCATGCTCGGCGGCATGCAGGGATCCCAGCAGCGTCAGGTCGCGGGGCGGATCGGCGGGCACGAACCAGACCGCCTCCGTGGCGAAGCTGCGGGCCGGCATGTCCAGCGCCACCAGGTCGATCGGGTGATGGTCGGCCAGCCGCTTGCGCTGGTAGGCGACCACCTGCTCGGTGGCCTCGATCTCGCCGAACCAGAGCTGGGCAGCCGGCAGCGTGCGGGTCTCCAGCTCGCGGACGATCCTGGTCGAGGACAGCCGCTTCACCTGCGTGTAGTAGTCGGCGTCGAACGCGGTCACCAGCGCGACGTGGGCGGTGTGGTCGAGCGAGCCGACCAGGTACTGCTCGCCCAGGTGCAGGTAGACGGCGCCCTCGTGGACGGTCGAGTCGGCCCGGGCGCCGTCGACCGTTCCCAGCAGGGTGCCGGTCTCGCGCTCCACGACCGCCACCGAGTCCGGCGAGGACGAGCGCAGCGACATGCGCGCGGCGGGATGGTCGCTGCCACGGTAGGCCAGCCCTGCCGGTGTGCGCACCAGATCGGGCATCGACTCTGCCAGCGTCAGCCCGGCGTCGCCGAAGTGGGCGCGGTCGGCATCCGTCAGCGGCAGCTCGGCTGCCGCGCAGCGCAGGTGCCCCGCCAGCACCGCCGGGTTGCCGGGGTTGCTGACGGCCGCCTCGGCCGGCCGCGCCAGCAGCTCGTCGGGGTGGTTGGCCAGGTACTGGTCGAGCTGGTCCTCGCCGGCCACGAGCATTCCCAGCCCCAGGCCGCGCCGCCCCGCGCGGCCCCACTGTTGCCGCAGCGATGCCATGCCCCCGGGAAAGCCAACGCTGATGGCACAGTCGAGCAGGCCGATGTCCACGCCCAGCTCGAGCGCGCTGGTGGCGACCACGCCCAGCAGCCGGCCCTCGGTCAGCCCGGTCTCGATCTCGCGGCGCTGCTCGGGGGTGTATCCGGCGCGGTAGGGCGCGATCCGCGGCGCCAGCTCGGGTGCGTTCAGCAGCAGGCCCTGGCGCGCGTAGCGATGCACCAGCTCGCAGGCCTTGCGGGACTTCGCGAACACGATCGTGCGCAGGCCGCGTGCGACCAGGCCCACCATCAGCGTCGCGGCCTCGCCCAGCGTGCTGGCGCGGACGCCCAGCTCGGCGTCCAGCAGCGGCGGATTCCAGACGCACACGTCGCGCTCGGGGGTGGGCGACCCGTCCTGGTCGATCACGGTCAGTTCGCGGCCGGCCAGCACTGCACCCGCCTCTCCCGGGTTGGCGATCGTGGCCGATGCCAGCAGGAACCGCGGCTCCGCGCCGTAGGCGGCGGCGATTCGCCGCAGGCGCGCCAGCACGTTCGCCACGTGCGAGCCGAACACGCCCCGGTAGGCGTGCGCCTCGTCGACCACCACGTAGCGCAGGTTGGCGATGGCGTCCGCCCAGCTCGAGTGGCCGGGCAGGATGCCGACGTGCAGCATGTCCGGGTTGGTCAGGATCAGGTTCGCCCATCGTCGCGCCTGTCGCCGCTCCCCGGTCGGCGTGTCGCCGTCATAGATGGCCGGCCGCGCGCCGGGTGCGTGCAGCTGTGCGAGAGCGCGCGCCTGATCCTGCGCCAGCGCCTTGGTCGGATACAGGTAGAGCGCCCGGGCCGACGGATCGCGCGCGATCGCGTTCAGCACCGGCAGGTTGAAGGCCAGCGACTTGCCGCTGGCGGTGCCCGTCACCACCATCGCGTCGCCGGCGGCGGCGGCCCGCCACATCGCCGCCTGGTGGCGGTACAGCCGCCCGATGCCCGCCGCTGCGAGCGCGGCGGCGAGGCCGGGCTCCACGTCCGCCGGCACCTCCGCCATGGTGGCGCTGCGGGCCGGGGTGCGCACGCGGTGCACCAGCTGGGTGCCCTCGGGAGCGGTGCCGTAGGCCAGCACCGGCTCCCAGTCGGCCATCACCTTCACGGCCGCGGGTGGGCTGGATAGCAGCCCAGGTATGCGATCTGTGCCACCTTGCCCTCCATCTCGCGCAGCGCCTCACCGACCGCGGCGTCGAGCGGATGGCCCTCCAGATCGGCGTAGAACTGGTAGTCCCAGGGGCGCCCCGGGATCGGGCGGGACTGCAGCGAGGACATGTTCACGCCGTACCGGCGCAGCGGCTCGATCGCGTCGTGCAGGGCGCCGGGGTGGTGGTGGGTGACGAAACGGATCGCACAGCGCCAGTCCTCGCCGGGCGCGCGGTCGATGCGGGTGTGGCCGGCCACGGCCACGAACCGGGTGTAGTTCTGGGCGTGGTCCGAGACGTCGTTCAGGAGCACCGTCAGCTCGTAGCGTTCGGCCGCCCACCGCGACGAGATCGCCGCCTGCCGCGCGTCGCCTGACTCGGCAACGCGTCGCGCGGCGCCGGCGGTGCTGGGCGCCACCTCCGGCAGCGTGTCCGGGAGCGACGAAAGGAAGCGCCGGCACTGCGTCAGCGCCATCGGATGCGAGTGGATGCGCGCCAGGGTGTCGATGTTGGTTCCGGGCAGGCCCACCAGCACGTGCGGCACCGCCAGCACCGTCTCGTCGATGATCGAGAGCGGCGCGTGGGCGAGCACGTCGTAGGTCTCCGGGACGACGCCGGCCAGCGAGTTCTCGATCGGCAGCACGCCACAGCCGGCGTCGCCGCGGGTGACGGCGCGAACCACATCCGGGATCGAGTGGCAGGCGACCAGCTCGGCCTCGGGGTACATCCGGCCGGCCGCCTCGGCGGCATATGCGCCCTCCTCTCCGAAGTGTGCGACGGGTAGCGTCATCGGTTCCTCCAACAAAAAAGGCCTCCCACGGGGAGGCCCTGATAGCTCGCGGTTCTGCTCCGGCGCGCTCAGATGCCTCCCTGCAGGGTGGTAAAGGCGAAGCCGGAGAAGGACAGCCGGTACATTGCCGCCCATGCTACCAGAGGACGAACTGGTCGAACGCATCCGCGCCGTCGCCGGAACGGGCGATGGCCTGGTGGTCGGCATCGGCGACGATGCGGCGGTGCTGGACGGCGGGTTCGTCGTCTGCTGCGACATGCTGGTCGACGGCGTGCACTTCGACTCGTCGCGGTGGTCGCTGCGCCAGATCGGCGCCCGCGCCGCCGCGGTGAACCTGTCCGACCTGGCCGCCATGGGCGCTCAGCCGGTCTGCCTGCTGGCCGCCTTCGGCCTGCCGCCGGACCGCGGTGACGCCGGCGAGCTCGCATCCGGCATGGCATCACATGGCGTGCCGCTGGCGGGCGGTGATCTCTCGCGGGCCGCGTCCCTGACCGTGTCGGTGACGGCGGTCGGCCGCGCACAGCACCCGGTGCTGCGGTCGGGTGGCCATGCCGGCGACCGGCTGGTGGTGACCGGGTCGCTGGGCGCACAGGCGGCGTCCGGTTTCACGGCCGAGGTGACGCCGAGGCTGCGGGAGGGCCGGGAGCTGGCCGCGATCGCCACCGCCATGATCGACCTGTCCGACGGCATCGCCCGCGATGCCGGCCGCCTGGCGCGCGCCTCCGGCTGCGGCGCCCGCATCGATCTCGGGCGGCTGCCGCTCGCCGCCGGTGCCACCCTCGAGCAGGCCGCGGCCGGAGGCGAGGACTACGAGCTGCTGGCCGCGCTGCCGGCCACCCAGCCGCAGCCGTCGTTCGTGACCGATGTGGGGGAGCTGACCGGCGACGGGGCCGTGCTGCTGCTCGACGCGTCCGGGCCGCGCCACGATCTGGCCGGCTGGGACCACTTTCAGTGACGGGTGTGCTGGGCGGCCTGGTGGCCGCGCTGATGTGGGGCACCTCCACCGCGATCGCGTCGCGCTCGACGCGCATGATCGGCTCCCAGCAGGTGCTGGCCTACGTGGTGCTGACGGGCCTCGTGATCATGGTGGTGGCGGCACCGGTGGTGGAGGGAGTGCCGCACGTGACGGGCCGGGGCGCCGCCTGGGCGCTCGCCGCCGGGGCTGCGTCGGTGATCGGTCTTGGCTGCGTGTATGCGGCCCTGCGGATCGGCAAGGTGGGCGTGGTGGCGCCGATCGCGTCGTGCGAGGGTGCGCTGGCGGCGGTGTTCTCGGTGATCTTCCTGGGCGAGCAGCTGAGCCTGGGCGTGGCGCTGGCCCTGGCGGTGGTCGCCAGCGGCGTCGTGCTGGTGACGTTCCACGCGCACCTGTCGGACGTGCACCTGCGGCCCGCGCTGCTGGCGGGAACGTCGGCGGTCGTGTTCGGCTTCGGGCTGGTGGCCAGCTCGCAGGCGGGCGGGGCGATCGGCCCGTACTGGACGATCCTCGTGTCGCGCGTGGTGGGGGTGGTGTTCGTGGTGGTGCCGATGGTGCTGTCCGGGCAGCTGCGGCCGCCGGGGCGTCGGGCCCTGCCGCTGGTGGTGTACTCGGGCCTTGCCGAGGTGATCGGCTTCGTCGGCTACATCACCGGCTCGCAGCACGGGGTGGCGGTGCCGGCCGTGCTGGCGTCGCAGTTCGCGGCGGTGGCGGCGTTCGTCTCGTTCCTGGTGTTCGGCGAGCGCCTGACCCGGATGCAGGTGTGCGGGGCGGTGCTGATCGGCACCGGCGTGGCGACGGTGGCCCTGCTGCGGGCTTGATCGACCCTTCAGGCCGGCGTCAGCCAGCTGCTGAGCTCGTCCTCCAGCCGGCGGCGCGGGACTGCCCCGATCAGCTTCTTTCTGACCTCGCCGCCCTCGAATACCATCAGCGTCGGGATCGACAGCACCTGCAGCCGTCCGGCTGTCTCCTGGTTCTCGTCCACGTTCAGCTTCATGAACGCGACCCTGTCACCGTGCTGCTCGGCCAGCTCGTCGAGGATCGGCTCCATCACGCGGCAGGGCGTGCACCAGGGCGCCCAGAAGTCGACCACCACCGGCCGGCCGGCCTGCTCGACCTCGCTGCGGAACGTACTGTCGCTGACGTCGACGATGTGATCGCTCACGTGGTGCTCCCTACCGGCGTACGAGCGGTCACGGTATCAGCGAGACGCGCGGCTCGCCGTCCGGGCGCTCGAGCAGAGCACCGCGCACGGCGCGCAGCCGCAGTGCCGGCACCTCCCGCACCGCCTCCAGCACGATCGTACGGCTCATCTTCGACTCGCCGTGAGCGCGGTCGGTGAAGGTGATCGGCAGCTCGACGACGCGCCCGCCCATGCGCAGGGTGCGGTAGGTGAGCTCGATCTGAAAGGCGTAGCCGCCCGCGCGCACGTGCGACAGGTCGAGCGACTCGAGTACCCAGCGGCGGAAGCACTTGAAGCCGCCGGTGAGATCGCGGATCGGTACTCCCAGCACCAGCCGCGCATACGTGCAGCCGCCGCGGGAGATCACGCGGCGGTGAAGCGGCCAGCCGTCGACCCCGCCTCCGGCCGTGTAGCGCGACCCCAGCACCAGGTCGGCATGGTGTGACGCCTCGAGCATCGCCGGCAGCGCCGACACCGGGTGGGATAGGTCGCAGTCCATCTCGATGACGTGGCTGAACGGCCGTTGCAGCGCCCACTCGAAGCCCGCCAGGTACGCGCGGCCCAGCCCCTGCTTGGCAGGGCGGTGCAGCACGTGCAGCCAGTCGTGGCTCGCCGCCAGCTGGTCGGCCAGCTGCCCGGTGCCGTCCGGCGATCCGTCGTCGACGACCAGCACCTCGCCCGGCATCGGAATCTGGTCGCGGATCGCCGCCAGCGCGTCGATCATGCGAGGCAGGTTCTCGCGCTCGTCGTAGGTGGGCAGCACGATCAGGTAGCGGCTCTGCTCCACGGTCTGACCCTATCATTGGCCCATGAGCGCAACGTTGACGAACGACGCAATCGCCGAGCGCTTCGAGCTGATGGCCGATCTGCTGGAGGTGGAGGGCGCGGTGGCCTACCGCGTGCTCGCCTACCGGCGTGCCGCGAAGACGCTGCGCGAGACACCCGAGTCTGTGGTGCGGCTGTCGCAGCAGGGCCGTCTCACGGAGCTGTCCGGCGTCGGCGACACGATCTCCGACAAGGTCGCCGAGCTGATCGGCAGCGGCCAGATCGCCGCTCTCCAGCGGCTGGTCGATCGCAATCCGCCGGGCGTGGTGCCGCTGATGCGCGTGCCCGGCATCGGCCCCAAGACCGCCAAGCGCGTGTTCTCCGAGCTTGGCATCACCACCGTCGACGAGGTGCTGGTTGCCGCCCGCGACGGGCGCATCAGCGGCGTTGCCGGCCTCGGCGATCGCACCGAGCAGGCGATCCTGGCCGGCCTGCAGGTGCCTCGTGAGCACAAGCGCGACCGCATCCCATCGGGGCGTCTGAGGCCGTTCGCCGAGCGGGTCGCGGCCGAGCTGCGGGAGCACGGCGACGTCGAAGAGTGCGAGATCGCCGGCAGCCTGCGCCGGTTCACCGACACCGCCAAGGACATCGACCTGGTGGTGGCAACCCGCCGGCCGGCCGCGGTCGGCGACGCGTTCGCGGCGTATGAGTGGGTGGCCGAGGTCGAGTCCGGCGGCGACGCGAAGCTGACCTGCATCGCGCATGACGGCAGCCGGGTCGAGCTGCGCATGATCGAGCCGGAGGTGTTCGGCAACCTCTTGCAGCACCTGACCGGTTCCAAGCACCACAACGTGGCTCTGCGGGAGGCTGCGGTGCGCGCCGGGCTGAAGGTCAGCGAGTACGGCATCGAGCAGGTCGAGACGGGTGAGGTGCTGCACTGCCGGGACGAGGCCGAGGTCTACGAGCGCCTTGGCATGGACTGGATCCCGCCCGAGCTTCGCGAGAACCGGGGCGAGATCGAGGCCGCCCGTAACCATGCATTGCCGGAACTGGTGACGGTCGATCAGATCCGGGGCGACCTGCACGCCCACACCGACTGGAGCGACGGCAAGATGACGCTCGAGCAGCTGGTCGAGGGCGCGCGTACGAAGGGCTATGAGTACCTGAACGTGACCGACCACTCGCCGGCCGTCGGGTTCGGCATGGGCCTGGATGCGGGCCGCATGCGGAAGCAGATCGAGCGCGTGCGCGAGCTGGCGGCCACGCTGGACGGCGGGTTCACGCTGCTGGTGGGAGCGGAGGTCGACATCCTCAAGAACGGCTCGCTGGACTACTCCGACGAGCTGATGGCGGAACTGGACGTGGTCGTCGCCAGCCTGCACGCCTCCCACAGGCTGAACGAAGCTGACCAGACCAGGCGGCTGTGCGCCGCGATGGAGAACCCGCACGTCGACATCATCGGCCACCCCACCGGCAGGATGCTGGGCAAGCGGCCGGCCTACGCGATGGACATGGAGGCGGTGATCGCCAAGGCGGTCGAGACCGGCACGGTGCTGGAGGTGAGCGGTCAGCCCCACCGGCTCGACCTGACCGACGGCAACGTGCGGATGGCGGTGGCGGCCGGCGCCAAGCTGTCGATCGACACCGACGCCCACAGCCTGGCCGCGCTCGACTACATGCGGTTCGGCGTGATGAACGCGCGGCGGGGCTGGGCATCGCCCAGGGACGTGGTCAACACGCGCACCTGGAAGCAGCTCAAGAAGCTGCTCAAGTAGGCGGCCGTCACAGCGAGGCCAGCAGCGCGACCACCTGCTCGGGCCCGTCCACGCAGGCATCGGCCTGCTCGATCAGCTCCGGCGGCCCCTCGGCCGAGCGGACGGCGATCTTGATCGTGGCCTCGCGGAATGCGTCCAGGTCGGTGCGGTCGTCTCCCACGTACATCAGGTTCGTGATCCGCTTGCGGCCGCGCAGCCGTCGCACCGCCGATCCCTTGTCGATTGCCACGGGCGGGCGCACCTCCAGCACCATCCGGCCGAAGCTCCAGGCCAGGCCGGCGCGATCGAGCTTGGGCACGATCTGGGCCTCGAGATAGCGCAGCGCGTGGTCGGGCCGCGGCGATCCCCGGTAGTGCACCGTGAAGGTGACGCCCTTGTCCTCGATGCGGCAGCCCAGCTCCGGCAGCAGGCCGTCGTTCTCCACCACCAGCAGTGCCTCGCGCACCGCGTCCAGGTAGCGCGCGGCCTGCGGCACCACCGTCACGTCGTTTCCGTGCATCACCTCGAGGCCGTGGTTTCCCGATATGGCAACGCCGGCGATAGGCACCATACGGCGTGCCTGGACAGCCGGCCGTCCGGTCACGCAGGCGACCAGCGTGTAGCGGTCAACCAGCCGTTCCAGCTCAGGCAACGCCGCCGGCAGCACCGTTGCCTGCTCAGGCGTGGGCGCGATCGGAGCAAGCGTGCCGTCGATGTCGCAGACGACGGCGCCGTGACGTGGGTCGGCCGCGAGCGTCGCAGCCAGGTCGGCCAGGATTCGCCCCATCGCCCTACACTACCCGCCGTGAACGCTCGCATACCCGTGCTGATCGGGATCGGCCTGGTGGCCGGCTTCTTCTCGGGTCTGTTCGGCGTTGGCGGTGGCATCCTGATCGTGCCGATGCTGATCGCGCTGCGGCGGTATCCGCCCAAGTCGGCGATGGCCACGTCGCTGGCCGCGATCCTGTTCACCGCCGTTGCTGCGGCAGCCTCCCACGCCTTCGCGGGCAACGTCGCGTGGAAGGAGGGGGCGCTGATCGGGCTGCCCGCCGTGGGCGGTGCCGTGGTCGGTGCGTGGCTGCACCAGCGCATCGACACCAGGCGTGTGGTGCTCTTGTTCTCCGTGTTCCTGGCGCTGGTGTCGGTGAGGCTGGCGGTATGACGCACGAGATCGTGGCCGTGCTGTTCGGCTTCCTGGCCGGCACGCTGTCGGCGCTGTTCGGCGTCGGCGGCGGGCTGATCTTCGTCCCCACCCTGATCTTCCTGGGCGAGAACGCCCACGTCGCCGTCGCCACGTCGCTGGCGGCGATGGTGCCGGTGATCCTGATGGGATCGTGGCGGCAGACCCGTTACGGCAACGTGAACTGGCGCGACGCGATCGTGATCGGCCTGGCATCGGTGCCCACGGCCAAGCTGGGGGAGGTGGTGGCCAACTCGCTCTCCAGCAAAGCGCTGCAGCGGTCGTTCGCGGTGCTGCTGATGGTGGTGGCGGTGCAGATGGCCGTCCGTGCGCTGCGCCAGAGCGACGACGAGAAGCCGGTGGTCGAGATCTCAGTCGCCGAGTCCGGGCCCTGAGACCGTGCCGTCGCCTGGGAGCAGATAGACCGCCGGCGTGGGCATGGCGGCCCAGAACTCGAAGCCGACCTGGTCGGGGACGATCGCGTGGAGCGCCAGTGCGATCAGGTTGCCGTGGCTGGCCACCACGATCCGCGAGCCGATGTGGCGCCCTTGGAGCATCCCCAGCACCTCGGTGACTCGCCGCTGGCCCTCTGCGGACGATTCCCCGCCCTCGAGCGCGTACCCGAAGTCCGTCCACGCCCGCTGCAGGTGCTCCCGCCAGTCTGGCAGAGCGCCAGGGGACAAAAGCCTTTCGCGCAGGTCGTCCACCAGGCTGATCTCGGTACCTACCCGCCGTGCGAACGGCTCGACCGTCTG
Source organism: Gaiellales bacterium (assembly GCA_035553035.1). Taxonomy (GTDB): domain Bacteria; phylum Actinomycetota; class Thermoleophilia; order Gaiellales; family JAICJC01; genus JAICYJ01. Next base: position 1,966 of record DATNEO010000049.1, on the reverse strand, counting down.
CACCGCGCGCGGGTAGGGGCTCGAGTAGATGGCATCCGCTGCTTCGGCGGCGAGCGCACCGGCGAGCCGTTCGGCGTCGCGGCGCCCCGCATCGGTCAGTGGTCGGTCGTTCTCCTCATGGTGAGGATCGGACGGCGCCACCGCCTCCGCGTGCCGCACCAGCATGATCACCTGCTAGCGGCCAGCACCTCGTCGGCCTTCTGCTTGATCTCCTCGACCACGACGGGGTCGCGCAGCGTGGTGGTGTCGCCCAGCTCGTGGCCCTCCGCGATGTCCCGAAGCAGCCGTCGCATGATCTTCCCGGAGCGGGTCTTGGGCAGGTCGCTGACGATGATCACGGCCTTGGGCCTAGCGATCTTGCCGATCTTCTCGCCGATCCAGTCCCGCAGCTCCGCCGCCAGCTGGTCGCTGGGCTGGTAGCCGGATCGCAGCAGCACGAAGCAGAGCGGCGTCTGACCGGTGAGCGGATCGGGCGCGGCTGTCGCCGCCGCCTCGGCCACCGCCGGGTGCTCGACCAGCGCCGACTCCAGCTCGATCGTCGAGAGCCTGTGCCCGGACACGTTCATCACGTCATCGATCCGTCCCAGCAGCCAGAAGCAGCCGTCCTCGTCCACCCGCGCCCCGTCGCCGGCGAAGTACGTGTCCGGTCCGAAGCGCTCGAAGTAGTTGCTGACGTAGCGCGCGTCGTCGTTGTACAGCGTGCGGAAGATGCCCGGCCAGGGTCGGCGCAGCACCAGATAGCCGCCCCGGCCGGCGGCCACGGGGTTGCCCTGGTCGTCCACCACCTCCGCGCGGACGCCCGGCAGCGGCCGCGTCGCCGATCCCGGCTTGGCCGTCGTCACGCCCGGGAGCGGCGCGATCATGATGCCGCCGGTCTCGGTCTGCCACCAGGTGTCGACCACGGGGCAGCGTCCGCCGCCGATCGTCTTCCAGTACCAGACCCACGCCTCAGGGTTGATCGGCTCGCCGACGGTGCCCAGCAGCCGCAGGCTGGAGAGGTCGTGTGCCTCGGGGTGCTCGCTGCCGGCCTTGATGAAGGCGCGGATCAACGTGGGCGCCGTGTAGTACTGCGTGACCTTGTAGCGCTCGATGATCTGCCAGTGCCGCGCCGGTGTCGGGTGCATCGGATCGCCCTCGTAGAGCACGCTGGTCGCGCCGTTGTTGAGCGGGCCGTAAACGATGTAGCTGTGGCCGGTCACCCAGCCGACGTCGGCCGCGCACCACCAGACGTCGCCGTCCTGGATGTCGAACACCCAGCGGTGCGTCGCGGTTGCGTACGTGAGGTAGCCGCCCGTGGTGTGCACGGCCGCCTTCGGCTTGGCGGTGGTACCCGACGTGTGCAGGCAGAACAGCGTGTGCTCCGCCTCGACCGGCTCGGGCGCGAGCGCCGCCTGCTGGCGATCGACCGCGTCGTGCCACCAATGGTCGCGGCCCTCCCGCATGGTCACGTTCGCTCCCGTGCGCCGCAGCACCAGCATGCCCTGGACGCTGGGCGCCAGCTCGACGGCTTCGTCTGCGATCGCCTTCAGCGGGATCGCCGAGCCCTTGCGCCAGGCCTCGTCCTGCGTGATCAGGAGCCGCGCGCCGGTGCCCTCCAGCCGTTCACCCAGCGAGGCCGACGAGAACCCGCCGAACACGACCACGTGCGGCGCGCCGATGCGGGCGCAGGCCAGCATCGCCACCGGCAGCTCGGGCACCATCCCCATGTAGATGCCGACCACGTCACCCTTGCCGATCCCCAGCTCGCGCAGCGCGGCGGCTGTGCGGCAGACGTGTTCCAGCAGCTCGGAGTAGCTGATCGCGCGGTGCGGCTGGTCGGGATCCTCCGGCACGAAGTGGTAGGCGATGCGGTCGCCGCGCCCGGCCTCGACATGGCGGTCGAGGCAGGAGTGGGAGGCGTTCAGCCTGCCGTCGCGAAACCAGGTGCAGTGCGGCGGCTCCCATTCGAGCGCCGTCTCCGGCTCCT
>DATNEO010000048.1:0-19375 GCA_035553035.1 Gaiellales bacterium | reverse complement strand
CGCGTTCACCAAGGACGGCCAGCGCCTGGTCGGCACGCCGGCCAAGCGGCAGGCGGTCACCAACCCGCAGAACACCGTCTTCTCGATCAAGCGCTTCATGGGCCGCAAGGCCTCCGAGGTCAGCGAGGAGCAGAAGATCGTCCCCTACGAGGTCGTCTCCGGCCCCAACGGCGACGCCCGCGTGCAGGCGGGCGACAAGACCTTCCCGCCGCAGGAGATCTCCGCGATGATCCTGCAGAAGCTGAAGGCCGACGCCGAGTCCTACCTGGGCGAGCCCGTCAGCGAGGCCGTGATCACGGTCCCCGCCTACTTCAACGACGCCCAGCGCAACGCCACCAAGGACGCCGGCAAGATCGCCGGCCTCGAGGTGCTGCGCATCATCAACGAGCCGACCGCGGCCTCCCTGGCCTACGGTCTCGACAAGGAGCACGACCAGACCATTCTCGTCTTCGACCTGGGCGGCGGCACCTTCGACGTGTCGGTGCTGGAGCTGGGCGACGGCGTGTTCGAGGTGAAGGCCACCTCCGGTGACAACCACCTGGGCGGCGACAACTTCGACAAGGCCATCGTCGACTGGCTGGCGGCCGAGTTCAAGCGCGATCAGGGCATCGACCTGAGCAAGGATCCGATGGCCCTGCAGCGGCTCTACGAGGCCGGCGAGAAGGCCAAGATCGAGCTGTCCACGACGCAGTCCACCAACATCAACCTGCCGTTCATCACCGCCGATGCGGACGGCCCCAAGCACCTGGACACGACGCTCACCCGCGCCAAGCTGGGCGAGCTCACGCATGACCTGATCGAGCGCACCGTCGGCCCGACCAAGCAGGCGCTGTCCGACGCCGGCCTCTCGGCCTCCCAGATCGACCAGGTGATCCTGGTCGGCGGCATGACCCGCATGCCGGCCGTGCAGGACAAGGTCAAGGAGCTGATCGGCAAGGACCCGCACCGCGGCGTCAACCCGGACGAGGTGGTCGCGATCGGCGCAGCCATCCAGGCCGGCGTGCTGAAGGGCGAGGTCAAGGACGTGCTGCTGCTCGACGTGACCCCGCTGTCGCTGGGCATCGAGACCAAGGGCGGCGTCATGACCCGGCTGATCGACCGCAACACCACGATCCCCACCCGCAAGGCCGAGATCTTCTCGACCGCGGAGGACGGGCAGCCGTCGGTGGAGATCCACGTGCTGCAGGGCGAGCGCGAGATGGCCGCCTACAACAAGACGCTGGGCAAGTTCCAGCTGGTCGGCATCCCGCCGGCCCCCCGCGGCGTGCCCCAGATCGAGGTCGCGTTCGACATCGACGCGAACGGCATCATGCACGTGTCGGCCAAGGACATGGGTACCGGCAACGAGCAGAAGATCCAGATCCAGGGCGGCTCCGGGCTGTCCGACGATGAGGTGCAGGGCATGGTCAAGGATGCCGAGGCACACGCCGACGAGGATCGCCGCATGAAGGATCTGGCCGAGGCCCGCAACGAGGCCGAGGGCTACGCCTTCTCCGTCGAGAAGTCGCTGAAGGAGAACGAGGAGCGGCTGGACGACGCCACCCGCACCGACATCCGCTCGAAGATCGACGCGGTCAAGGGCTCGCTCGAGTCCGAGGACGCGACCGAGATCCGGGCCAAGCTGGAGGCGCTGCAGGAGGCCTCCTACGAGCTCGGCAAGCTGGTCTACGAGCAGGCCCGCACGCAGACGGGCGACGCCCCGTCGGGCGCCGCCGGCGATGACGGCACGGCCGCCGACGGCGACGAGGAGATCGTCGACGCCGAGGTGGTCGACGAGGCGGGCGATCGCGCGTGACCGAGCACCGTCCCTGCCCGGGGCCCGATCCCGCACCCGCGGGACTGGGCCCCGAGGCCGCGGGCGCGGACATGGCCGAGGTGGTCGAGTCCGAGCTCGAGCAGGCCCGGCGCGCGGCCGACGAGTACCTGGCCGACCTGCGCCGGGTCGCGGCCGACTTCGACAACTACCGCAAGCGGGTCGCACGCGACGCTGAGGCCCAGGCCACCCGCGCCGCCGAGTCGCTGGTGTCCGAGCTGCTGCCCGTGCTCGACAACCTGGAGCGGGCGCTCGACGCCTCCGAGCATCACGAGCAGGCGAAGGTGTCCGAGGGCGTGCAGCTGGTGCGCCAGCAGCTGGTCGACCTGCTGCGCCGCCGCGGCCTCGAGGAGATCGCCAGCGAGCCCGGCAGCGAGTTCGACCCGCACCTGCACGAGGCCCTGTCACAGCAGCCGTCCGATCACCCGGAGGGCGCGATCTCCGAGGTCTGGCAGCGCGGGTACACGCTGGGCGACCGCGTGATGCGGCCGGCGCGCGTGGTCGTCTCCAGCGGATCGCCGACAGAGGACGACTGAGTGCTCCGTCTCGAGAATCCCGTGCGATTCGACGGCTGCAAGCCGTCGGCTCGCTGTGTCCGGGCTCGCTGCGTCCTTGCGATCCTCGGCTTTCGCTCGTCGACTCATCGCGGTACTCCCGGGACGGAGCACTAATGCCGTCCCACTACGAGACGCTGGGCGTGCCCAAGGGCGCGTCCGACGACGAGATCAAGAAGGCCTACCGCAAGCTGGCCCGCCAGTACCACCCGGACGCCAACCCCGGCGATGCCGCGGCCGAGGAGCGCTTCAAGCAGATCAACGAGGCGCACGACGTGCTGTCCGATCCCGACAAGCGCAAGCAGTACGACACCTTCGGTCAGAACTTCCGGCCCGGCCAGGGCCCGACCAACTTCGACGGCTTCGACATGCGCGCCGCGGCCGAGGGCTTCGACCTCGGCGACCTGTTCGGCGGCCTGTTCGCCCGCGGCGGCGCCGGTGGCCGCGGCACCCGTGAGCAGCGGCCGCTGCGCGGCGCCGACGTCGAGGTTGCGGTGCGGATCTCGTTCGAGGACGCCCTCAAGGGCGCCACCGTGAAGGTGCCGGTGGCCAAGGCCAACACCTGCTACGCATGTCACGGCTCCGGTGCCGCACCCGGCACCTCGCCGATCATCTGCCCCGAGTGCAAGGGCCGCGGCGTCACCTCCGAGAGCCAGGGATTCTTCTCGCTCAGCCACACCTGCCGCCGCTGCGGCGGTGCCGGCACCGTGATCGAGGATCCCTGCGGCGTCTGCGGCGGCAGCGGACGCGTCCGCTCGACGAAGACCTACCAGGTGCGGATCCCGGCCGGCGTCAAGAACGGCACCCGCATCAAGGTCAAGGGCAAGGGCGAGGCCGGCCCGCGCGGCGGCGAGGCGGGAGACCTCTACGTGGTCACTCAGGTGGACGAGAGCAGCCTGTTCCAGCGCCGCGGCGACGACCTGCTGGTGGAGGTGCCGGTGACGTTCGCCGAAGCCTCGATGGGCGCGCAGGTGGAGCTGCCCACGCCCGACGGTAAGCGCGTCAAGGTGAAGGTGCCGGCCGGTTCCACGGATGGAAAGACCCTGCGCGTCAAGGGCCGCGGCGCTCCTCGGCTGAAGGGCGGCGGCCAGGGCGACCTGCTGGCGCGGCTGCGCATCGCCGTGCCCTCCAAGCTGTCCAAGCAGGAGCGCGAGGCGCTGGAGAAGCTGGATGAGCTGCAGCGCACCAGCCACGGCAACCCGCGAGACAGGCTGTTCGCGTGACCGATCCCGCCGAGCACCCCCGCTACTCGATCTCGGTGGCCGCCGAGCTGGCCGGCATGCACCCCCAGACGCTGCGCATGTATGACGCCAAGGGTGTGGTCAGCCCCCGCCGCACGCCCGGCGGCACCCGCCGCTACTCGGACTCGGACGTCGCCCGCCTGCGCAAGGTCACGCACCTCACCAGCGTGCTCGGCCTGAGCCTGTCCGGCGCCACCCACGTGCTGGCCCTGGAGCAGACGGTGGTGGAGCTGTTGAGCCGCGTGGACGCGCTCGAGCAGCAGCTCGACCTGCAGGCGCGGCGCATGCACCAGGAGGTGTCGGCGGTGCATCGGCGCTACCGTCGGGATCTCGTCCCCTACACACCCGCGAAACACCCATTGCGATGGACTTCCAGAAGCTGACGATCAAGGCACAGGAGGCGTTCGCCTCCGCGCAGGGCGACGCGATCGCCCGCGGCAACCCCGAGCTCACGCCCGAGCACCTGCTCGCGGCCCTCGTCGACCAGGACGGGGGCGTGGCGCCGCGCATCCTGGAGAAGGCCGGCGAGAGCCCGGCCGCCCTGCGCGCGCGGCTGGAGGAGCAGCTGTCGCGGCTGCCGCGGATGGAGGGCGCGAACGCCCAGCCGCAGGCCAGCCGCTCGCTGCGGGCCGCGCTGGAGGCGGCCTTCGGCGAGGCGGAGGCCCTGAAGGACGAGTACGTGGCCGTCGAGCACCTGCTGCTGGCGCTGTCGGAGGCCGGCGGCCTCGACCGCGCGGCGCTGCTGAAGGCCGTGGCCGACGTGCGCGGCGGCCAGCGCGCCGCCTCGCCCGACGCCGAGGGCAACTACGCGGCGCTCGAGAAGTTCGGCCGCGATCTCACCGACCTTGCCGAGCGCGGCAAGCTCGATCCCGTGATCGGGCGCGACGAGGAGGTGCGCCGTGTCATCCAGGTGCTCTCCCGCCGCACCAAGAACAACCCGGTGCTGATCGGCGAGCCCGGCGTTGGCAAGACCGCGATCGTCGAGGGCCTGGCCCAGCGCATCACCTCGGGTGACGTGCCCGAGGGCCTGAAGGACCGTCGCGTGTGGTCGCTGGACGTGGGCTCGCTGCTTGCCGGCGCCAAGTACCGCGGCGAGTTCGAGGAGCGGCTGAAGGCGGTGCTGGCCGAGATCCGCCAGGCGGCGGGACGCATCATCCTGTTCATCGACGAGCTGCACACGATCGTCGGCGCAGGCGCCGCCGAGGGCGCCGTCGATGCGGCCAACCTGCTGAAGCCGATGCTGGCGCGGGGCGAGTTGCGGGCCGTCGGGGCGACCACCCTGGACGAGTACCGCAAGCACATCGAGAAGGACGCGGCGCTGGAGCGGCGCTTCCAGCCGGTGTTGGTGGGAGAGCCGAGCGTGGCCGACACGATCGCGATCCTGCGCGGCCTGAAGGAGCGCTACGAGGTGCACCACGGTGTGCGCATCGCCGACGACGCGATCGTCGCGGCCGCCTTGCTGTCCGACCGCTATATCGCCGACCGCTTCCTGCCCGACAAGGCGATCGACCTGATCGACGAGGCCGCGTCGCGGCTGAAGATCGAGATCGACTCCGTGCCGGTCGAGATCGACGCTGTCGAGCGCCGCGTGATCCAGCTCGAGATCGAGCAGGCCGCGCTCGAGAGCGAGACCGCCGAGGGTGCCGTCGAGCGGCGCGAGTCGATCGGCCGCGAGCTGGCCAATCTGCGCGAGCAGGCCGACGGCATGCGCGCCGAGTGGCAGGCCGAGAAGCAGGCGATCGAGCAGGTGCAGAGCCTGAAGGCGCTGATCGAGGAGACGCGGGCCGAGGCCGAGCGCGCCCAGCGCGACCAGGACCTGCAGCGCGCCGCCGAGCTCACCTACGGCGACCTGCCCAAGCTCGAGCGCGAGCTGGAGCAGGCGATGGCGCGACTCGAGGAGGTGCAGTCGCAGTCGCCGCTGCTGAACGAGGAGGTCGGCCCCAGCGACGTGGCCGGCGTGGTCGCCAGCTGGACCGGCATCCCCGTCGACCGGCTGCTGGAGGGCGAGATGGAGAAGCTGGTGCACATGGAGTCGCGGCTGCACGACCGCGTGATCGGCCAGGATGAGGCGGTGGCGGCGGTGTCCAACGCGATCCGCCGCTCACGGGCCGGCCTCTCCGACCCCGACCGCCCGATCGGCTCGTTCATCTTCCTCGGCCCCACCGGCGTGGGCAAGACCGAGCTGGCCAAGGCGCTGGCCGAGTTCCTGTTCGACACCGAGAAGGCGATGGTGCGGATCGACATGTCGGAGTACATGGAGCGGCACGCCGTCTCGCGGCTGGTGGGCGCGCCTCCCGGCTACGTCGGCTACGACGAGGGCGGGCAGCTGACCGAGGCCGTCCGCCGGCGGCCCTACTCGGTGCTGCTGCTGGACGAGATCGAAAAGGCGCACCCCGACGTGTTCAACATCCTGCTGCAGCTGCTCGACGACGGCCGGCTGACCGACGGCCAGGGCCGCACGGTCGACTTCCGCAACACGATCATCGTGATGACCTCGAACGCCCGCGAGCTGGAGTCGGTGTTCCGGCCCGAGTTCCTGAACCGGATCGACGAGATCGTGACCTTCCACGCGCTGTCCCAGGAGCAGCTGAACGAGATCATCGAGCTGCAGGCCGCCTCGCTGCGATCCCGGCTGGCCTCGCGGCGGATCGAGCTGGAGCTGACCGACGCCGCCCGCGCCCTGCTGGTCGAGCATGGCTACGACCCGGCCTACGGCGCGCGCCCGCTCAAGCGCACGCTGCAGCGCGAGGTCGAAAATCCGCTGGCTCTGAAGGTGCTCTCCGGAGAGGTGTCGGAGGGCGACAGGGTCGTCGTCGACGCCGGCGACGGCGAGATCACGTTCCAGCGCACTCACGAGCCGGCCGAGGCGGGCGTGTGAGCGACGCCGGGAAGGCGGCGCCGCACAAGCAGGCACCGCTGGGCGACCTGTTCGCCACCGCCGTGCACCGCTTCGGCAGCGCTTGGGCCGACCTGGTGGTGGCCACCGCCGTGGCGCTGGGGCTGGCCACGGTGCCGGTGCTGGTGGTGGGCTCGCGGTCGACCGACACGGCCACGTTCGTGGCCAGCGTGTTCAGCTACGGCGTCGCCTACTTCCTGCTGCTCGCGCACGTGATGCTGCGCGGCCTGCCGGAGCCGGCGCCCCGCGCGCGGGTGGCGGCGACGTATCTGAGCGCGATCATCGTGGGCCCGGTGGCCTCGCTGGTGGTGCTGGTGTTCCAGCCCTACTCGGTGGCCCCGATGCCGCTGCTGCTCCTGATCGTTCCGGCCGTGGCGGCCGGCGACCGCTCGCCTGCGGGCGCGCTTTGGCGGGGGCCGCAGATGGCGATGGCCCACTTCGGCCGTGTCTGGGGCGTCTGGATGGTCACGCTCCTGTTCTGCGCGCCGGTCGCGATCTCGATGTTCCTGGTCGTGCAGTCGGTGGCCGGATCGATCACCGGCACGCTGCTGGCGCTGGCGCTGGCGGCGCCGGTGGCCTGGCCGTTCTCGGCGCTCTTCATCCGCGCGCTCTACGGCGACCTCACCGGCCGCACCGTGGTCGCCCCGCAGGACCGCACCGACTGAGGGGATATCCCCCGCGCGGCACACGCCGCGCGGGGGAACTCAGCTTCAGATGATTGATTCCACGAGCTGCGTGGCTCTGGAGCTGGTCCGAGCCGCCCAGACGCCACGATCGCCCTTGAACAGGCTTCATCCAGCCTGGCCTGCGGTCGATCCCGTCGTCTGGAACGCCTCGTCCTGCGCCCATAGCCACGGATCCCACGGAATCAACCATCTACGCCGCCGGTGCGATCGGGTGATTCGACCGGATCACGTCGGTCGGGTCGTACCAGCGCTTCAGCTCCGCCAGCCGGCGGTGCACGGTGGGCGTGTACACCTTCGCCGGATCCGTCGACCGCTCGTGGAAGTTGATGTAGCTGGTGTCCGATCGGTGCTGCTCGAGGGCGGCTATCACGGTGCCGACTGCGGCCATCACCGCCTGCTTGGCCGGCGGTACCGGCGCGATGCCGACGGCGAACATGGCGTATGCGGCGTCGAAATGGCCGACTGCGCCCTGGCCCGGTGCGGGCCGGCCGATCGCCCCGCCCAGCTGGCGCAGCTCCACGGACAGCAGGGCATCGAGCGCACCCGACATGCCCAGGCCCGCGATCTCGTCGATCGTGCCGGACTCGAGGTCGCTCAGCAGCATGCCGTCGCCGGCACCGGGCACCGGGTGCTCCGGATCCATGTGCAGCGCCGACAGCGCCGACGTGGGGATGGTGGCGACCGTATCCATCTCGGGCGCGAGCTCGCGCAGCGGCGCCAGCAGCTCGGCGCCCTCCCGTTCGTCGCCGAGGTGGATGGCCTCGACCACCACGAACTTGCGTCCGCGCAGGGGCTCCGGGATCTCCGGGATCGGCGGCAGCATCAGCAACCGGCCGACGGTCGTCATCGACTCCGGCAGCGAGGGCACGAGGTCGTGCCACGCGTGCAGCACCTCGGCGGCCCGCTCGATCGGCCAGAACATGACGCCGGCGTAGACCTCCGGCACCGGGTAGAGCGCGAACTCGATCGCGGTGACGATGCCGAAGCTGCCGCCGCCGCCGCGCAGCGCCCAGAACAGCGCCGGATCGTTGTCCGCGTCGGTGCGGATGACCTGGCCATCGGCGGTCACCACCTCGATCGCGGTGACGCTGTTCGCGGCCACTCCGTAGGTGCGGCTGAGCCAGCTGAGCCCGCCGCCGAGCGTGTAGCCGACCACGCCCACGTCGGGAGACGATCCGGCCAGGGCGGCCAGACCGTGCTCGTGGGCAGGGGCGGTCACGTCCATCCACAGTGCGCCGGCCTGGGCGCGGGCGGTGCGCGTTTCCGGGTCGATCTCGACGCCGCGCATCTCATGGGTCTTGATCAGGATCACGCCGTCCAGCCGGCTCGTGAGCGCCGCCGCGCCGTGGCCGGTGCCCTGGGCGGTGACGCCGTACCCGTTGTCGAACGCGAAGCGAACCGTCTCCGCGATGTCCTCGGCGGAGGCGGCCTCTACGACCGCCGCCGGGTGCTGGTCGGCTGTCAGGTTCCACGCGGTGCGCGCCTCGTCCCACGACTCATGGCCGGGCTCCACGACCCGGCCGGCGAGCCGGCCGCGCAGTGCTGCAAAGTCCTCTACACGAAGGGTGCTCATCTGTCGTACTCCTGTCGTCAGGCCGGCCCGGGCTGCGGCCGGGACGGGGTCTCGTTCGTCTGTGCGCCAATCATCCGGCACCCGCGGAGCGTTGCCGGTGTGGTTAACCCCCCAGGTGCGCGGGGCTGCCACCCGGCCGCGCGATACTGCGCCGGTGGACGTCAGGCACTTCGCAGACGCGCGGGCGGCGCTGGGGCGTGGTCGCCGAGCCGCTGGGCGCGGCCGGCGCCGAGGGTGAGCTGTCGCTGGGTCTGCTGCGCCGCCTGGTGGACACGCCCGACGCGTTCGGCAGCGAGGTGACCATGATCGCCGGTGAGCAGGACGGGCGCCCGGTCGTGTTCGTGCTGATGACCGGCGATCACCCGGCCCAGGTGGCGGGATTCGCAGATCCGGGCGAGATGGGTTCGGCGATCTGGTCGCGGCCATGCTCGATGCCGGCCGTCGTGCGCCGGGGGTGAACGGCGCCAGGCATGTCAGCGAGCCGTTCGCCCAGGCCTGGAGCGACGTGGCCGGCGCGCGGGTGGCGGTACGCCGGGATCTGCACGCCTTCGAGTTGCGGGTCGTGCGACCGCCGGCCGCGCCGCCGGGATCGTTCCGGACGGCGAGCGCCGGTGACACGGATCAGCTCGAACGCTGGACGCTCGCCTTCGCCGAGGACATCGGCGAGGCGATCTCTCCGCAGGAGGCGTCCGAGACGGTCGCGCGCATGCTGCCGCATGGCGATCTGGCGGTATGGGAGCGCGACGGCGAGGCGGTCTCGATGGCGGCGGTCGTCCGCAGGACGCCCTGGTCGTCCTCGGTCGCCTACGTCTACACCCCGCCGCCGCTGCGCCGCCGTGGCTACGCCAGCGCCGTCGTGGCCGAGCTGTCGCAGCGCGAGCTGGACGCCGGGCAGTCGTGGTGCTCGCTGTTCACCGACGCGGCCAATCCCACCAGCAACCACATCTACACGGAGATCGGGTACGAGCCGCGGTGCGACTTCCGCTACCTCACCTTGACGTGGTGACGGGGAGACGCTACTCAGCGTAGTAGGCGCGGGCGATCTCCGCCGCCAGGGCGGCGTTGTCCTCGATCAGCCGCCGGTTTGCGGCCAGGCTGCGACCCTCGGTCAGCTCGTGCACGCGTCCCAGCACGAACGGCGTCACGTCCGCGCCGCGAATGCCCGCGGCCTCAGCCTCGGCGAGCGACTGGTCGACGGCCGGCTCGATCTCCTCGGCCGACAGCGCGGCCTCCTCCGCCACCGGGTTGGCCACGATCACCCCGGCCGCGCGGGCGAACCCCCAGTGCGTGGCGGCCAGCGCTGCCACCGTGGCCGGGTCGTCGACGCGGTCGGGGAGGTGATGGGGGCTATCGCGCCGGTAGAACAGCGGGAAGCGGTCGGTGCCGTATCCGATCACCGGGATCCCGCGGGTCTCCAGCTCCTCGAGGGTGGCCGACACGTCCAGCAGCGACTTGACCCCGGAGCAAACCACGCACACCGCTGCGAAGGCGATCTCGTAGGTGTCGGCCGAAACGTCGCGGGTCTGCTGCCAGCCGCGGTGCACGCCGCCGAGGCCGCCGGTGGCCATGAAGTGGATGCCCGCGATGCGGCAGACGGCCAGCGCCCCGGCCACCGTGGTCGCGCCCAGACCGCCGGACACCACGGCAGACGCCAGATCGCGCGGCCCCACCTTGCGCGCCGTCCGTGTAACCGAGAGGCGCTCCAGCTCCTCCTCGTCGAGGCCCACCCGCACCGCCCCGTCCACGACCGCGATCGTGGCCGGGACCACGCCGGCCTCGCGGACGCGGTCCTCGCAGCGCAGCGCGACCTCCAGCCCGTCGGGGTGCGGCAGGCCGTGGGCCACCAGCGACGTCTCCAACGCGACCACCGGCTGCGATCGGATCAACGCCCGCTCGACCTCCGGCGCCAGGCGCAGCAGCCCGGTGAAGCCGCGGGTCACGGCAACGGCCCGTCGAGGCCCGCGCAGTGATCGGCGAGCAGGCGGCCGTCGTCCAGTGCATCGTCCTCGTCGGCCCCGGCCGCGAGGGCGGACAGGAACCCGGCCGCGAATGCGTCGGCCACGCCCATCGGATCGATCGCCGGCAGCGCCCCGTCGTCACTGATCACGGCGAGGTCGCCGAGGTCGTCGATGCCGCCGATGGCCTCGGCCTGGGCGGCGGTGGCCAGCACCACCTCGGGCTGCAGCTGCAGAATCCGCTCGCGCACCAGCGGCGAGACGATGTCGGCGCTGGCCAGGTCGACCGAGAGGCTGGCGCCGGCTTCGCGCGCGATCTCGCAGGCGTGCTGGACGGCACCGGCCGAGGGCTGGTCGACCAGCGCGTAGCCGCTCACGTGCAGCACGTCGGCGTCGTCGAACCACTCGGGCTGGATCAGCTCGTGCGCCAGCTTCGCGCAGACGCCGCGGTCGGTGAGCGCGGTCGGCCGCGCGCCGGGCGTGCGCACCACGGTGGCAACGCCGGTGTGGCCCTCGACGCCCGGCCCCTCCAGCTCGACCCCGCGGTCGGCCAGCTCCGCCTCCACCAGGTCGCCCAGCCGGTCGTAGGAGCGCGCCGACACCGCTCGCCCGCGGGCTTCGGCCGCCACCACCCAACATGCGCAGACCGCGGCCCGGCCACCCACGATCAGCCGCGTCTCGGCCGGCTCCGCAGACTCCGCCAGCAGTCCCTCGGGCGGGGTGATCAGCGATAGGGCGAGCACGTCTCCGAGGGTCACGATCAAGGGCTCCGGCATGGGCGCGATGCTACACTCGGCCTCGTGTCAGCCGCCGCAGGGACCGACCTCACGACCGGCCCGCGGATGTGCGCGAATCACCCCAAGGTGGAGACGTACGTCTCCTGCTCCAACTGCGGCAAGCCGATCTGCCCGGACTGCATGGTGCAGGCACCGGTCGGCATCAAGTGCCGCGACTGCGCTCGGCTGCCACGCTCCGCGCGGGTGATCCTGAAGCCGAGCACGGCGGTCCGGGCGATCGGGGCCGCGTTCGGCGTGGGTACCGCGTTCGGCGTGGGGCTGGCGTTCGTCGGCGGCTACGGGCTGGGGTTCGTGACCTTCATCATCGCCTACATCGTGGGCCTTGCCTGCGGCCGCGCCGTGCTGGCCGCGTCCGGCCGCTACCGCGCTCCCGCCACCGCCTGGATCGCCGCGGCCGGAGCGGCCTGGGCGTACGTGGTACCTGCGGTGGTGATCGCCGTGTCGGCCGGCGGTGCCGCGTCGACCGGGGTGCAGGCGATCGGCCTGCTGATCGCGGGGTTCATCGCGCACCGCGAGGTGATCGGATGAGCGACGGCTGGCGCCGGCGGCCGCGGCTGCGCTCGTTCGTGTTCGGCAGCGTGGTGGGCGGGCTGGTGGCGGTGGCGGCGCCGCGGCTGCGCCGCGGACTCGACCAGCGCGAGGGGCCGCAGCCGGTGGCCGGGCTGGAGGCGTTCGAGGGCGCACCCTGCTGGCAGCACGACCGGCGCCGATCCGGCGCCGGTCAGCCGACTGACGAGTAGTCTGCCGCGATGCCGTCTGCGGTCGTCACCGGCGGGGCCGGGTTCATCGGCTCTACGCTCACCCGCCTGCTGCTTGAGCGCGGCTACTCGGTGCGCGTGTACGACGACCTCTCGAGCGGCTCCCGTGAGCACCTCGAGGGGCTGGACGTCGAGCTCGTGATGGGCGACGTCCGCGACCTCGAGCCGCTGCAGCGCGCCTGCGACGGGATCGATGCGATGTTCCACCTGGCCGCGGGAGCGGGGGTTGTGGACTCGATCGAGAACCCGATCGAGAACTTCGACCTGAACGCGCGCGGAACGCTGCTGGCGCTGTGGGCCGCCAAGCAAGCCGGCGTCGGCCGCCTCGTGTTCTCGTCCAGCAATGCGCCGCTCGGCGACAACGCCTACCCCGCCTCGGAGGACAAGCCGGTGGCGCCGCTGTCGCCGTACGGCGCCGGCAAGGCCACCGGCGAGGCCTACTGTTCGGCCTTCTTCGGCGCCTACGGATTCGAGGCGGTGGCGGTGCGGTTCTCGAACGCGTACGGCCCGCGCTCAGCACGCAAGTCGAACGTGATCCCGCTGTTCATCCGCAAGGTCATGGCGGGAGAGCCGCTCACGATCTACGGTGACGGCACCCAGACCCGCGACTTCGTATTCGTGACCGATCTTGCCAACGGCCTGATCCGGGCGGCCGAGACGCCGGGCGCGGGCGGGGAGATCTTCCAGCTGGCAAGTGGCGTCGAGACCAGCCTCAACGACCTGGTGGCGATGCTGGCGGAGGTGTCGGGCAAGCAGCCGCAGCTGCAGCACGAGCCGCCCCGCGCCGGCGAGATCCAGCGCAACTACTCGCTGGTGGACAAGGCCGGCGACCGGCTCGGGTACGCCCCGCAGGTGCCGTTGGCCGAGGGGCTTGCGCGCACCTGGCAGTGGTTCCAGGAAGGCTGACCAGCGCTGCCGAGCGTCAGGCGGACGCGACGTCGACCGGCATCTGGTCGGCCTTGCGCACCATGTTCTCGGCCATCTTGATCGACGCGGCGTCGATCAGCTTGCCGTCCAGCGAGACGGCGCCCTTGCCCTCGGCCGCCGCCTGCTGCATCGCCTCGATGATCCGGCGGGCCCGGTCGATCTCCTCCGGTGACGGCGTGAACACCTCGTTCGCGAGCGCGATCTGGGACGGGTGGATCGCCCACTTGCCCTCGCAGCCGAGCTGGGCTGCGCTGCGCGCGGCGGCGGTGTACCCGTCGGGATCCTGGTAGTCGCCGAACGGCCCGTCGATCGGCCGCAGCCCGTAGGCGCGGCAGGCGACGATCATCCGCGACAGCGCGAAGTGCCACTGGTCGCCCCAGTGCCGCTCGCGGCCGCCCGACTCGCCGGCGTGCGTCAGCGTCACGTAGTCGGGGTTGGATCCGCCGATGTTGGTGGTGCGCGCCTGGGTGGAGGCCGCGTAGTCGGCGACGCCGAACACCATCGCCTCCAGGCGCTCCGGGCAGGTCTGCGCGATCGCCTCGACGTTGGCCATGCCCAGCGCCGTCTCGATCAGGATGTGCAGGTTGATCGGCTCCAGGCCAAAGGCCGCCTCGATCTGGTCGAGCATCGTGGCCACGAACAGGACGTCGGCCGGGGTCCCCACCTTCGGAATCAGGATCGTGTCCAGCTGCGAGCCGGCCCGCTCCACCACCTCGACGATGTCGCGGTAGCACCAGTGCGTGTCCAGCCCGTTGATCCGCACCGACACGCTGCAGGCCGACCAATCCTGGCCGGTCAACGCGGCGATCACGTTCTCGCGGGCCTGCTCCTTGTCGTCCGGCGCGACGGCGTCCTCGAGGTCGAGGAACACCACGTCGGCTCCCAGCCCCGGTGCCTTCTCCATCGCGCGCGTGTTGCTGCCGGGGACGGCCAGTTCGCTGCGGTGCAGCCGATCGCGAACCGCCATCAGGCGCGACCCGCCGAGACGCCCTCGCGCGGTGCTTCGAGCACCGCATCGAACGCCTCGAGCAGCCGGTCGGCGGTCTCGGTGTGCGCGTTGGTGCCCATCATGCCGATCCGCCAGATGTCCGGCGCGTCCGGCCCCAGGCCGCCGCCCACCTCGATGTTGTGCTCGCGCAGCAGCCGCATCTGGACGTCTTTGCCGTCGACGCCGTCGGGCACGCACACGGCCGACAGCTGTGCCAGCTGCACCTCCGGATCCGCCAGCAGCCGGTAGCCTCGGTCGGCCAGCCCGGCCTGCAGGTGCGCTCCGGCCTCCGCGTGCCGCGCCCAACGCGCCTCCAGCCCCTCCTCCAGCGCCAGCCGCAGCCCCTCGTAGAGCGCGTAGTACTGGGTGTTGGGGGTGGTGTGGTGGTAGACCGCCGGCCGCCCGATCCAGTAGCGGGCCAGCTGCTCGAAGTCGAAGCTGAAGGGCACCGGCTGGGTGCGTGCCCGGATCCGCTCCATCGCCCGCTCCGACAGCGACACCGGCGAGATGCCGGGCGGCGCGCCGAGGCACTTCTGGCTGCACGAGTAGCAGTAGTCGATGCCCCAGCCCTCGGCCTCGAGCGGCATGCCGCCCAGTGACGTCACGCAGTCGGCCAAGAGCAGCGCGTCCGACCCGCGCATCGCCTCGCCCAGCTGCTCGAGCGGGTGCGCCACGCCGGTCGAGGTCTCCGCGTGCACGACCGCGACCAGCTTTGCCTCGGGATGGTCGGCCAGCGCCTCGACGATCTGATCGTTGGGCACCGCTTGCCCGAACGGCGCGCGCAGCTCGATCACGTTCAGGCGGTGTCGCTGGGCGATGTCGATCATGCGGTTGCCGAAGAAGCCGCAGGTTGCCACGATCACGGTCTCGCCCGGCTCGGCCAGCGACGCCAGGCCGGCCTCCATGCCGGACGTGCCGCTTGCGGAGAGCGCGATCGTGAATCCGTCGCTGCGGCGGTAGGCCGCCTCCAGGAGCTCGATCAGGTCCTCCAGGATCTTGTGGAAGTCGGGGTCGAGATGGCCCAGCATCGGTCGCTGCATCGCCTCGAGCACGCGCGGGTCGATGTTGGACGGGCCCGGGCCGCACAGCAGGCGCTCGGGCGGATTGAGTGGTGCAGGCAGGTCGCTCATCGCACGATTCTCCACCACCTTCGCTCGATCCGCCAGTGAAGAGAGTGTTGCGACGCTGAAGCGAATGGCTAAGAGTCGTCGCCGGCGTACGCCCGCGCGGCCTCGGCCAGGTCCTGGAACGGACGCAGAAACCGCTCGTCGTGGCGCCACATCAGCTCGTTGTGCCACTGCATGCCGGCCGCCCAGCCGCGGCCGTCGACGCGCTCGATCGTCTCGATCACGCCGTCCTCGCCGCGGGCGGTGGCGCGCATGATGCCGCCGGTGGTGGCCACGCACTGGTGGTGGAACGAGTTGACGCGCGGCTCGCCGCCGGCCAGCCAGCGCTCGGCCGCCGAGCCCGGCTCCGTCTGCACGGTGTGCCAGTGCTCGCCGGGCGGCTCCAGCGCCAGGTCGCGCCAGCTGCGCCGGTGCTGGATGGCGCCGTCGTGCATGGTCTCGACGTCCTGGGTGAGCGTGCCGCCGTCGGCCACGGCCATCACCTGGATGCCCCGGCAGATGCCCATCACCGGCATCCCGCGTGCGTAGGCGCGGCGGACCAGCTCCAGCTCGAAGGTGTCCTCGACCTGGTCGCCGGGCTTGGTCAGCTCGTGGGCATCGTGGCCGTAGTGTCTGGGGTGCACGTCGGCGCCGCCGCACAGCTGCAGGCCGTCCACCATGTCCAGCAGCTGGTCGATGGCATCGGCCGGCGTGGCCCGCGGCAGCACCACCGGCACCGCCCCGAACTGCTGCAGCGGTGCCCGCAGCGAGGGTTCGACCTCGAGCAGCATCGGGTCCTGCAGCTCGATCGTGTAGCCGATCACCGGTCGCCCGGCGTCGCCGTTCAGCGCAGCCATGCGCGTACGAGCGCGTTCGCGAAGCCCATCCCGTAGCGGAAGTGGGCGGGCTTCTTGCTGAGCCCCGAGATGCGCTGGGTGATAGTCACCGGCACCTCCATCGAGCGCAGCCCCTTCTTCGACGCCTCCACGATGAACTCCGAGTTGTGGAACTGGTCCTGGCGGAACTCGAGGCCCCGCAGCGCCTCCGTGCGCACAGCCCGGTAGCCGCAGGCCGGGTCGGTGACCTTGCTCCAGGTCAGGAGCGAGAGCAGCTGGGCGAACAGCTTCACGCCCAGCTCGCGGGCGGCGTGGTTGGGGTCGGCCTCGCCCAGCACCCGCGAGCCGCCCACCACGTCGGCCTCGTCGGCGACGATCGGTCCCACCAGCCGCGACAGCTCGGACGGCTGGTGCTGCCCGTCCGCGTCCATGGTGACCACGATCTCGGCGCCGGTCACCAGCGCCAGCCGGTACCCGGTGCGAAGCGCCGCGCCCTGACCGCGGTTCATGGGCAGCCGGATCGCGGCTGCACCGGCCGCCCGCGCGGCCTCGGTGGTGCGGTCCGCCGACCCGTCGTCGATCACGATCGCGTGCAGCGGCAGGTCGCAGACCCGCTCCGGCAGCGCGCCCAGCACGTGGTGGATGTTCTCGGACTCGTTGTAGGCCGGGATCACCACGGCGATGCCGCCGGTGAAGGCCTCGGGATGGCCGAACTGCTCGAACTGCTCCAGCGCCAGGTTCTCGATCAACCGCGTCAGGTCGCGGCGCGACCGCTCCTGGCGGCCCGACAGCGAGAACGCGAACAGGTAGAGGATGCCGACCGCGAGCACGGTCGCGCCCAGCACCTGGCGGCCGCCGCCGCGCTTGAAGCTGAACTCGTCGAAGCCCCACCCGATCAGGTCGGGGAGCGCCGACAGCACCAGCAGCGGCAGCACGAACACGACGAACCGCACCAGCAGGTCGCCGTTCCCGATCTTGCCCTGCCGGTAGCTGCGAATCGTCAGCGCAGCGAACACCACCGCGACGACCAGACCCGCCGTGCGAAGCGGCGTCAGCGGCATGAGGGGCCTACTTCACCCGCTCGGGCAGCGGCGCCTTCCACAGCGTGCTGGGGTCGATCCCCTCGGCGATCACGCGGTGCTTGTAGCGCTGGATCGTATGCAGCACCGACTCGATCAGCGTCTCGGACAGAAGCGTCGGCTTCAGGCCCAGCGACGGCAGCTTCGTGTGCACCGGGTTGTAGTAGTGCTCCTCCAGCTCGACGCGCGGGTTGGCCACGTTCTCGACGGTCACGTCGACGCCGATCTCGCCGCCGGCATGCCGCACCTTCTCGGCCAGCCCGGCCACCGTGAACGACTCGGTGAACTGGTTGTAGACGCGGAACTCGCCCGGCTCGGCCGGGTTGTCGGCGGTCAGCTCGACGCACTGGATCGTGTCCACGATGTTCAGTGTGCCGCGGGTCTGGCCGCCCTTGCCGTAGACCGTCAGCGGGTGGCCGATCATGGCCTGCACGCAGAAGCGGTTGAGTGCCGTGCCGAAGGCCTGGTCGTAGTCGAAGCGGGTGACCAGCCGCTCGTCCAGCTTCGTCTCCGGCGTCTCGATGCCGTAGACGACGCCCTGGTTGAGGTCGGTGGCGCGGATGCCCCAGATCCGGCAGGCGAAATGGATGTTGTGGCTGTCGTGCACCTTGGACAGGTGGTAGAACGAGCCCGGCACCTTCGGGAACGGCAGGATGTCCCGGCGTCCCTTGTGCTCGATCTCGATGTAGCCCTCTTCGATGTCGATGTTGGGCGTCCCGTACTCGCCCATCGTCCCCAGCTTGACCAGATGGCAGTCCGGGGCGTGATCGCGGAGGAAGAAGAGAAGGTTGAGCGTGCCGATCACGTTCGTGTACTGGGTCTCCACCGCCTGCTCGCGGCTGGCCATCGAATACGGCGCCGAGGCCTGCTCCCCGTAGTGGATGACCGCCTCCGGCTTCGTCTCGACGATCACCTCCTCAAGGAAGGGCGCGTCCTCGATCGCGCCGACGTAGGAGCGGATCTGGTTCCCGGAGACCTCCTGCCAAGCCGCGATGCGGTCCTCGAGAGAGGCGATCGGTGTGAGTGAGTCCGTGCCGTGCCTCTCGTGCCAGGCACGCCGGGAGAAGTTGTCGACGAGGGACACCTCGTGGCCACGGGCCGAGAAGCGCATCGCCGTCGGCCAGCCGAGATAGCCATCGCCCCCGAGGATGAGGACGCGCATGAGACGGGGCAGAGTAGCGCCCCCGGCGGCGCATCGTCGTTCACGCCGGTGATGGGAGGGTGCACCACAAGGTGCAACCAGTTTGATGCTGGTGGGCCTATTCTGGCGCCCCTTTGACCGTCCCCGTGCTCGCTTCGTTCTTCCCCGAGGAGCTCACCGCGCTGCGCGCGGTCGGGCTGATTTTCGGCGTGCTGCTGATCGTGTTCGCGGTCTGGCGACGGCGCTCGCTCTCGAACGGCGCCGTGCTGCTGGCGATCTTCGGAGGGCTCGCTCTGGCCATCGTCTCCGGCACGGAGCTGCTCGACAAGCTGCTCTCGGCATTCGCCTTCGAGAAGGGCAACGGCGGCCGGATCCTCGGTCTCGCCGTATTCGCAATCGCAATCCTGTTTCTCCTCGTCCTGCGGGCACTCACGGAGGGCGCGCGCATGAACCAGCAGCTCTCGGCCCTGCTCGAGGGGCTCGCCTGGGAGGAGTTCCGTGAGGCGCGCCTCCCTGAGCGCTTCAGGGACAAGATCGCGGTGGTGATCCCCGCATACAACGAGGCCGACAGCGTCGGTGATGTGATTCGCCAGATCCCGCCCGAGGTCTGTGGGGAGCCGACCGCCATCCTGGTGGTGGACGACGGCTCGGGCGATGACACCAGCGAGGCGGCGGCAAAGGAGGGCGCCGTCGTCGCACGTCACGTCATCAACCGTGGCGGCGGAGCCGCGCTGCGAACCGGCTACCGCCTGATGGCCGAGTCGGGTGCCCTGATCGTGGTCACCCTGGACGCGGACGGCCAGCACCTGCCCAGCGAGATGGAGCGCCTCGTCAAGCCGGTGCTCGACGACGAGGTCGACGTCGCGCATGGCTCGCGGGTATTGGGAGAAGCGGACCCCAACTCGCGCTCGCGGGAATTCGGAATCGTCTTCTTCAACAAGGTCGTCTCCTTTATCACCCGGACGAAGGTCTCGGACTGCTCCAACGGCTACCGGGCCGTCCGCACGACGGTTCTTCCTCAGCTC
>DATNEO010000047.1:0-5661 GCA_035553035.1 Gaiellales bacterium | reverse complement strand
CGCCAGGGCAATGCCCATGCTGGCGTCGATCTCGAGCGTCATGCCGGAGACCAGGAACGGGCGGCGCAGCGACTCGCCGACGCGCATCGCCAGCTGCTCGGCCGTGACGGCGTCGGCCTGGCTGCGCAGGATCGCGAACTCATCGCCTCCCAGCCGGGTCACGAGCGTGCTCTCGGTGGTGAACCCGGCCAGGCGCTCGCCGACCTGGCGCAGCAGCTGGTCGCCGGCGAAGTGCCCGAGCGTGTCGTTCACCTCCTTGAACTCGTTCAGATCCATCAGGATCAGCGCCATCGCGTCGCCGTTCAGGCGCATGATCAGGCGCTGGGCCTCCTCGCGCAGCAGCACCCGGTTGGGCAGCCCGGTGAGCGCGTCATGGCGGGCCAGGTACTCGGTGTCGAGCGCGGGCGTGGCCGGCAGGCGCTGCGGCTTCCTGGGCTTGCGGGCCGGCAGCTGCGGACGGCGCAGGTGCGGCAGCAGGCGGGCGATCGCGATCGCCATGGCGACCGCGGCGGCGACCACCAGCAGCAGGCCCGCGATCAGCATCTCGAGGTGCGCGAGGCCGGAAAGCGGGGGCTTCGTGCTCAGGCGCAGCGTCGCACCCCGGGGAAGGGCTACCGAGCCGGCCGAGCCGGAGACCTCGCCGACGCTCGTCACATGCCCGTTGCGCGCCCGCAGCTCGGCTCCCGTGATCGCGCCGGAGTCGACCGCCTGCGCCAGCACGACCCGTGCCCCGGCCGTGTCCTTGTTGTGCAGCCGGCGACCGACCTGCCGCAGGATCGATGCCCGCTGGGCCGTCGCCTGCCCGTTTCCGCCCACGTAGTAGCCGGCCGCCGAGGCACCCGCGAGCAGGCCGCCGATCACCAACATGATGAGGAAGCGCCGTAACAGCATCGTGAGCGGGATCTATCGGCGTCGCGGAATGGTGCCTGTAGGGTTGATGGATGGCGCCCGATGAGCTGCAAACACCGTGTCTGGTGGTCGATCTGGACCGTCTCGAGCGGAACCTGCGCAGTTGGCAGGACGCGGTGAACGCCCAGGGGGTCCGTTTTCGGCCGCACATCAAGACCCACAAGACGCTCGAGATCGCCCGGATGCAGGTCGCGGCCGGCGCCGCCGGCATCACCACGGCCAAGGTCTCGGAGGCCGAGCTGTATGTCGATGCCGGCTTCGAGGACGTGGTCGTGGCCTACCCGGTGGTGGCGGAGCAGGCCTGCGCGCGGCTGGCGCGGCTGGCCGCGCGGGCGCGCGTCGGGGTGAACGTCGAGAACCGCGCGGCTGCCCGGCGGCTGTCGAGCGCGGCCGTGGCCGAGGGCGCCGAGCTGGGCGTCTTCGTCGACCTCGACACCGGCCTCGGCCGCTGCGGCGTGCCCGCCGGCGACTCCGCGCTGGTCGACGCGCTGGCCGACCGCGTGCGCGAACTGCCGGGGCTGCGCCTGCGCGGCATCACCAGCTACCGGAGCATCGGCTATGCCGGCGGCGACGGCGACGCGACCGCGTCCGGCCGCGAGGAGGGCGAGACGGTGGTGGCGGCCGCGCGGCGGCTGGGCCTGGACGAGGCGGCGGCCGGCAGCACGCCCACCGGCCGCGCCGTTGCCGCGGTGGCGGGGGTGACCGAGGTGCGGGCCGGCACGTACGTGTTCAACGACCTGATGCAGATGGGGAACGGCTCCGCTCAGCCGCAGGACCTGGCGCTTTCGATCCTGACCACCGTGGTCAGCAGCAACCGCGAGGGGCGGGTGACGGTGGACGGCGGGTCGAAGACGTTCTCCGGCGACGTCGTGCTCGACGACGGCGGGCGCATGGTCGCTCGCAGCGTGGACGGTTCGATCGTGCTGGACGGGCTGACCGAGGAGCATGGCGTCGGGCACACCTCACGGCCGGTGGCGGTGGGCGAGCGGATCGCGTTTCATCCCGCCCACGTCTGCACCACGGTCAACCTCAGCGACCAGCTGTTCGCGGTGCGCGACGGCCGGGTCGAGGCGGTCTGGCCGGTGGCCGCGCGCGGCCTGCGAACCTAAGGTCAGGACTGCCCGGAAGCCGCCTGCACCGCGCGAACGATGCCCGAGTAGCCGGTGCAGCGGCAGAGGTTGCCGGAGAGCGCCAGGCGGATCTCCTCCTCATCGGGCGAGGGATTGCGGTCGAGCAGCGCCTTCGCCGAGATCAGCATGCCGGGGGTGCAGAACCCGCACTGGACGCCGCCCTGATCGAGGAAGGCCTGCTGCAGCGGGTGCAGCTGACCGTCCTTGCCGGCCAGGCCCTCGATGGTGACGATCTCGCGGCCGTCGGCCTGCAGCGCCAGGTACGAGCACGAGTTGAGCGGCTGGCCGTCCACCAGCACCATGCAGGCGCCGCACTCGGAGTCGTCGCAGCCCTCCTTGGCGCCGGTCAGCCCGACCTCGCTGCGCAGCACCGAGAGCAGGTTGCGGCCAGGCTCGATCGCGACCGGGTAGGCGCGGCCGTTCACGTTGAGGGTGGCGTCGTACCTCATGCTGCCCCCGCGTTGACCGCACCGTGGAGGGCGGGGCTGGCTGGGATCGGGAACCGGCCGCCGCGGGCGCGGGCGACCGCGGTGCTGATCGCGCGCCGGGTGAGCACGGCCGCCATCGCCCGCCGGTAGTCGGCCGAGCCGCGCACGTCCGAGATCGGCCGCGAGGCGCCCGCCGCCGCATCCGCCGCCGCGTGTACGGCGGCGTCCGAGGCGTCGCTGCCGTTAAGCGCCTGCTCGGCCTCGGCCACGCGGTGGATGGTGGGCGCCAGGGCGGTGATGGCGATGCGGGCGTCGCGGATGGTGCCGCCGTCGAGCGTGACCACTGCGGTCGCGCCCACGATCGCGATCTCCATCTGGCGGCGGTACTCGAGCCGCGCGTAGCAGCTGCCGGTTCCGTCCCTCGGGGCGGGGATCGCCAGCTCGGTCAGCAGCTCGCCCGGCTCGGCCACGGTGCGACCGGGGCCGGTGAACAGGTCGGCCAGCGCCACCCGGCGAATGCCCGACGCCGAGCGTAGCGTGGCGACCGCGTCGAAGCAGATCAGCGGGCCGCCGGTCTCCATCGCCGGCGAGGCATTCATGACGTTGCCGCCGATGGTGCCGGCGTTGCGGGTGGCATGGCTGCCCACGATGGCGGATGCGTCCGCCAGCGCGGTGAACAGCTCGCACGCGGTGCTCGAGGCGACGATGTCGGCGTGGGTGGCGAGCGCGCCCAGCACCAGCCCGCCGTCCTGCTCCCGGATCCCGCGCAGCTCGGGCACGCGGTGGATCGCGACCAGGGCCTCCGGCAGCGGCGCCTTGCCGCCGCGGGCGCCGACCACCAGGTCGGTGCCGCCCGCGATCGGGCGCGCGCCGGCGGCCATCGCCTCCAGCGCCTCGTCGACCGAGGTGGCGGCCGTGTAGCTCTGCGCGCTCATCGCTGCATCGCCTCCCACACCCGCGCCGGGGTCATGGGCAGCTCGTACACGCGCGCGCCGGTGACCTGTGCGATCGCGTTGGCGATCGCGCCCGGAGTGGGGACGCAGGGTGGCTCGCCGATGCCCTTGGAGCCCTTCGGGCCGCCGGCGCCCGGCTTGGTCGGAGAGTCCACCCAGCCGATGTGGATCGGCGGTGAGTCGCTCGCCGTCTGCAGCTTGTAGTCGAGCAGGTGCGGATTCAGCTGGCGCGCGTCCTCGCCGATCAGCGAGCCCTCCAGGGTGGCCATGCCGATACCCATGACGACGCCGCCCTCGACCTGGCCGTTGGCGCCGATCGGGTTCAGCACACGTCCCGACTCGTGAACCGCGGCCACCTCCAGCACCCGCACGACGCCCGTCTCGCGATCGACCTTGCAGCGCACCGCGTGCGTGATGAAGGTGGGTGCGAGGAACGACTCCAAGCCCAGCCGGCCGGTGCAGCCCGCAGCGTCGCTGGCGGGCATCTCCGGCACCGCGTCGGCGCCGCGGCCGAGCAGCAGGGTGCTGCCATGCGCGGCCTCCGCCAGCTCCGGGATGGTGACGGATTTGGTGGGCGACCCTTTCACCGAGACCGCGCCGTCCTTCAGCTCCAGATCGTCGCGGTTGGCCTCCAGCTGCTCGGCGGCCAGGTCGAGCAGCTGCTCCCGCACGTCGTTCGCGGCGGCCATCACGGCGCGGCCGTTGTTGAAGGTGGTCT
Organism: Gaiellales bacterium; assembly: GCA_035553035.1. Lineage (GTDB taxonomy): Bacteria > Actinomycetota > Thermoleophilia > Gaiellales > JAICJC01 > JAICYJ01. The sequence continues at coordinate 1,523 of DATNEO010000047.1, read as the reverse complement.
GTGAGCCGGACGCGCCGGAGTCGAACGGTCCGGCGTCGGTGTCCTGATACAGCAGCGAGAAGCTCTCCGGCTCCATGCCCAGGATCTCCGCGGCCAGCAGCGGTAACGCCATCACGGCGCCGGTGCCGCACTCCTGTGCGCCGGTGATGATGGTGCCCGACCCGTCGCCGTTGATCTTCACGTAGGCGCCGGAGGCGATGCCGAACGACGGCCACCAGCCGACGGCGACGCCGATCGCCTCGTCCTCCGGCAGCTCCTTGCCGTAGCCGATCAGCTCGACGGCCCGCTCCAGCGTCTCCGCGGCGCCGATGTCCTCGAACACCTGCCGGGTGGGACCCTCGTCGCCGTTCTTGACGATGTTGCGGCGGCGGAACTCGACCGGGTCCATGCCCAGCTGCCCGGCCACCGAGTCCATGTGCTGCTCCAGCGCCCAGCAGGCCTGCGGGGCGGTGGGGGCGCGCACCGAGCCGGAGGGCGTGGTGTTCGTGTAGGCCAGGCTGGCGTCGACGAACACGTTCTCGATCTTGTAAGGCCCGGCCGCCATCATCGCTGCCAGCTGCGGGAAGAACGGCGCATCGGCGCTGTAGGCCCCGTTGTCCAGGATCAGGCGGCCGCGGCGGGCAACGATGCTGCCGTCCCTGCGCACGCCGGTCTCAAGCTCGAGCACCTGTCCCTCGCGGCGGTGGTCGGGGGCGAGGAACTCCTCGCGGCGCGAGAACACCAGGCGCACCGGGCGCTGGGCGACTCGGGCCAGCGCCGCCACCTGGGCCTCGTAGTGGAACTCGCACTTGCCGCCGAACCCGCCGCCCAGGTGCGGCACCACGATCCGGACGTGGGACTCGGGCAACTCCAGCGTGGTGGCGACGCCGCTTCGGGCGATGAACGGCACCTGCGTCGACGACCAGATCGTGACCCGGTCTCCCTGCCACTGCGCGACCACCGCATGCGGCTCGATCGGCACGGCGTGCGACATGTCGGCGACGTAGCGCTCCTTGACGACGATGTCAGCCTCTGCCATGCCCTTGTCCGGATCGCCCTTGAGGATGGTCGAGCGCGAGCAGTCGTTGCCCTCGCGGACGACATCCTCGGAGGCTCCGTACGACGCCCAGTCCTCGTGCAGCAGCGGTGCTCCGGGCTGGAGGGCGGCCTCGACGTCGCTGACGACCTCGAGCGGCTCGTAGTCGACCTCGATCAGCTCGACGGCCCGCTGGGCGATCTCGTCGGTGAGTGCCGCCACCGCCGCGACCAGCTCGCCCTCGTAGCGCACCTTGTGCTTGGCGAACAGCCGCCGGTCCTGGACGAACGGCCCGTAGCGGACGTCGGGCACGTCCTCGTGCGTGATCACGGCGAACACCCCGGGAAGCTCCCGGGCCTGGGAGGTGTCGATACGCGTGATGCGGGCGTGGGCGTGGTCGGAGTAGCGGAACTTGGCCTGGAGCATGCCGGTCATGTCCAGGTCGGCGGTGTAGCGTCCAAGGCCGGTCACCTTGTCCTTGCCGTCCTGCCGGATGAACGGCTTCTCT
>DATNEO010000046.1:0-11998 GCA_035553035.1 Gaiellales bacterium | reverse complement strand
GGGCGGCAAGATCGGGATCGACGCCACTGCCAAGTCGGCCGCCGACGGCTACTCTCGAGGGTGGCCGGAGGTGATCAGAATGAGCCCACAGATACAAGCTCTGGTGGACTCCAGGTGGGCCGAGTACGGTCTTTCCAAGCCGGGTTCCGAGGCGGCTACACTCCGCCGCGAGCCCCGTTAGAATCGCCGCGGTTAGTCCAAACCGGGAGGATCGAGTGGCGGAGCAAGAGGGCACGACCCGCGGTCAGTTCCTGACGCTTTCGACCGTGGGCCTGGGCGCCGTGATCGGCGGCGTGATCGGCGTCCCGGCGACCGCCTACCTGCTGGCGCCGGTGACCGAGGAGACCACGTTCCAGCCGGTGCTCCTGGGCAATATCGACAGGTTCAAGCAGGAGCAGGGCTTCAAGCCGACCGCCGCGACCTACGTCGAGGACGCGAAGCAGCCGTTCACCAGCGCCGGCCTGGCCTGGGTGCACTACACCGGCAAGAAGAATCCGGACTGGCTGGCCACCGACGCCATGTTCGTGGTGTTCTCGAACCGCTGCATGCACCTCGGCTGTCCCGTCCTGGCAACGCCGCAGGGCTTCGCCTGCCCGTGCCACGGCGGCCAGTACGACACCCGCGGCGTGCGCACGGCGGGCCCGCCGATCCGGCCGCTCGACCGCTTCCAGTGGGAAATCCAGAAAGGCATCCTGGTGATCACGCAGCGTTGGAGCGTCGACTACATCAACGGCCAGCTCACCTACTACCCGGTCAAGATGCCGGGCCAGCCCGTCCACACCCCGGGGCCGCTCGGCGAGACGGTGCCGAACGTCCTCTACCCGAACGTCACCTACACGCACGGGCCGGTCCCGAAGCCCCAGTAGCCGATGCCGTCGCCGATCCCGATCCCGCCGCCGCCCAGCCCCAAGCAGATGGTGCTCGCCACCGAGGACTGGGTCGAGTACCGCACCGGCTTCCCGACGCTGGTGCGCAAGTTCCTGTTCCGCAAGGTGCCGCCCACCGGCTGGTTCCACACGCTCGGCTCCTCGCTGCTGACGGTGTTCATCCTGCAGGCGACCACCGGCGCGCTGCTGGCGATGACCTACGACCCGTCGCCCAACGGCGCCTACGAGTCGATCCGCTACATCACCGACGTGCAGACACTGGGCTGGCTGATCCGGGGCATGCACAAGTGGGGCGCCAGCGTGATGGTGATCCTGCTGTTCCTGCACATGGGCCGCACGTTCTTCTACGGCGCCTACAAGTACCCGCGCGAGATGACCTGGCTGACCGGCTCGCTGATCTTCATCAGCGTGATGGGCATGGGCCTGACCGGCTACCTGCTGGTCTGGGACGAGCGCGCGTACTGGGCCTCCGTGGTCGCCATCAACATCAACGGCACGGCGCCGGTGCTGGGGCCGTTCATCTCGAAGTTCCTGCTGGGCGGGCCGGTGATCGGCGCCCAGACGATCTCGCGCTTCTACGCCCTGCACATGCTGCTGATACCGGGCGCCATCATCGCGCTGATCTTCGTGCACATGTGGCTGGTCGTGAAGCTGGGCGTCACCCCGTGGCCGGCGCGGCCGCCGGAGCCGGAGCCCGCTCCCGCCTACGAGCCGCAGCCCCAGCAGCACGTGGACGCGCCGGTCGCGGTGCCGGTGACGGCCGCCGCCGAGCAGCGTGAGGTGCAGGAAGTCGGGGGAGATTAGTTGGCGCGCAAGGTCATCAACCGGCGCGTCCGCTACGAGACGGAGTACGGCGCGCACAAGAAGGAGGGCCACGCCTTCTTCCCCTACGCCATGTTCCACGACGTGGTCGTGAACCTGCTGATCGTGCTGATCATCGTGCTGATGGCGGTGGTCTGGCATGCCACCGCCGGGCCGATCAACGCGTCGCACCCGGCCGGCACCAACGGCTGGCTGGGGGCGCTCTACGAGACCAAGGCCAACCCGGCGGTGGCCCAGACCGAGCCGCGCCCGGAGTGGTACTTCCTGTTCTTATTCGAGCTGCTTCGCGTCTTCAAGCAGCCGTGGCAGCTGATCTTCGCCACCATCATCATCCCCACGCTGCTGATGGTGCTGCTGATCGCCTGGCCGTTCCTGGACACGGGTCGCGACCGGCGCCTGTCGCGCCGCCCGGCCGGGGTCGCCCTGGGCCTGGCAACGCCCGCGGTGCTGATCGCGCTGACGATCGCCGGCGCCTCGGCGCCGGGCGCCATCTCCGGCGCCAACATCAGCAAGAATCCGGCGATCAACGCGCTGCCCGGCTCGCAGTTGATCGCCGACGCGGCCTGCGCGACCTGCCACACGTTCCCGACCGGCGGCGCCTCCGGGCCGGGCTCCTCGCTGGCGAACGGCTCGACCAAGTACGGCACCGACCAGAAGGGGCTGGCCACGTGGATCGGGCACCTGGCCAGCCAGTCCGGCACCGGCATGCCGGCCTTCGACCAGTCGTTCAACCAGCAGCAGATCGACCAGATCGCCCAGGTGATCGCGTCGCTCAAGACCAACAGCGTGCAGCCGCTGGGCGGCAGCTAGCCGCGTCTAGCAGTTAGGCTCCCGGCCATGCGAGTCATGCTCGGCATCACCGGGGCCTCCGGCGCGCCCTACGCGGCCCGCATCCTGCGCGCCCTGTCCGACCACGGCGCCGACGTCGGCGTCTGCGCCTCGGCTGCCGGCCGCCAGGTGATCGCGCTCGAGATCTACGGCGACCGCGGCATGGACGGCGGCGACGCGCTGGAGCGGTTCGTGGCCGACCACGGCAGCCCCGACACGCGCATCTGGGCGGAGCGCGACTACTCGGCCCCCTACGCCTCGGGCAGCTCGCGCACCGACGCTGTCATCGTCTGCCCCTGCTCGATGGCGTCGATCGGCACGGTCGTGGCCGGAGCCGAGGCCAACCTGATCCACCGTGCCGCCGGCGTGCAGCTGAAGGAGCGGCGCAAGCTGGTGGTGGTGCCGCGGGAGACGCCGCTCTCGTCGATCCACCTCGAGAACCTGCTGCGGCTGCGAAACGCCGGTGCCGACGTGATCGCCGCGATGCCGGCCTTCTACCACCTGCCGCAGACCATCGACGACCTGGTCGCGTTCGTGGCCGGGCGGGTGCTCGACTCGATCGGCGTCGATGTGACGCTGCACGAGCGCTGGGGCGAGTCGCAGGTGGGTGCGCCGTGACCCTCCAGCCCGAGCGCGTCCGCGACATGTTCGACCGCATCTCGCCTAGCTACGACCGCATGAACCTGCTGATGTCGATGGGCCGCGACGGCCGATGGCGGCGGCTGGGCGTGCGCGCCTCGGGTGCGCAGCCGGGAGATTCCGCGCTCGACGTCTGCTGCGGCACCGGCGACTTCGCCGTGGAGCTGCGGCGCGCCGTGGGGCCGTCCGGCCGCGTGGTCGGGCTCGACTTCTCGCCTCAGATGCTGGAGGTGGCGCGGCGCAAGTGCAGCGCCGTCGAGTGGCAGCAGGGAGACGCCCTGGCGCTGCCGTTCGCAGACGGCGAGTTCGCCGCCGCCTGCGTCGGCTTCGGCGTGCGCAACCTGTCCGACCACCGCCGCGGATTCGCCGAGATGGCGCGGGTGGTTCGTCCCGGCGGCCGCGTCGTGTGCCTGGAGATGAGCACGCCCCCGGCACCGATCAGGCCCTTCTCCCAGCTCTGGACCGACCACGGCGTGCCGGTGCTGGGAAGGATCGTGGCCCACGACCGCGAGGCCTACCGCTACCTGCCGGCGTCGGTTCACCGCTTCCCGCCGGCGCCTGAGCTGGCCGAGATCATGCGCGACGCCGGCCTGATCGACGTCGGATACCGGCGGCTGATGATGGGCGTCGTCGCCCTGCACGTGGGGACGGTGCCTGGGTGAGCCTGGCCACCTCGGCGCACCAGGCCTTCGCCGAGCGGGTCGAGGAGCGGCTGGAGCAGGCGGTGGCGACCGACCCGGGCGCCGTGGCCAGGGCCGGCGCCCAGACGCTTCGCTCCGGCGGCAAGCGGCTGCGCCCGCTGCTGGTCTCGATGTGCGCCACCGACGCCGCCCGCCGGCGCGACGAGCTGGTGGGGGCGGGCTGCGCGGTCGAGCTGGTGCACATGGCCACGCTGGTGCACGACGACGTGCTGGACGCGGCGCCGCTTCGGCGCGGGCACCCCACGGTCTGGCGCACCGACGGCCGCGGTCTGGCAACCGCCACCGGCGACCACCTGTTCGCGCGCGCCTTCGCCGAGCTGACCGCGACCGGCGACATGCCGGCGGTCGCGATCCTGGCCGACGCCTGCCTGAGCCTGGCCCGCGGCGAGATCCTGCAGCGGCATCAGGCCGGTGACCCGAGCGTGACCGTCGACGGCTATCTGGAGCGGTGCACGCTCAAGACCGGCCGCCTGTTCTCGGCGGCGGCGCGGCTGGGTGCCCGTTTCTCGCAGCTGCCGGCAGACGATGCGGCGGCGCTGGGCCGCTTCGCCGAGGCGCTGGGCCTGGCCTTCCAGATCGCCGACGACGTGCTCGACTGCGACGGCGACCCCGACACCACCGGCAAGCCGCTCGGCACCGACCTGCTGGACGGCACCGTCACGCTGCCGCTGCTGTTGGCCGCCCGTCGTGACGCCCAGGTGGCGGCCGTGATCGCCCGCGGCGCCCGGCCCGAGGACGTGCTGCCGACGCTGGCGCGGGTGGTGAGAAGCGGGGCCGTGGCCGAGGCCCGCGTCGAGGCCCAGCGGCTGGCGGAGCGGGCGACGGCCGAGCTGGACGCGGTCGGCGCTCCGGTCGATGCCGAGGCGCTGCGCGAGGCCGTGCTGCTTGCCTCCGACCGCAGCGCGTAGGCCGGGGTCCAGACGATTGATCGATATCTCTCGCGATCCTGGCCGCTGCGGTCCGCCTGAAGTCAGCGATCGCCGGGGTGGCTACGGCTGCGAACCGTCGTCTCCGTCCGCGATCTGCGTAATCGCAGATCGCTCCCGATCGGTGCAAGGCCGTTGGCCTTGCACCTGGTCCTCGGTCGCGCCAATACGACCCGGTATTGACGCTCCCTGCCATTCGCGATCTGCGTGATCGCAGATCGCTCATGACCGGTGCAAGTCGTTCCGACTTGCACCTGCGCGAGGCTCGGTTCTCGCCCGGTCGTGATCTGCGTGATCGCAGATCACTCCCGACCGGCGCAAGGCGATGCCTTGCGCCTTGGACGTCACGGAGATATCGATCAATCATCTAGGTGAACGTCCGGGTGTAGGGCGCCCCGGACAGGAGTGCCCGCTGCGCCACGCCGTCGATGAGCGTGTCGAATCGCAGCCGTTCGGGCGACCAGTCCCGCGCGCCGACCCGGAAGTCGCCGCCCGCCAGCGGGGTCATCGGCGCCCGCTCGTCGCTCAGGTGGTCACAGCCCCACCACAGCTGTCCATCACGCGCCGCCACCCGGAAGTTGGTCAGCCAGGCGTTGTGCGACCGGTAGTGGCCGAGGAACGGCCGCCACTGATCGGGGCAGGAGCCGTCGTCCTCCAGCGGCTCGGACAGCTCCAGCGCGAACGGCTCGGGCTCGCCGCCGCCGGCCAGCGCCAGCCCGGCCCTGGCCATCGCCGTGCCGCCCATGTACCCGCAGGCCATCGCCACCGCACCGAGCCCGTCGTACGTGGCGACCATCAGCGAGCCGGTGCCGATCATGCCGCCGCCGTGGCCGAAGTCCTCCGGGCCGATCGCGATGCCGTAGCCGTAATGTCCGCGGTCTCCCTCCTGGTCGTCCTCGACGTGCGGCGCCAGCATTGCCGCCCAGCTCTCGGCCGGCAACAGCCGTTGGTCGCGGGTCATCAGCGCCCGCAGGTAGATTGCGAGGTCGCCGCCGCTCGAGCAGATGCAGCCGTCGGCCTCGGCGCTGTCGATCCAGGTGGCCGGCACCAGCCCGTGCTCGGGCCGCCAGGGCCGGTCGTCGAAGGCCGGCACGGTGGCCTGGGCCAGCCGCGGCCGCATCTCCTGCACGATCCAGGGCTCCGATTCGCGCATGCCAAGCGGCTCCAGGATCCGCTCGCGCACCAGCCGTGGGTAGCCATGGCCGGACACGTGCTCCAGCATCCAGCCGATCACCCGGTAGCCGACGTTCGAGTACCAGAGGTGCTCCCCGGGGGCGAACCCGACCGCGGTGTCCGCCAGCGCCACGACGTCGTAGTTGGATCCGGTCGTAATCTCCGCGCCCTGGATCAGGCCGGAGGAATGGGTCAGCAGGTGGTGCAGCGTGATCGGCGCCGTTGTCCCGCCCACGGTGAACCAGGGCAGCACGTCGGTCACCGGCGCGTGCAGGTCGAGCAGGCCCCGCTCGGCCAGTTGCAGCGCCACGATCGCGGTGAACGACTTGCCGATCGAGCCGAACTGGAACATCGTGCCGTCCGGGACGCCGTAGCTGCGCGAGGCCAGCGTCCGCTCGCCGTCGGTGACGGCCACCGCCATCGATGAGGCGGCACCGGTCACGAGCACCGTCTCGGCGTAGGCATCCAGCCTTTCTGCGAGCTCGTCCGCCACCGCGCCAGCCTATCGAGTCACGCGAGTAGACTGACGCCTGCATGGCCACCGCCGCCCGCCTGGACACGCTCGCCGAGATCCGCGAGAAGGTGCTCGCCAACGAGCGCCTCGACTTCGACGACGGCGTGACGTTGCTCGAGACCGACGATCTCACCGGCCTCGGCGAACTGGCCGACACCGCCCGTCGCCTGCGCGGCGGCAGCGACGAGGTGTTCTTCGTCAACAACCTGTACCTGAACTTCACGAACGTCTGCCGCGTGAAGTGCAAGTTCTGCGCGTTCGCGGTCACCGGCAAGCAGCCGTCCGCCTACACCTGGGAAATCGACAAGCTCGTGGAGCACGCCGTCGAGGTGCACGAGCGCGAGCAGTACAGCGAGATCCACATGGTCGGCGGCGAGAACCCACACCTCGAGTACCGCTACTACGTCGACCTCACGCGGGAGCTGCACAATGCGCTGCCCGACGTGCACCTGAAGCTCTACACGGCGTCCGAGATCCACCACATGCACAAGCTGTCGGGGCTGCCGCACGCGCAGATCCTGGCCGAGCTGCAGGAGGTGGGGCTGGGCTCGCTGCCGGGCGGCGGCGCCGAGGTGTTCGCCGACCGTGTGCGCCGGCTGGTGGCCCCCGGCAAGGAGCACCCCGACAACTGGATCGCGACCCACCGCGCCGCCCACGGCATCGGCATGCCCACCCACTGCACCATGCTCTACGGGCACGTCGAGAACTACGACGAGCGGGTCGACCACTGGATGCGGTTGCGCGACCTGCAGGACGACACCGGCGGCTTCCTGGCCTTCGTGCCGCTGCCCTTCCACCCCGAGAACACCGTCTTCCAGCGCCGCGGCTGGCGCTTCTCGACCGGCTATGACGACCTCAAGATGGTGGCCGCCTCCCGGCTGATGCTGGACAACATCCCCAACATCAAGGCCTACTGGATCATGCTCTCGACGCCGGTGGCGCAGGTCGCGCTGCACTACGGCGCCAACGACATCCAGGGCACCGTGATGGAGGAGCAGATCGCCCACGCGGCGGGCGCCGTCACACCTCAGGAGGAGAAGGTGCAGAGCCTGGTGACGCTGATCCGCGACGCCGGCCGGATCCCCGTGCAGCGCGACACGCTGTACAACGTGGTGCGCACCTTTGCTTAGGCTGGGGCGGATCAGCTACGCCAACATGGCGCCGGTGTTCTACGAGCTGGACGGCGAGGGCCTGGAGCAGATCAGCGGCGTGCCCACCACGTTGAACCGGATGCTGATGGCGGGCGAGATCGACGTGGCGCCGATCAGCTCGATCGAGTACGCGCGCCACGCCGACACGCTGCGGCTGCTGCCGCGCCTGTGCGTGTCCACCGAGGGCGCCGTCGACTCGATCCAGCTGATCACGCGAAAGCCGATCGAGCAGGTGCGCTCGGTCGCGGTCACGCCAGAGAGCGCCACCTCGGTGGTGCTGACGCGGGTGCTGCTGGGCGAGGTGGAGCTGGTGCCGCTCGACAAGCCGGCCGATGCCCGCATGCTGATCGGCGACGCCGCGCTGCAGAGCGCGTTCGACGATCCCACGCCGCACTACGACCTGGGCCGCCTCTGGCAGGAGCGCACCGGGCTGCCGATGGTGTACGCCGTCTGGGCCTGCCGGCAGGGCGTCGAGGACGGCCTCGAGGAGCTGGAGCGGGCGCACCTGCGCGCGCTGGCGGTGTCCCGCTCCGAGCCTGAGGCGCTGGCGCGCCGGGCATCGGCCGAGTACGGCTGGCCGGCCGGCTTCCTGGCCCGCTACTTCGAGAAGCTGCGCTACCACTTCGGCCCGCGCGAGCGGCAGGGGCTGGTGCGGTTCTTCGAGCTGGCGCACCTGGCCGGCGAGCTGGAAACGGTGCCGGAGCTGCAGTTCGTGCAGGGCGTGCGCACCGGCGCCTAGCCGCTCAGGCCGGCTTGAACGGCAGCACCAGCGGTTGCCAGGTGTCCAGCGGCCGCCCGGCCGTGGCGTCGATCGCGCGCAGCGTGACGCTGCGGTCGGCCGCGCCGGGCGGGTCGATCTCGATCAGCCCGGCGCCGGAGACGTTCAGCTTGTAGCGCGACCGGTCGACGTTCGGGTCGCCCGGGGCGGCACCCGACCACAGCTCGCAGCGGATGCCCGCGCACGTGAACTCGGTGATGCGCATGCCGGCCGCCTCGGGCCGGCCCTCCGGGTCGGGATGCTGGTCGATCCGCAGCGAGTGGCAGTCGCCGCTCACGATCAGCACGCGCTTGCCGCGCAGCTGGGCATCCATGAACGCGCTCAGCACCCGCCTGTACTCGTGCGGCCAGCTGTAGATGAAGTTGTCGCGCTGGACGCGGCCGTCCCGGGGATTGACGCGCGTGCCGAAGGTGTCGCCGCTGAAGACGACGAACATGGCGGCGTCGCTGGTGCGCAGGATCTGCTCCATCCAGGTCCGCTGCTCGATCCCCAGCTTGGTCTTGCCGGGCAGGTTCGGGCTCCCGGCCGGATCGCAGTATCGACGGCCGTCCAGCGTCAGGCAGTGCACGTCGCCGGCGCGGGCGTCGAAGTAGCCGCGCCGCTCGGAGTCGGCCGAGATCTGGTTCCAGAGCTGCCACGTCCACGGCAGCAGCGTCGTTCGGTCGGCGTTGTTGTCGGGGCCGTACTCGTGGTCGTCCATGATGAACCCGACCGGGACGCGCTGCCGCAGTGCGACGAACCCGGGGTCGGCCAGGAACCGCTGGAAGCGGTCGGCGAAGAACTCCGGCGAGCGGCTGTAGCTGGCGTCGTTGAAGTTGCCGGCGTAGCCGAAGTCGCCCTCGAAGACCATCGCGGCCGGCGTCCTGGTGGCCGCCTCAAGCAGCCGCTGGTAGCCCTGGTTTGGCGCCGGGCCGATCAGCTTGTAGCAGCTGGCGCCGAGCAGCGTGAGGCCGTCTGAGTGCCCGGTCAGCCGCACGTCGTGCAGCGGAGTGACCGTCTCCGCGGCACCGGTCAGCGACCGCAGGCGCACCCGCCAGCGGACATCGCCGTCCGCCCGGATCTGGTGGAGCGCCGTCAGCGGGAAGCCGTCGATGACCTGCTCCGAGCTGTGGTCGAACTCGCCGCCGGCCACCGACCACTCGAACCGGATGCGCGCCGGGTAGGCACTCCAGACGCGCATGCGCAGGTCGTGGGCGCCGTCCAGGCGCGGGCTGGGGATGCCCGAGATCAGCACCGGCGCGACCGGGCCGGTCGGCCGCGGCCGCTCGTCGGTGGCGACGGTGTGGCTGAACACCTGCAGCCGGCACGGGCGCAGGCTGAGCGGGTGCACGGCGAGGATGCCGGGGTTCCCGGCCGCGGCCGCCACCGGCCCCGAGACCTGCCAGTCCGGCTCCGCGGCGTCTCCCCGCCAGGCCCTCGCCCAGACGCGGCCGCCCTGATAGCGGACGTCCAGCACGTGGCGCCTGCCCGCCGTCACCGGGTCGGTGTCTCCTCTGGCAACGACGCGGCGGCCGTCGAAGGCGTACTCCGCGATCACCAGCCGGCCGCCCTCGATGGTCACCCCGGCGAACGCGTGGGGCCCGTTTGACCGCAGCAGCAGCCCCGGTCGCAGGCTGGCGTCCGTGACGCCGAACTCGAGCCGCTGGGCCCCGTCCGCGTGCACCGCGTCCATCAGCTGCACGGGCATCGGCTGGTCTGGGGCTGTGGTGTGCACGCCGGCCGGTACCGTCAGCACCCCCGGCCCGGCGGCGACCATCAAGGGCCCCTGGAGAGGAACCCACCGCGGTCCCCAACCGTCCGGGCCGCGGAACGCGCTGCGGATGCGAAACCGGCTCGGCGCCGGCCCCGGAGGCGGCGACACCGTGGTCCCGCCGCCACCGAGCAGCTGTCTGGCGGTGACCCCGGCCGCGGCGGCGCCGGCCAGCGCCAGCAGACCGGCTCTCGTGTAGCGACGCCCGGTCATCGCAGGGGCTCGCTGGTGCAACGGTACCCGGGCACGTCGTCGGGGCGAGGCGCGTCGGACGCGGCCCCGGCCACCCCGAACACCGAGACCGGCCCGACCTGCCCGTGCAGGCTCAGCCCGGGCAGGCCCATCAGCCGCTTCGCCTGATCGGGCCGGGCCAGCACGTAGTCGATCGACCAGCGGTGCAGCAGGTCGGCGTTGGCGGCCGGGTCGGCGTAAAAACGGCGCGCGCGGGCCTCGATGTCGAGCGCCTGGGCGAGCAGGGCCGGCCGCAGGAACACCATCAGGCCTTCCTGCATGCTGGCGCGCCCGGCCAGCGCCTGGAACGACCCGCGCGTCCTGGTTGGCGTCAGCAGCCGGGTGTTGCAGGGCGTGGCGACCCGCGCCGCCTCGATCATGGAGGACACGGCCGGCCCTCCGTGCACGCCCGCGGTCAGCCCGTTCCAGCCGATGCCGGCGACGATCAGCAGCGGCAGCGCGGCCGCGCAGACGGCCGGCAGCCGCGGCCGCAGCTGGCGGGTGCGGCCGAACACGGCGTTCACGCCGGCCGCCCCCAGCACCAGCAGCGGCAGGCCGGCGTACTCGAACACGCGCCGGTCGCCGAAGGTCGCCGGCACGTAGTAGGCATACCGGGCCGAGAACAGCAGCTCGATCGCGTACAGCGACGCCAGCGCGAACAGCGCGGCTGCCACGGCCAGCCGCTCCGGCCGGCCTCCGAGCAGCGCGGCCGCCAGGCCCAGCAGCCCCAGCGCCAGCAGCGGCAGCACGAGCGTGTGGCCGTGGGCCGGCAACCCCGTGGCCGTCGAGTAGAGGTTGCGGGCGGCCGTCACCGGTGGGGTGTAGAAGCGGCGACGGGACTTCGGGATCGGGGTCTTCTTGAGACCGAGCAGGGCGGCGGTGGGGTCATAGCGCCCGTTGACGGCCCGGTAGGGCGTGCCCGACGCTCCCTGGAACCCGAGGTCACCGCCTGCCAGCACCAGCGCCATGGCCGCGACCGCGAGCCCGCCAGCCGCCGTGGCGATGCTCCGGCGCGCGATCGCCCGCCAGCGGCCGCTGCGGACGGCCGCAGCCAAGGCGTAGCCCGCCATCAGCGGGGCGATCGCGATCACTGCCACGAGGTGCGTCAGGGCGGCCGCGCCGATCAGCCCGCCCGTCGCGACTGCCCTGGGCAGGTCGGCGCCGGCGTCGCCGCGCAGCAGCGGCAGGGCCAGCACCAGCGCCGCCAGCATGCACATGCGGCCGCTGTCCTCGGTCTGGAAGAAGGTCAGCTTGTGGACGATGTCCGCATCGAATACGAGGCCCCCCGGCCAGGCGTGGTCCGTCAGGGCCAGCAGCGGCAGGGCGGCCGCACACCAGCGCAGGCCCAGCTCCCAGCCCAGCGCGAACATGCCGGCGGCGAACCCCGCCGCCGAGATCCAGAGCGCCGCCGCCATGGCCGAGAACGGGTGGTCGCGAAGCACGAACGAGAGCCCGGCGTCGAAGGAGTTGGCGCCCAGCTTGCTGATCGCCGGCGCGTGCAGCGCTCCCCACTGCAGCACCGTCGAGGGGACGCTGCCGGCGTCGGCGAACTCGAGTCCGTCGCTCCAGTACCTCCAGCCGCCGGCGGAGGCGTCGAC
>DATNEO010000045.1:0-8920 GCA_035553035.1 Gaiellales bacterium | reverse complement strand
CGCTTCGCGTTGATCACCATCTCGGACGCGAACTCCATCCCCGGCGTGCGCAGGTCGAGGCGGGGCAGCGCCGAGCGGGCGACCATCCGCAGGCCGCAGTGCGCATCCGACACGCCCGTTCGGAACAGCACGTTCAGCAGGCCCGTGAGCACCGGGTTGCCGATCCAGCGATGGTGCCACGGCATCGCTCCGGGCAGGATCGTGCCCCGCAGCCGCGAGCCCATCACCAGGTCGGCTCCGCCGCGGCAGCGCTGCAAGAATGCCGGAAGCGCTGTGAAATCGTAGGTGCCGTCACCGTCGCCCATCAGGATGTAGCGGCCGCGTGCCGCGCGCAGCCCGGCGAGATAGGCGCTGCCGTAGCCGCGACGTGACTCGTGCACGACCCGCGCGCCGGCCTCCGCGGCCAGCTGCGCTGAGCCGTCGGTCGATCCGTTGTCGACGACCACCACCTCCCCGTCCGCCCCGGCCAGCGTGATGCCACTCCACGCTGCCGCGACTGCGGCCGCGATCGTCTGCCGCTCGTCGAGGCAGGGAATCACCACCGACACCTCGAGCGACGCTTCCGGCACTGTCATGGCAGGCGCCGGGGGCGAAGCTAGCAGGGAGCGTATCCCCATGCGCCCGACGCCGGCCACGCCGAGCGGCAGCAGCGGCAGCACCGAGACGGCGTGGTAGGCGAGCGCGAACGCGAGGGCGGCGGCCGACGCGACGCCGAATGTGGAGAGCGCCTGGCGAGCGGCGGCCTCGAACACCCCGATGCTCGCGGCGGAAGAGGGAATCGCCTGGGCGTAGGTGGTGGCGACCAGCGCCATCGCGCCGCTGGGCCAGGCGAGGCCATGGACGACCGCGCGCTCCACCATCAGGGTCGAAGCCAGCAGCGCCGCCCACGCCGCGAACGACCAGGCCAGCACCGCCCCCGCGGCCCGCGCCGAGCGCAGCGGCTCCAGCGCCGCGGCCGCCGTGCGAAGCGTCTGCCGGCGCCGCTCGAGCGGCGGCACCTTCGCCACCAGGCGGCTGGCCAGCCGCTGCAGGGCGGCGCTCCGGGCCAGGCCGACGCATGCGACCGAAGCCGCCACCGTGAGCAGGCTCAGCGCGACCAGCCAGGTGCGCGCCCAGCTGGGCGGGATCATCGGCGCGACCGCGAGCGTCAGCAGGGCGATGGTGAAGAGATCGAACAGCCGCTCGAGCAGGATCGTGACCAGGCCCTGTCCGGTCGGCGTGCCCGTGTCCTTCGACAGCGCCATCACCCGGATCAGCTCACCGGCGCGAAACGGCAGCAGCGCGTTCGCGAGATAGCCGATGTTGATCGCCCAGAAGCAGGCCCCCGGCGCCGGGCGCCTCCGTGCCGGGAACATCACCGACCAGCGCACCGCCCGAAACGCCACCGCCAGCAGCAGCAGGGCGGTCGCGGGCACCAGCCACCGCCAGCGCGCGTGCGACAGCGTGGTGGTGACCTGATCGAGCCTGACGTTGCGCACGGCCAGCCAGGCGAACACCGTCGAAACGACGATGCCCGCCGCAGCCTGAGCGGCACGCCCGGTGATTCGGGAGTCGCTCACGGCCACCGTACCGTGCAGTCAAGGCTGACCACGGGTGCAACGTAGCCACGCCCGATTGAGGCCACGTTGACGCAATTGTGAGCCAGGCACGTTGCCGCCGGTGGCCGCGGGCGTCAAGGTATGCCGAGCTTCAGGCACGGTGCCGGACAGTGGCACCGCGGTCCCCTGGCCCTGATGATGCTGACCCGACGCTGCCCGCCTCGTACGGCCCTGCTCGCGATCGCCGCGCTGCTCGCGATGCTGCTGATCGACCCGCCCGCGATCGCCGACAGCGAGAGCGCCGCCAAGGGCACGGCCGCGGCGTCGTTGGTCGGTGGTGCGCCGTTCGAGGGTTTCGGCGTCAGCGGAGCGTGGTGGGCGCGCGATACCGGGCGCCTGCCAGACCGCGTGCGGGCCCGGATCGCGCGGCTGCTGTTCGCGCGCTCCGGTCTGCACCTGTCGCAGTACCGCTACAACATCGGCGGCGGCGGTGCGGTCGCCACGGCCGCCCGGTTTGCGCCGGGGTACCTACGCCGCAGCGGCGCGTATGACTGGGCCGCCGACCCGGCCGGACGCGACATGCTGCGCCGGGCGGCGGCCCTGGGCGTGGGGCACCTCGTCGCCTTCGCCAACGCCGCCCCGCCGGCGTTCACCACGAACGGCCGCGGCTGTGGCGGCAGCCTCCGCTCGGATCGCGTGGCGCAGTACGCCGCGTACCTGGCACGCGTCGTTTCGCACCTGTCAGCGAACGGGACGCCGATCGCGCTGGTGTCCCCGATGAACGAGCCGGATAGCTCCTTCTCGAGCTGCAACCAGGAGGGGATGACCGTGCCGGTGTCCCTGCGTGCCCGCCTGATCCAGGCCGTGCAGGCTGCGCTGGCCCGGCGCGGCAGCGCAGCCGGCGTTCTCGCCGACGAATCGGGCGGCGCCGGCGCGCTGCTGCACGCGGCGCCGGGCTGGCTGGCCGGAGCAGGCGGAAGCGCGCAGCCGGCCGCGGTCGCCTACCACGCCTACGACGACCCGGCCGCCGGCCGCCTGGATGAGGTCAGGACGCTGGCCGGCGCCGCCGCCCGGCCGGCGTACATGTCCGAGGTCTGTTGCATGATCGACGGCCGCTTCCGGCGGGGATTCCATCCGCAGATGCGCGGCGCGCTGTGGGTGGCGCGGGCGATCTGGCGCAACCTCGCCCTGGGCGGGGCGTCGTCCTTCTCGTGGTGGGTCGCGCTTTCGCCGGAGCTCGGTTGCGATGTGCGCCAGGCGAGCTGCGGACGGGTCTCGAACCGCTCGGGCTGGGACGACGGGCTGATCTACTACGACCGCGACTACCGCGCTGATGGCAGCACGCGACTCGTGCTGACGAAGCGCTACTGGGCCTACGCACAGTTCAGCCGCTGGGTGCGGCCGGGAATGCGTCCGCACGCGGTGACCGGGGACACGGGTGGTGCCAGGGTGCTGGTGTTCGCCGGGCGAGGCCACACTGTGGTGCTGGCCGTCGCGCCGCGCAAACGGCCGGCGCGGTTCTCGCTGCAGCTGCCCTGGATCGGGTCGGCGACCGCAGCCGTCTCGCAGACGTCCACGGATCGCAACGACGCGCCGCTCCGGTCGGTGGGCGTGAACGCCGGCGTGCTCGGGGCCGACCTGCCCAAGGGGAGCGTCACGACCTTCGTGCTGCCGGGCAGCTGAGCGCGGCTGGCGGCTGCGCCGTCCTCTCCTATGATCCGGCGATGGCCGGCAGAGACGCAGTCTGCAGCTGTGGGCAGCTTCGTGTTACCACGGAGGGAACCCATTCGTGGTCTCGATCTGCCACTGCCTCTCCTGCCAGCGGCGGACGGGTAGCGCGTTCGGCATGCAGGCGGGGTTCCGGGCCGACTAGGTGCAGCTGGCCGGCCGCTATGTCGACTATGCCCGGACGTCGGACGAGCAGGACCGCAAGGTGCACGTCTTCCATTGCTGCCCGGAGTGCGGCGGGACCGTGTTCTACACGGAGCCCGATCAGGTCGATCTGGTGGTGGTCGCGGTCGGGGCCTTCGCCGACCCGGAGTTTCCGCCGCCCACCGAGTCGGGCTATGGGGTGCGGCGGCAGCGGTGGTTCGACCTGCCCGCGGGCATCGCCGGCGACGAGGCGTGGGCAGCGCTGCAGCCGCTCTACGAGGCGGGCGAGTACGCCGCGGTGGCGGATCGCGGGGCGGCGATGGTCGCCGAACATCCTGACGATCCCACCCTGCTCTACGACCTCGCCTGCTGCGAGAGCATGGCCGAGCGGCCGGCCGATGCCATCGAGCATCTGCGGGCCGCGATCGCCCCCAACGAGGAGTTCCGGTCGATGGCCGCGGAGGACTCCGATTTCGACCCGGTTCGCGACCAGTCCGCGTTCAGCGATCTGGTCGGCTAGTCCCGGCCCGACCAGGAGGACACCATGAGCGACTACACCGTGGCGCGAATCGACGAGATCGACGAGCTCAGCGACGGCCGCTGTCCGTTCCGACCGGTTCGGGTGCACTTCGGCATCATGTCGTTCGGCGTCAACACGTGGACGGGGAAGAGTGCGGGCGACCGCATCATCAACGAGCATGACGAAGCCGACGAGCACGAGGAGCTCTACCTCGTCCAGCAGGGACGGGCGACCTTCGAGCTCGACGGCGAGCGGGTGGACGCGCCGGCCGGGACGATGGTCTTCGCCCGCCCGGGCGTCAAGCGTACGGCCTTCGCCGAGGACGCGGGCACCACGATCGTCGCGATCGGGGGCACGCCGGGCGAGGTTTACGAGCCGTCCGGCTTCGAGGTCTGGCTGCCGATCACGCCGCTCTACGAGGCCGGCAAGTACGCCGAGGCGGCGGATCGCGGTCGCGAGCTGATCGAGCAGCATCCCGAGTACGCCGGCCTGCTCTACAACGTCGCGTGTTGCGAGAGCCTGGCCGGGCGGACGGCCGATGCGATCGAGCACCTGCGCGGCGCGATCAAGCGATCCGAGCGATTCCGATCGTTCGCGGCCGGGGACTCGGACTTCGATCCGATCCGCGAGCAGCCGGCGTTCAAGGAGCTAGTCGACTAGCGCCGGTCGCCGCGGCACTCCGCAGCGCCGGGATCGCGTGCGCGGTCACCTGGTCGGGCCGCAGGAAGGCGCCAACGTGGCCCACGCCGGGAAGATGGACGCTCCGCGCGGAGGGCATGCGCGCGGCCATGGTGTCCTGCGTGCGGTCGGGGTCCTCGTCAGACCCGGCGATCAGCACGGTGGTAGCGCCGATGCCTGGCAGCAGGTCCCAGGGAGCGGGGTCGCCCGCGTTCGCCGCAATGGTGAGCCGGAACTGCTCGGCATCGGTCTCCATGAACTCGGCAAGCGCCCAGGCGGGAAGGGTGATGTGCTCCTCGCCCTCGATCATCCCGACGACCGCGGCCATCCCCCCGTCGTCCCCGGCCTCGCCGTAGGCGACGGGCGCCGGGTCGGCGTCAGGCGGGTCGAACACGGTACCGAGTGCGGCCAGGCCCGTGAGCCGGGGATCGGCTTCCGCGAGCACCATGCCCACCAGCCCGCCGAACGAGTAGCCGAGGAAGCCGTAGCTGGTGCAACCGAGGCCGTCGATCAGCGCGGTCACATCGGCGACGTACTCGGAGACGCGGTGATCCGCCAGGGCAGTGGGGCGGCTGCTGGCCCCGCGGCCGCGATGGTCGAGCAGGATCAGCCGGAAGCCGGGCATCCGATCGACGTATCCGCCGCGCTGCCACATCGACGAGCTGCCGGCCCCGCCGGTATGCAGGACGACCGGGAAGCCGCCGCCCACCTCGGCATAGGCGAGATCAACGCCGTTGCGAGCGAGCGTCTGCATGCGGCAACTGTATCGACGGCTTGACCGCCAACAGCACACTTGAGGCGATGCGCACATGCGGAGCTTCGCCGTGCTATCGGTCGCCGTCCTCGTTGGAGCAGGCTGCGGTGGCCACGACTCCGGGCAGCCTTCCACGTTACCTGCCACGGCAACCACCCCGAGCACCCAGGGCACGACGACCACTCTCCGGCCAAGACATCACGCTCAACCTCGGCAATGAAGCTGTCAGCCTTGTCGGGATCGGCCCGCAGGTACCCCCGTCCGTTCGTGCCCGGGTCGAGCAGGTGATCAGCGTGATGCGTGCACACGACCTGGCGCGTCGGTAAGCGGCCTGTCGAGAGAATTCCCGCAGCGTGACGTGCCTGCGAAACCCCATCGATTCGTAGAACGCGCGCAGGCCGGCTTGGTGGCGCAGTAGACGATCACCTGGCGGCCGCCAGCCCATGCCAGCGACGCATTGCATAGCTGCACCGTACGTGACCGACGTGCTGCCTGTCTGGCCGGCCGTCAGCCTCGCTCGATGATCTCCACGCGGTAGTCGTCCGGGTCGCGCACGAAGCACAGCCGCGACCCCCCGTCGCTGACCGTGTAGGGCGGGCGCTCGGGCTCGATGCCCTGCTGCTTGAGCTCGGCCAGCGTGGCGTCGAGGTCGGGCACGCCGATCGCGATGTGGCCGTAGCCGGTGCCGTTGTCGTACGTGCGGCCGTCGTGGTTCAGTGTCAGCTCCAGCACGTCGGGCATGCCGCCCACGCCGAAGAAGTAGTTGGTCGCCTCGAGCTCGCCGTTGCGCACGATCGGCGACTCCTTGCCGGGCTCGAAGCCGAGCGCGGTGTAGAAGGCGCGGCTGCGCTCGGGGTCGGTTATCCGCACCATGGTGTGAAGGAAAGTGGTCATGGCCGCATGCTATCCGCCTCTCACCAGTCCGCCAGCGTGTTCTCCTCGATCGACCCGGCGTCGACCGCGTTCTGGAACGCCTCCAGCTCCTCGGGCGGGATCGTGTAGGTGTGCTCCTCGGCTGGATACACGTGGTTGCGCACCTCGGTGGCGTAGGCGGCCACGGCCGCTCCCATCAGCTCGCCGATCTCGGCATAGCGCTTGACGAAGCGTGGCTCGTGTCCGTCGCCGGGGATGCCGAGCATGTCGTGCAGCACCAGCACCTGGCCATCGGTGCCGGGCCCGGACCCGATGCCGATGGTGGGGATCGCCAGCCGCCGGCTGATGGTGGTCGCGACCGGCGCGGGCACCGCCTCCAGCACCAGCGCGAAGCAGCCCGCCCGTTCCAGCGAGATCGCGTCCAGGAACAGCCGGCGCGCGGCGTCGGCCTGGCGACCCTGCGCCTTGTGGCCGCCGAGCGCCGTCGCCGTCTGCGGCGTCAGGCCGATGTGGCCCATGGCGCCGAAGCCGGCCGAGACCAACGCCCGCACGCGCTCCAGCGAGGGGCCGGCCCCCTCGAGCTTGACCACGTCGGCGCCGCCGTCCTTGATCAGCCGCCCGGCGTTGGCGACCGCCTCGGCGTCGGACACCTGGTAGCTCATGAACGGCAGATCGCCGATCACCAGGGCGTTTTCGACGCCGCGGTTGACGGCCGCGGTCAGCATCGTCATCTCGTCCATGGTGGCGGGCACGGTCGACTCGTGGCCGAGCACCACGTTGGCCGCCGAGTCACCGACCAGCACCAGGTCGACCCCGGCGGCGTCGACGATGCGGCCGCTGGGGTGGTCGTAGGCCGTGATCATCACGATCGGCCGGCCGTCGCGCTTCATCTCACGAAGCGCTGGGAGCGAGGGTTTCACGGAGCCTCCAGGACGATGTTGTCGATCAGTCGGGTGCCGCCGAAGCGCGCGGCCGCAATCAGCAGCACCCCCGCGCGGGCCGCGCAGGGTTCGAACGTGTCCGGATCGACCACCTCGAAGTAGTCGAGATCGCCCTCCACCACCTGCGGGTCGCACAGCTCCAGCGCTCGATACAGGCTGGCCGCCCGGCTGCGCTGCTCGGCGTCGAGGTAGACGTTGCGGGAGGACATGGCGAGGCCGTCCGGTTCGCGCTGGGTGGCGACCGCGCGCACGTCCACCGGAACGTCCAGATCGCGCACCATGCGCCGGATCACCGCCAGCTGCTGAGCGTCCTTCTGGCCGAAGTAGACGTGGTCGGGCTCGACCCGCAGCAGCAGCTTCAGGACGACCGTCGCGACGCCCAGGAAGTGACCGGGACGGAAGGCGCCCTCGAAGACGTCGGCCAGCTCGCCCACGCTGACGGACGTCGAGAAGCCGGGCGGGTAGATCTCCTCGACCGTC
This sequence comes from Gaiellales bacterium, assembly GCA_035553035.1. Lineage (GTDB taxonomy): Bacteria > Actinomycetota > Thermoleophilia > Gaiellales > JAICJC01 > JAICYJ01. Next base: position 1,264 of record DATNEO010000045.1, on the reverse strand, counting down.
GGCACGAACACCTCGTCCACGCCCTCCTCGGCTGCGATGCGCCGATCGCGCTGTTCGTCGCGCGGATAGTGACGGTAGTCCTCGCCGGGGCCGAATTGGGTGGGGTTCACGAACAGGCTCATCACCACGCGCCCGTTCTCGGCGCGGGCGATGCGAAGCAGGGCGCGATGGCCGTCGTGAAGCGCACCCATGGTGGGGACGAGGCCGGTGCTCACAGCAGCTCGCGCACCGCGTCGGCGGCCTCAGGATCGACCAGCGGGAGGGTGGCCCGCCCGAGCGCACGGTAGAGGGGCTGCAGATCGGGGCCGATCGCCTCCAGGTGAGCGGCGACCGTGGCCGCATCGCCCCGTGCGATCGGGCCGGTGGGCCGGCGGCCGGCCACGTCCAGCGTCCGGTCCTGGAGCGGGCGCAGGGCGCGCAGCGCCAGCTCGCGATCGAGGCCGACCCGCTCCAGCAGGCCGACTGCGACCTGGGTGGTCGTGACCACGTAGTTGGAGGCGAAGGTGGAGGCCGCGTGGTAGAGCGGCTTGCGGTCGTCGGCCAGCGGGAACGGAATCATGCCCAGCTGCACCGCGAGCGCGTCGCCGGCGGCCGCGTCGCCGGTGACGGCGGCGTAGGCGCCCTCGAGCTGGTCGCGTCCCAACTCGGGCCAGACCGTCTGCATGGGATGGACGCAGGCGGTCGGCCCGCGGGCGGCGTCGAGCGCGTGCACCGACGTGGCGCCGGAAAAGTGGATCACCGATGCTTCGGCGTCCAGCCGGGGAGCCAGCGCCTGGCATACCCGCTCGATCTCGGCGTCTGGGGTCGCGATCAGCAGGCGCCTGCAGTCGTCCAGGTCGGGCTGCTGCCCGTGGCCGTACAATCGCGCGCCGCTGAGACGGGCTGTGACGGTGCGGCCCACCCTGCCGGCCCCGATGACAACGGTTGTTGTGTGCATGGCGCAAGCCCCCCGGGCCTGGCACTCTACCCAGCGGCGGGCCGCGGCGGTTCGGTACGAGACCGGCGGACATGATGCGTCCGACCCGCCTGCCAGAATCGGGGCCGTGGTCGATGCGGACACGCGACGTCAGGAACTGGAGCGGCGGGCGGCGGAATGGGCAAGCTGCGAGCGATGCGCCCTGGCCGGCAGCCGCACCCAGGTGGTGGTTGGCAGTGGAGAGCCCGACGCCGACCTGATGTTCGTGGGTGAGGCCCCCGGCTTCCACGAGGACAAGCAGGGCATCCCGTTCGTCGGCCAGGCAGGCCGGCTGTTGGAGACGCTGCT
>DATNEO010000044.1:0-8035 GCA_035553035.1 Gaiellales bacterium | reverse complement strand
CTCTACGATGCAGCGCGATGCCGACGACCTGGGAGCAGATGTTCGACACCGGCCGCGACGCCTCGGTGGCAACCGAGGCCGAGGAGGAGGAGCGCCGCGGGCTGTTCTCGCGGATGCGCGAGAGCCTCTCCAAGAGCCGCAAGGCGATGACGCAGCAGCTGACGGCGGTGATGCTCGACCCGGCCGATGCGGACGTGTGGGAGCGGCTGGAGGAGGCGCTGATCTACGCCGATTGCGGCGTGGCGGCGACGGTCGAGGTGATCGAGCGGCTCGAGGGCGAGGCGGATGCCGGCGGCCTGCGCAGCGCGGAGGAGCTGGGCGACAGGCTGGCCGCGATCGTGGCGGAGCTGATGCGTCCCACCGGCGATCCTCGCATCGATGTGCGCAACCGGCCGGCGGTGATCCTGATGACGGGCGTGAACGGCACCGGCAAGACCACGTCGATCGGCAAGATCGCCTACCACCTGCGGGAGGCCGGGATGTCGTGCGTGATCGGCGCTGCGGATACGTTCCGCGCGGCGGCGGGCGAGCAGCTGGAGGCCTGGGCTGAGCGGGCCGGCGCCGACTTCGTGTCATCGCAGTCGGGGGCGGATCCGGCGGCGGTGGCGTTCGACTCCGTGGCCGCGGCGCAGTCGCGCGAGCGCGACGTGGTGATCGTGGACACGGCCGGGCGGCTGCACACGCAGGATCACCTGATGGAGGAGCTGCGGAAGATCCACCGAGTGATCGGCCAGCGCGAGCCCGGGGCGCCACACGAGGTGCTGCTCACGATCGACGCCACGACGGGGCAGAACGGGCTGCAGCAGGCGCGGCTGTTCTCGCAGGCGGTGGAGGTGACGGGGATCGTGCTGACCAAGCTGGACGGCACGGCCAAGGGCGGGATCGCACTGGCGATCGCGCACGAACTGGGGATCCCGGTGAAGCTGATCGGAGTGGGCGAGGGGCTCGAGGACCTGCGCCCGTTCGATCCCGAGACGTTCGCACGCGCGCTGTTTTCCGGCGACTGAACTCCCGTCGGCAGATGTGCCGCCCACGTCACGGGACGTGCCGGTTTCGCAACGAACCCTCGTCGCACCCGTAGTCCGCCTCTGAGGCTTCCCGGGAGCGATTTGGCCCGGTGAGCCAAATGCCTGTCGCGGCGTCCGTGACAGGCGTGACGGGTCTGTGCCGAAGCGGCAGCGGCGGCCGATGCGGTGTTTCAGTCCAATCCACCCGCGAGGGGCGGTCACGGGTGGTTCACGGAGCCGTGCCGGCGGCGTCAAACCGGCCGCGTGCCTGCTCCGCCCCCGCGGCCCGCCAGGGTCTACCCTGCATCCACATGTTCGACTCGCTTTCTGATCGGCTCGGCGCCACCCTCGACGGCCTCAAGGGCAAGGGCCGCCTGTCCGAGGACGACATCAACACCGCCATGCGCGAGATCCGCCTGGCGCTGCTCGAGGCCGACGTCAACTTCGGCGTCGTCAAGGACTTCGTCGCTCGCGTCCGGGAGCGGGCCATGGGCGCCGAGGTGATGGACAGCCTCACCCCCGGCCAGCAGGTCGTCAAGATCGTGCACGAGGAGCTGACCAGCCTGATGGGTGAGGCCGGCACCAAGCTCTCGTTCTCGAACCGGCCGCCCACCGTGATCCTGATGGCCGGCCTCCAGGGCTCCGGCAAGACCACCGCCTGCGGCAAGCTGGCCCGGCTCCTGGCCAAGCAGAAGCGCTCGCCGGCGCTGGTGGCGTGCGACGTCTACCGGCCCGCAGCTATCCAGCAGCTGCAGACGCTCGGCAAGTCGCTGCAGGTGCCCGTCTATGAGCGCGGCACGGGCGATCCGGTCGAGATCGCCGCCTGGGGCGTCGAGCAGGCCAAGGCACAGGGGCGTGACGTCGTGATCGTCGACACCGCCGGCCGCCTGCACATCGACGACCAGCTGATGGATGAGCTGGTGCGCATCAAGAAGGCCGTCAAGCCGCACAACGTGCTGCTGGTGCTCGACTCGATGAGCGGCCAGGACGCCGTCACCACCGCCGAGGCCTTCTCGGAGGCGGTCGACTACGACGGAGTGATCCTGACCAAGCTCGACGGCGATGCTCGCGGCGGTGCAGCGCTGGCGGTACGCGCGGTCACCGGCAAGCCGATCAAGTTCGTCTCGGTCGGGGAGAGGCTCGACCAGCTGGAGGAGTTTTACCCTGACCGCATGGCCTCGCGGATCCTCGGCATGGGCGACGTGATGTCCCTGATCGAGCGCGCCCAGGACCAGTTCGACGAGGACGAGGCGCGCGAGATGGAGGCCAAGCTGCGCAAGGCCGACTTCACGCTCGAGGACTTCCTCGGCCAGCTGCGGCAGGTGCGCAAGATGACCCAGGGCCAGGGCATGGCGGGCCTGCTGGGCATGATCCCGGGCGTCGGGAGGCAGGTCAAGAACATGAAGGTGGACGAGCGGCAGATCGACCGGATCGAGGCGATCATCCTCTCGATGACCCCGGCCGAGCGGCGCAACCACCGCCTCATCACCGGCTCCCGCCGGCGCCGGATCGCGGCCGGCAGCGGCACAAGCGTCCAGACCGTGAACCAACTTCTGGCACAGTTCAAGCAGGTTCAGAAGATGATGAAGCAGGTCGGCAAGGGTAAGATGCCGCAGTTTCCTGGAATGCAACGGAGGTAACGGGTGGTCAAGATCCGCCTCGCACGTCATGGCAGCAAGAAGAATCCGATCTACCGGGTGGTCGTCGCCGACTCGCGCGAGCCACGTGACGGCAAGACCCTCGAGACGATCGGCCGCTACAACCCGCAGATGCACCCGTCGCTGATCGAGATCGACACCGATCGCGCCAACGCATGGATCGCAAACGGCGCCCAGCCCACCGAGCAGGTCGCCAAGCTGCTCAAGATCGCGGCCAACGCCAACGCCACCGCCGCCGGAGCCTGACCGGTTGGAGGAGATCCTCACCTACCTGGCCCGCGAGCTGGTCGACGATCCCGACCAGGTGCGCGTCGAGCGGCTGGAGCGTGAGGACGGGGAGCTGGTGCTCGAGCTGCACGTCGCTCCCGACGATGTCGGCAAGGTGATCGGCAAGCAGGGCCGCATCGCGCGTGCCCTGCGCACCGTCGTCAAGGCCAGCGCGGTGCGGGCCGGCCGGCGCGTGCATGTCGAGATCGCTGCCTGACCCCAGCTGGCGCCCGCCCCGGGTCGTGATCGGCGCCGTGGGTAGGGGCCACGGCCTGGACGGCTTCGTGCACCTGGTCGGCCACGGCGGGGTGGTGCCGCTGGAGCCGGGCACTCCGGTGCGGCTGGGCGACCTCGACGCGGTGATCGTGGACCGCAAGGGCACGGCCGAGCGGCCGCTGGTGCGGTTCGACATCGCCGCCACCCGCGAGCAGGCGGAGCAGCTGCGCGGCGCCGACGTGACCGTTGCCGCCGACGCGCTGCCGGCCACCGACCAGGATGAGTTCTTCCACGTCGACCTGGTCGGCTGCACCGTGCTCTGCGGGGGCCGCAGCCTGGGCACCGTGCGCCGGGTGCACGAGTACCCCGCCAACGACGTGCTCGAGCTCGACTCCGGCGAGATGATCCCGTTCGTGACCGACGTGGTGGTTGCGGTCGACGTGGCCGGCCGCAGCCTCCAGGTGGTCGAGGGCTTCGTCTGATGCTCGAGATCGACGTCTTCACCCTGTTTCCGGAGGCCTTCGCCTGGCTGTCCGAGACGCGGCCGCTGCGAAACGCGACCGAGGCGGGACAGCTGCGGCTGCGCGTGCTCGACCTGCGCGACCACGCCCTGGGCGGCTACCGCCAGGTCGATGACGCACCCTACGGCGGCGGCGCCGGCATGCTGATCCGCGTCGACGTGGTCTGCGCCGCGCTCGAGAGCACCTACGGCGCGGCGATCGACCAGGTGCTGCGCGACCGCCGGGTGGCGGTGCTGGCGCCGGTCGGGCGTGACTTCACCGACGCCGTGGCCGGCGAGCTGTCGGCGTCGCAGCGGTTGACGCTGCTGTGCGGCCGCTACGAGGGCTTCGACCAGCGCGTCCACGAGCACCTGGCAAACGACGAGATCTCGATCGGTCGCTACGTGCTCTCCGGCGGCGAGATCCCGGCCATGGCGGTGGTCGACGCCGTCTGCCGCAAGCTGCCGGGAGCGCTCGGCAAGGAGCAGAGCCACCTGGTGGAGTCCTTCTCCCCGGAGCTGGACGGCGGCCTCGAGTACCCGCACTACACGCGACCCGAGCAGTTCCGCGGCTGGACGGTGCCGGAGGTGCTCCTGTCCGGGCACGACGGCGAGATCGAGGCCTGGCGGAGACGCCGCTCACAGGAGCGCTCCGGCTGAACGCCGGTGCACGGCATCGCTGGTACCATTCCTCGGCTTCCGACGACGAGGACGACCTGCCGTGACCGTGATCCAGGACATCGAGAACCGCCAGCGCCGCGAGGTGCCCCAGTTCAAGGCCGGCGACACCGTCCGCGTGCATTTCAAGGTGATCGAGGGCACTCGCAGCCGTGTCCAGGTGTTCGAGGGCATCTGCATCAAGCGGCAGGGCGAGGGCGTCCGCGAGACGTTCACCGTCCGCAAGAAGTCGTTCAACGAAGTGTTCGTGGAGCGGACGTTCCCGGTGCACTCGCCTCGGATCGAGAAGATCGACGTGGCCAGCATCGGTGACGTCAGCCGCGCGAAGCTCTACTACCTGCGTGACAAGGTCGGCAAGGCCGCACGCGTTCGCGAAAAGTCCCGCTAACAGCCGATGAACCCAGCCGAACCCGATCCCGCGGCGGGCGGCGCGCCGCTCGATCGCGTGCCGGCCGAGGTGACGCAGCCGGCCCCCGAGCCGCCACCCGCCGCCACCGAGACGTTCCCGCTGCCGGAGCCGGAGCAGGCGCCGCCCGCCCAGCCGCCCCGCAAGCGGCAGATGAACCCGGTGCTGGAGCTGGTGCTGATCCTGGCCGCCGCGCTCGGCCTCTGGTACGTCACCAACGGCTGGATCGTGAAGCCCTACCGGATCCCGTCGGCATCGATGGAGCCGACCCTGCAGAGCGGCGACCGGGTGCTCGTGAACCGCTTCATCTACCGGTTCCACGACCCGCGCAGGGGTGACATCATCGTGTTTCACCCGCCCGGCAGCGGCGACCAGGCGATCGCCGGCGCCGGCACCGAGGCCAGCGTCTACTTCATCAAGCGCATCATCGGGCTTCCGGGGGAGACGGTGGAGGGGCGTAACGGCCAGGTCGACATCTGTGCCAAACCCAACGTCGGCTGTCACATCCTGAAGGAGCCGTACCTGACCCAGACAGCCGCGCCCACCAACTTCGGGCCGGTCAGAATCCCCGCCGGGCACTACTTCATGATGGGCGACAACCGCGCGATATCCGATGACAGCCGGGATTGGGGCACGCTGCCGCGCTCCTACATCATCGGCAAGGCCTTCGCGACGTACTGGCCGCTCAACCGCATCCGCACGCTCTGAGCATCCGCCGTAGGCGGTACCCTTGCTCGGTGCCCCGCTCGTCCGGATCCCGCCTGTTCTCCCATGACCGCAAGCTGGGCGTGCGGATGGTGGCCGGCACCGACGAGGCCGGCCGCGGCTGCCTGGCCGGTCCACTGGTGGTGGCCGCGGTCTGCCTGGACGTGTCCGCGCGCTGCGCCCGCGACCTGTCCGACCTTGACGACTCCAAGCGGCTGACAGAGCGGGTGCGGGAGCGGCTGTTCCACGCCATCGTGCGGCGCGCGGCCGCCTTCGCGGTGGTGGTGGTGTCGGCCGACGAGATCGACCGCCGCGGCCTGCATCGCTCGAACCTGGACGGGATGGCACGGGCGCTGTGGTCGCTCGGCGATCTGCCGGAGGTGCGCCTCAGCGACGGGTTCCGGATCGGCGCGATCGCGCCGCCGCACCGCGCGATCGTGGGCGGCGACGGCCGCAGCGCCGCCATCGCCGCCGCCTCCGTCCTGGCCAAGGTCACACGCGACCGCTACATGCACGGCATCGCCGACCGCTACCCCGGCTACGGCTTCGAGACCCACGTCGGCTACATCACGCCGGAACACACGGCGGCCGTGCGATCGCGCGGCACCACCCCGCTGCATCGCCGGTCGTTCCAGGCCGCCGCCTACCAGGAGCTGGGCGCGCTGGCGTGAGCAGGTTGCCCGACCACCGCTACGGCCGCCTGGCCGAGACGATGGCGGCCTGGGCGATGCGCCTGCGCGGCTACCGCATCGTCGGGCGCAACGTGCGCGTGGCCGGGCGCGAGGTCGACCTGCTGGCGCGCAAGCGCGACCTGCTCGTGATCTGCGAGGTGAAGGCGCGGCGGGTGGAGCGATACGGCGGGCCGCTGGAGGCGGTCGGGCCGCGGCAGCAGCGGCGGCTGCACGAGGCCGCCGAGGTGCTGATGGCACGTGACGACAGCATCCGGCAGGTGCGCTTCGACGTGATCGCGGTCAGCGGCTACGCCGTGCGGCACCTGCCGGCCGCGTTCTGAGCCGCGCCTGACGGGCACGTTGCCGTTCCGCGACGATTCCGGCACGTTCCGTCACCCACTCGCGCGCCCCGCCTCCGTAGCGTGGCCGCATGATCGCGACGGCGACCAGCTTCTGGATCACGGGCATCGATGCCCGCCGCATCGACGTCGAGGCCCACGTCGAGAGCGGCACGGCGCCCGCGTTCGCAGTGGTGGGGCTGGCCGACCGGGCCGTGCAGGAGGCGCGCCAGCGCGTGCGCAGTGGGATCAAGTCCGCCTCGTACCGCTTCCCGCCGGAGCGGGTCACGGTCAACCTGGCGCCTGCTCGCGAGCGCAAGCAGGGATCCGGATTCGACCTGGCAATCGCGCTCGCGATCCTGGCCGCCAGCGGTCAGGTCGAGGCCGCCGCCGTGGGCCGCGTCGGCGCCGCTGCCGAGCTCGGTCTGGACGGCCGGCTGCGGCCGATTCAGGGCACCATCGCGATCGCCGAGGCGGCCGGCAGGCGAGGCCTGGAGGGGCTGCTGGTAGCCCCCGAGAACGCCGTCGAGGCCGGCCTGGCCGAGGCGGTTCCGGTGCTCCCGGCCTATGATCTCTACGAGGCGGTGCAGATCCTTGCCGGGCAGGCGGATCCCACGCCCGTGCCCGCCGCCCGTCCCGAGCCGCCGCCGGCGGGCCCCGACTTGCGCGACGTGTGCGGTCAGCCGGCCGCCCGGCGCGCGCTGGAGATCGCCGCCGCCGGGCACCACAACCTGTTGATGGTGGGGCCGCCCGGGTCGGGCAAGACGATGCTCGCCCGGCGGCTGCCCGGCATCTTGCCGTCGCCCAGCCTCCCGGAGCTGCTCGAGATCACCCGCATCCAGTCGGTGGCGGGCACGCTGAACGGCCACGGCCGGGCGTGCGCACGGCCGTTTCGCGCGCCCCATCACAGCGCCTCCCAGGCGGCGCTGGTGGGCGGCAGCAGCCTGCGCCCGGGCGAGGTAACGATGGCTCACCGGGGAGTGCTGTTCCTGGACGAGCTGCCCGAGTTCAACCGGGCGGCGCTGGAGGCGCTGCGGCTGCCGATGCAGGACGGCGAGGTGCTGATCGCGCGGGCGGCCGGCTCGGTGCGGCTGCCGGCCCGCAGCCTGGTGGTGGCGGCGATGAACCCGTGCCCGTGCGGCCACCATGGTGATCCCAAGCGCGAGTGCGTCTGCACGGAGCAGCGGCTGGCGAGCTACCGGGCGCGCATCAGCGGCCCGCTTGCAGACCGCTTCGACCTACGGGTGGCGGTGCCGCGGTCCGAGGCGCACGGGGCGCCGGGTGAGGGCAGCGAGGAGGTGGCCGTGCGTGTGCTGGCGGCACACGAGCTGCTGGCGACCTCGCGGGCAGACCTGGATCCGGCGGCGGAACGGCTGCTGACCGACGCCTGTGACCGGCTGCTGCTATCGATGCGCGCCCGTCGCCGGATGCAGAGCGTCGCGGCCACCGTGGCCGCGCTGGACGGCCGGGCGGCCGTGGGCGAGGACGACGTGGCCGAGGCCCTCGCCTACCGCGTGGAGCTGCGGTGAGCGCCGCCGACGAGCTGCGCGTGGTGCTGGCCGGCGCGACCAGCGGCGTCGACGCTGGGCG
>DATNEO010000043.1:0-23046 GCA_035553035.1 Gaiellales bacterium | reverse complement strand
CGACCGTGTCGGCCACCTCCTCCGGGCTGCCCAGCCGCCGCATCGGCACCAGCTTGGCCAGCTCGTCGAGGTCGTCGCCGTACTGGCGCATGCCCTCGGTGTCGATCCAGCCGGGCGCGACGCAGACGACGCCGATGTCGTGCTTGCCCCACTCGACCGACAGCACCCGCGCCAGCGCCTCGGTGCCGGCCCGCGCCGCCGACGAGTGCGCCATCCCGGGGATGCCGCGGGTCGGGCACAGCACGATCGAGATGATGCGTCCGCCACCGTGCTCGATCATCCAGCGCTTCGCCACCTGCTGGGTGAGGTACCAGGGCGCGTCCAGGTTCAGCCGCCGTACCGCCGCCCACCCGTTCGGCGAGATCTCCTCGGCCGGCGACAGGAACTGCCCGCCGGCGTTGTTGAGCAGCACGTCGATGCGCCCGAACCGCTCCAGCGCCAGGTCGATCAGCGCGTCCGCCACCTCGGGCTCGCGGATGTCGCCGGACAGCACCGCGCAGTCCTCGCCGATCCGCCCTCGCACCTCCTCCAGCGGCTCCGGCCTGCGGCCGGCGATCACCACCCGGCAGCCGTCGCGGTGCAGCGCCAGCGCCGCCGCCCGGCCGATGCCGGTGCCACCGCCGGTGACGATCGCGACGCGGCTCACCGGTCGGCCCGATAGCTGTCAGCGCTGTGCGCGAGCATGCCCTGCGCCAGCCGCTCCGCCGCCAGCGATCCGGCCAGCGACATCTCCGCCGACCGGTCGATCAGCTCGCGCGTGATCTGCAGTGCGGCCTGCGGCTGCTCCGCCAGCTTCTGAGCCCACTCCAGCGCCGCCGCCTCGGCCTCGCCCTCGGGCACCACCCGGTTGACCACGCCCAGCTCCAGCGCGCGGGCCGCATCGAACCGCTCGCCCAGCAAGATCAGCTGCTTCGCGCGGGCCGTGCCCAGCAGCCGCACCAGCCGCGACATCCCACCGGCGCTGGGCAGGATCCCCAGCGAGACCTCCGGCAGCCCGAACCGGGCCGTCTCATCCGCCACCCGCAGGTCGGCCGACAGCGCCAGCTCGAGACCGCCCCCGATCGCCCAGCCCGAGATGGCCGCGATCGAGGGCTGTGGCAGCTCCGGCAGCAGCTCCCAGATCCGGCCCGGCCCGCGGTAGTAGCGGATCGTCTGCTCGGGGCTGGGGTCGGTGAACTCGGTCAGGTCGGCCCCCGCCGAGAACGCCTTCGCGGAGCCGGCCACGACCACCACCCTGCTACCCGTGACATCGTCCGAGCCAAGCGCGGCGATCAGCTGCGCGGCCATCTGCTCGCTGAGCGCATTCAGCTTGGCCTCCCGCTGCAGCCGCACGATGCAGACCTCGCCGTCCCGCGTGGTTGTGACCATCTCCTCGCCCATGTCGGGCGAACATAGCCGACCTCGATCGGCCCGTGCCGGAGGTTCAGTCGCCTCGCGGGCATGCCGATACACGTTTCACATGTCAACCCGGCGCAGCATCCCCGAGCGCGACCGGCGTGAGCTCGAAGTTCTGCACCGCGTCGCCGTCGCGCTGACACAGTCGCTCTCGACGACCGACGTCCTGCGCGCCCTGACGCGCGAGCTGGTGTCGGGTGTCGAGCGCGCCTCCGAGTGCGCCATCTCCCTTTGGGACAGGCAGCGCGACCTGCTGATCGACGCCGCCGCCCACACGGTGCACGGTCCGCCGGCCTGGCCCCGCGGCCAGGTCGAGAACCCACTCGATGAGTACCCCGCCACCCGTGCGCTGCTCAAGCGCGGCCGCGGCTGGGGCGAGTACCGGATGTCCGATCCCGACCTCAGCAGCAACGACCGAGCCGTGCTGGAGCTGTGGGGCTGGCGTTCCATGATCGAGCTGCCGCTGGTAGTCGAGGGCCGCTCCGTCGGCCTGATCGAGGTGGCCGACTACCGGTCGTCGCGGGTATGGTCGCAGCGCGATATCGCCTTCTGCCAGACGATCGCCAGCCAGGCCGCGATGGCCGTGCGAAACGCCCAACTGTACGAGGGGTTGCAGGAGCAGGCCGACCGCGACTCGCTGACCGACCTGCTCAACCACCGCGCCTTCTACCAGCGCCTGGGCCAGGAGCTGAGCCGCGCCCAGCGCGACGGCACCCGGGTCGGTGTGATCACGCTCGACCTCGACAACTTCAAGGCCCTGAACGACTCGCGCGGCCACCTGGCCGGTGACAAGACGCTGGTGCTGGTGGCCTCGGCGATCCTCTGCTGCGCGCGCCAGAGCGACGTGGCCGGCCGCCTGGGCGGCGATGAGTTCGCGCTGATCCTGCCCGGTGTCGGCGACGAGATCGAGCTGGTGGGACGGCGGGTGCTGGCCGCCATCACGTCCAAGGCGGGCGCCGGTGCCTCGCTCGGCATCACCATCGCGGAGCCGGGTGAGACCGATCCGCTGCTGGTGATGGCGCGGGCCGATCGCTCCCTGCTCGAGGCCAAGCGCGCCGGCAAACGGACATACAGGCTGTCGGCATGACGCGCCGGTTCACACAGGGCGACCGCAACCGCCGTGAGCTTGAGGTGCTTCATCGCCTGGCCGTGGAGCTGCCTCGCACGCCGACCGTGACCGGGGTAACCGACCTGCTGGCCGAGCATCTGGTGCTGGCCACGCAGCGCGCCGGCGAGTGCACGATCTCGTCCTGGGACGCGGGCCGCGACCAGCTCACGATCATGTCCGTCTACGAGCTCGGCACCGGCATCGCCGAGGATCAGCGAGGTGAGCAGTATGTGCTGGAAGACTGGCCGCACAGCCGCGCCCTGCTGGCCGAAGGCAGTGCCTACGGCGAGTACCGCCGCGACGACCCGGGCTGGAACCAGCGCGTGCGCGACCAGCTGGACGAGTGGGGCTGGCAGACCTGGATCGCGCTGCCGCTGGTGGTCGAGGCGCGCTCGGTGGGACTGATCGAGGTGGTCGACCACCAGAGCGACGAGCGCTGGTCGCCGCATGACATCGCCTTCTGCCAGACGATCGCCGGCCAGGCCGCGATGGCCGTGCGAAGCGCGCAGCTGCATGAGGGCATCCGCCAACAGGTGCTGCACGATCAGCTGACCGGCCTGCTCAGCCATCGTGGACTGCACGAGCAGCTGGAGGCGAGCCTGGTCGCGACCAACGCCGGCGGCGGCGAGCTGTCGGTCGTAGCCTTCGACCTGGACGGCTTCCGGGCGGTGAACGACCGCGACGGGCATGCCGCCGGCGACCTGGTGTTGCGCCGGGTCGCCGACGTGCTGCGCGAGGAGTCGCGCGACTGCGACATTGCCGCGCGCATCGGCGGAGACGAGTTCCTGCTGGTGCTGCCCGGCGTGGGCGGCGACGGCCCGGCCATCGCCGACCGCGTCGTCCGCCGGATGGCGGAGCGCACCGGCGTATCGCTGTCCGCCGGCGTGGCGCAGGCGCAGCCGCGGGAGCTGGACGCACGCGTACTGATCGACCGCGCCCAGGGCGAGCTGCGGGAATCCCGGCGCTCCAAGGGCCGCCGGCGCCGCTCCGCCTGAGCTTCATTCCGGCGGATCACGCATCTACACTGCGGTCAACACCAGCGTGGAGATGAACAGATCCGCTGCCTGCTGCTTGATGCGACCATGCGACCGACCAGCCTCGTCTCGCGCGAGCGCGCCGTGACGCTGGTGGTCTGCGGCCACGCGCAGGTGATCGCCGAAGACGAGTCGGTGGTGTACCGCTCCCAGCATCTGCGGCTGGCGCTGCCGGTGATTCTGCAGGTGCCGGCCTACGTGGAGCTGCGCCCGATCGTCAAGCACACGGTGGTGCGGCGGGTGCTGTTCTGCCGCGACAACTGGCGCTGCGCCTACTGCGGCCGCGACGGCGGCCCGCGCGATCTGACCGTCGACCACGTGAAGCCGCTGTCGCGCGGCGGCGAGCATGCCTGGGACAACGTGGTGGCAGCCTGCCGCCGCTGCAACCACCGCAAGGGCAGCCGGCTCCCCTACGAGGCCGGGATGTACCCGCGCAACGTGCCCAAGCGGCCGGACATGGTGCAGGTGGCATGGGCGGGGCGGCTGACGCACCCGCTGCAGCGGCAGTACGTGGCGCAGTGGCACAAGGTTCCGGAAGCCGCCCTCTGAATGTGCGGCGCAACGCGCACTGACTGAAGGGAGCCGGCCCGACAGCGGCGGGCTCCCGCCCAAGTGCGGCGATGCGGCCGCCTCAGGTTTCAGCGCGTAATGCGCTCTGCATCTCCCTCGCCACCGGCCCCGGCGCGCCGCCCCCCACCGTCCGCTCGTCCAGCGTCACCACCGGCATCACCTCGCGCACGCTCGAGCTGGTGAACACCTCGTCGGCCGCGAACAGCCGCTCGATCGCAAACCCATCCTCCACCACATCGATCCCGCGCGCCGCCGCCGCCGCCAGCAGGGTGTCGCGCGTGACCCCGGCCAGGATGCCCAGGTCGAGCCCGGGCGTGCACAGCGTCTCGCCCTCCGTGAACCACACGTTCGACGTGGGCCCCTCCAGCACGATCCCCTCGGCCGACAGGAACACCGCATCGTCCGCCCCGCGCCGGTGCGCCTCCCGCTGCGCCGCCATGTTGACCGCGTAGCTGGTCGACTTCACGCCCGGCAGCAGCCACGGCGACGAGCGCCGGGCGTGCGCGCCGATCGCCAGCTGCAGCGATGCGAGAGCCACGCCTCGCCCTCGCTGCTGCTCGAGCCCGTCCGGCAACGCCGTCACCAGCGCGAAGCCGACGCCGTCCTGTTCCGCCTCGCGGCCACCCGTCCACACCACCCGCAGCACGCACCCCGGCACGCCCGCCGCAGCCACCGCCTCCAGCGCCAGCGGCCCCAGCCGGGCCGGATCGGGCACCGGCAGGCCCAGCACCTCCGCCGACCCCACCAGCCGCGCTAGGTGCGCGTCCAGCCGGAAGGGCACCTCCTCGTAGACCCGCATCGTCTCGAACGCCGCTCGGCCACGTAACACCCCCGCATCGTCCGCGTGCAGCAGCGGCTGCTCCGGGTCGACGACGCCGCGGCCGAGCAGCGCCACCGCCAGCGGCGCGTTGCGGGGAGAGGGCACCGGCATCGGGCTCTAGACTAGCGACGTGGCCGAGGTCGTGGAACTGTGGACGGACGGCGCCTGCTCGGGGAATCCCGGGCCGGGTGGCTGGGGCGCGATCCTGATCTGGAACGGTCACGAGCGCGAGCTGTCCGGCGGCGAGGCCGACACCACGAACAACCGCATGGAGCTGATGTCGGTGATCATGGGCCTGGCCGCCATCACGCGGCCAATGGACGTCGTCATTAACACCGACTCCGCGTACGTGGAGCAGGCGTTCACGAAGGGCTGGCTGGAGCAGTGGCAGCGAAACGGCTGGCGCACCGCCTCCAGGCAGGCCGTCAAGAACCAGGATCTGTGGCAGCGCCTGGCCGAGGAGGCGGCCCGTCACAACGTCAGCTTCCAGCGCGTGCGCGGCCACACCGGCGTCGAGATGAACGAGCGCGCCGACCAGCTGGCAGTCGCCGAGCGCGATCGCTACGCCACGGTATGACGCAGGACACCTCGCAACGCAAGCGCCACGCGCTGGGTCTGTTCGACGGCATCGCGGCCGACTACGACCGCTGGGCACAGCTGCTCTCGTTCGGCAACGACCGCCGCTGGCACGACCTGCTGGTCGACCGGCTGGCGGTCGGCCCCGACTCGGTCGTGGCCGACGTCGCCACCGGCACCGCCGCCGTCGCCATGTCGATCGCCTGGCGCCAGGGCAGCCGCGTGATCGGGATCGACCAGAACGAGGCGATGCTTGCCCGCGGCCGCGAACGCGTGGCGGCGACCGGGCTGGACAGCCGCATCGAGCTGGTGCAGGGCGAGGCCGAGGCGCTGCCGCTCGAGGATGCGTCGGTGGACGCGCTCGTGCACACGTATCTGCTGCGCTACGTCGACGATCCGCCCGCCGTGCTGCGCGAGCTGGCCCGCCCGATCCGCCCCGGCGGCGAGATGGCGTCGCTCGAGTTCTTCGTGCCCGCGGGCGCCTGGTATCCGGCCTGGTGGGCCTGGACGCGGATCGGCCTGCCCGCCGTGGGCGCGGCCGGCGGCCCCGGCTGGTATCGCACCGGCCGCTTCCTCGGCCCCAGCATCGAGCGCTTCTGGCACGATCACCCGCTGGAACAGGTGCTGGGCTGGTGGCACGATGCCGGCATCGGCGACCTCCGCGCCCAGCGGCTGTCCGTGGGCGGCGCCGTCATCATCCGCGGCACCAAGACCTGAACACACCACACAAGGAGACACGATGGCCACCGTCGACCTCAGCACGCTCCCCGTCAAGCCCACCAGCTTCGGCCGCTGGCAGCAGCTGAACGGCCCGCTGGGCCTGCAGGCGTTCGGCATGAACGCGATCGTCTGCGATCCCGGCGAGGAGTTCGACATCGCCCACGACGAGTCCGAGACCGGCCACCAGGAGGCGTACGTCGTGGTCAGCGGCCGGGCCTCGTTCACGATCGGCGACGACCGCATCGAGGCCGGGCCGGGCACGGTCGTATCCGCTCCCGACCCGGCGGCGAACCGCGCCTACGAGGCGCTCGAGCCCGGCACACGCATCGTCTGCATCGGCGCGGCGCCGGGAGCGGCGCAGCCCTATGGTGAGTGGATCGACGAGGACGAGCCGGAAGGGCACTGACGGGCGCGCGACGCTAGGAGCAGAAGCTCGCGATCACCCGGTCGAGGGCGTCCACGCAGCGGTCGAGCTGGTTCAGGTCGACCCACTCGACGTCGGCATGGGCGCCTTCTCCGCCGGGGCCGAAGATGACGGTGGGGATGCCGGCGGCCGAGAAGATCGCGCTGTCCGCCCAGAAGGGGACGCCGATCACGGGCACGTCGCCGCCCAGCGCCTCGCGGGCGACGGTCACGATCGCCGAGTCGGCGTCCACCTCGAACGGGTCGCGCACCAGCGTCGTGTGCAGCTCGGCCGACAGATCGTGGCCGGCGTCGGTGATCGCATCCAGCATCGCCGACAGCTCCGCCTCGACGCTCTCGGCCGTCTCGCCCGGCAGCGTCCGGCGCTCCAGCTGCAGCCGGCAGCTGTCCGGGTAGGTCGAGAGCTCGCGGCCGCCGTCGATGATCGAGGCGTGGATCGATCCCGGCCCGAGCAGCGGGTGGCCTTCGCGGGCGGCCAGCTCATCCGACATCTGGTCGAGGCCGACCAGCACGTGGCCCATGCGGGCGATCGCGTCGACGCCGTCCTGCGGACGCGAGCCGTGCGCGGCGCGGCCGCCGACCACGATCCGGTGCCAGGTGAAGCCCTTGTGCGCGACGGCCACGTTGATCTCGGCGCCGGTCGGCTCGGTGACGATGGCGGCGTCGGCCGTGACCGTCTGCGCCACCGCCTGGGCGCCGGCCGACGCGAACTCCTCGTCGCAGACCGCGGCCACCACCACGTCACCGGCCAGCCCGCGCTCGGCCGCGGCCGCCGCGGCCACCATGATCGCGGCCAGGCCGGCCTTCATGTCGTAGGCGCCGCGCCCGTAGAGCCGGTCGCCCTCGACGCGGGGCCGGAACGGGTCGCTCATGCCGTCCACCCCCACCACGTCCATGTGCGCGTTCAGGAGCAGCGTGCGGCCACCGCCGCTGCCGCGGGCGCGACCGACCGCATTCGGCCGGCCGGGCTCGGCGTCGGATACGTCCACCTCGAGCCCGCGGGACGCCAGCCAGCCGCCCACGAACCGTGCGATCTCAGCCTCACCCGCGCCACCCGGCACCAGGCTGGGGTTGACGGAGTCGATCGCAACCAGCTCGGCCAGCAGCGCACGGGCGTCGTCCATGCGCGCCACACTAGCGAGCCAGGTGCGCCGGGGGACTGGGCGATCCGGACACAATCTCGGTCAGTGCACGTGCGCGGCGGCGTAGGCGTGTGCCTCGGCCACCACCCGGTCGAACGAGACGCCCAGGCCGCGCTGGAACGCCTCGCGCACCTGCGCCTCGCTGTAGAGCGCTCCCTTGTGCCCGGCGTGCATGGCGTTGAACGCCTTCGCCAGCCGCGCGATGCCGGCCGCGCCGCCGTGGTGCTCCATGATCACCGCCGACATGGCCTGACCGTCCTCGTAGCAGAGGTCGACCGCGGTCGGGTTGCGCAGTCCCCAGTCGGTGACGCGCGTGCGCCAGACCGTGATCGACGGGAAGCCGCCGCTCGCGTACAGGTGCGCGATGCTCCCGAGCGTGAGGTGCACGCCCAGCGTGCGCAGGTAGCTGTCCTCCTCGTACATCGCCAGCCCCTCCACCAGGCTGTGCGGCGAGCGGCCGAGCATCCCCATGCTGGCCACGTGCGTCAGCTCGTGGGCGATGGTGCCGTCCCGCTCCAGCACGTTGCCCGGGCCCCACACCGGCCACTCGATGTAGGCGACGCCGTTGATCACGAAGCCCTCCGGCAGCTCCTTGCGGAAGATCTTGACGCCCGACAGCTGCTGGCCCTGCTTGCGGGTGCTGATCACGAAGATGACCGGGTGCGCGGCGGCCCGGTTGCGCCCGAACAGGCCGGTCAGGCGCGGCACGACCTCGTCGGCGTCGGTCAGGATCTGGGTGGCGTCGTTCGCGGCCTCCACCGCCTCGTAGATCACCGTCGTGTGCTTCCCCGTCAGCACCGACGGCACCTCGAACAGGCGCAGGCCGTAGGCCTTCGTGTGGACGGCCTTTCGGGCCGAGATGTCGGCCACCACGCGCCAGGCGCCCTCGCTGTAGCTGGCCAGCATCACCCGGTCGCCCAGCTTCACCCAGTTCGACAGCGGCGCCGGCGAGAACCGCGCGCTGATCGACACCCGCACGCCCACCGACCCGGGGTCGGGCACCTTCACCGGCCTGGCCGTCATCTTGACGGCGCCGATCGGCAGCCGCCCGAACCACGTCTGCAGGTCGTCCAACGTGCTCTGGTTGGCAAACGTGCCCGCCGCCTGCACCACCGGCGCCGCGTCGGCCGTGCGGTGCAGCGCCAGCGCCTTCAGGTAGGTCTCAACCGCCGGCCTGGCCGCGGTGAAGCGCTGCTTGGTGGTCATCGCGTCGGCCGGCGAAGGCCCGGTGGAGGGCGCGTGCGAGGACGGGCCGATGCCACACCCGGGAAGCGCCAGGAGCAGCAGGCAGATCAGGGGTGTCAACGATGAACGGCGCACACCGGTGCTTGTATCGGCGTGCTGCCGCTCAGCCTTCAGTCCTTCACTGCCGCAGCTCTTCCGCGTAGCTGGCCGAGCGGCGCGAGATGCGGCCGTCCTCCCCCACGTCGTAGTAGCCCATCCGCCACAGCGGCGGCGAGTACAGGTGCAGCGACGTGGTGACATGCCCGGCCGCATTTCGCACGTCGTGGATGCGCGACGCATCGAACCGGAAGGACTGCCCGGCGTCGTAGCGCGTGGTGTCGATGCCCGAGCCCAGGCACAGCCGGTCCTCGTCGAGCGCTCCGTCCACGATCCGCACGGCTCCGCCGGACAGGTCGTGATCGTGCAGCCCGGTGTCCTGCGTGCCGCTCCAGCAGATCAGCCACACATCCAGGTGGTGGTCGCGGTAGAGCTCGGTGTAGATCCGCTCCTGATCGCTGTGACGGACGAGGTGCTGCCACAGCTCGGCCCGCTCCGCCAGCTCGCCGGCCAGCGCCTCGGCCTGCTCCGGATCGAGGTCGTGGTCGCCCAGCCGCTCGCGGAGGAAGCAGTGCAGATCGGTGTCGTGGTCGCTCATTGTCGCTCCATCTGGTCGAACAGCCTGAGGGGGTTGGTGTGCGCGACCGCGTCCTCGACGGCCGCACCCAGGTCGGTCAGCGCTCGCCCAAGTGGCAGCGGGCTGATAACGGGTATATCGGTGCCGAGCACGATCTGCTCGACCCCGTAGGTGGCCATGCCGCACTCGAGCGCCAGCCGGCCGCAGGACGCGGTGTCCATGTACATGTTGCGGTCGATCGCGCGCGTCTCGCCGCTGAAAGCCCGCCAGCGCTCCTCCAGGAACGGCGCGCCGCCGGCCATGATCGCGAAGCAGAGGCGCAGGCCGGGCCAGCGTGACGCGCCCAGCGTGCGCCAGCCGAAGAAGGCCCGGATCGACAGGCCCGGGTAGACGCCTAGGTTCGGCCACCAGATCGGCATGCCCGCATCGAGCGCGTACGGCTGCGTCCCCGGCGCCGGCCCCGGATGCACGAACAGCGCGGCTCCGCGGCGCTCGAGCATGTCCAGCAGCGGTGCCACCCGCTCGATCGCCTCCGGCCCGGCCAGCGCCTCGCTGGGCAAGGAGGCACCCACGAACCCGCGGTCGAGCGCCGCCTCGACGGTATCCGCGCCGGCGTCCGGGCAGGCCAGCGGAGCTGCCGACCAGGCCGCCAGCCGGCCGTCTGACCGCTCGATCAGGTCGGCCAGGCCGTCGTGGTAGGCGCCGATCAGCTCCAGCGACTCGGCCTCGGGGAGCGCCTCGATGCCGAGCGGCGTCGAGAGCGAGATCACGGCCCGATCGATGCCTGCCTCATCGAGCGCCGACAGCCTGCTGTCCAGCCGGTGCCGGGTGAGGTCGACGGCACCCGCCGGCTCGTGCGCCATGTGCAGCACCGGAACGTCGCCATCGCCCTCCAGGTACGGCGGAGAGCGGCGTGCGCGCAGCGCGTCCACCAGCGGGCGCGGCCAGAGGTGTTGGTGGACGTCGGTTCGCATCTTCGTGGTGAAACGATTAACATGTGATTGTGCCGAACCACCGCCCGGAACGCAAGCGGGCCACGCTGCGGGAGCTGTCCGAGATAACCGGCCTCTCCACCGCCGGCGTCTCCTACGCCCTGCGCGGCCAGCGCGTGTCCCCCGCCACCGAGCGGCGCGTGCGCGCCGCCGCCGACCGCATCGGCTTTCGCAGCGACCCGATCGCACGCGCGCTGCGCGGCGGCCGCACCGAGCTGGTCGGCGTGGTCGGGGGCAGCCTCGCCGACCTCTGGCATCAGCAGTTCGTCACCAGCCTACAGGGCAGCCTCCGCCGCCACGGGCTGCGGATGGTGCTGGCCGACGCCGCAGGCGACGCGCAGGAGGAGCTGGCCCTGGCACGGGATCTTGCAGCCCAGCGCTGTGACGGCCTGATCGTGCTGCCGATCGATCCCAGCGCCCCGGACTGGCGGGCGATCGCTGCCGCCACACCGACGGTGTCGGTGAACGCCTCGCTGCCCGCGCCGGCCGGGTCGATCCGGTTCAACTCACGCGCCGGCATCGGCCTCGCGCTCGATCACCTGCAGGGCCTGGGACACCGCGAGATCGTGGTGCTGGGCGGCGGCCCGCACGCCGTACCCCGCCGTGCCGGCGTGCGGCGCGTGCGCTGCGGGTTCGCCGACGACCAGGCCCGCGCCGCCGCCGCGCGCGTGCTCGCCGGCCCACGGCCGCCGACCGCCGTGTTCGCGCTCTCCGACTCGATCGCCTGCGGCGCCTACCAGGCCAGCCGCGATGCCGGCCTGCAGGTGGGCGGGGACATCAGTGTTGTCGGCTTCGACGACATCCCGATCTCGCGCCTGCTCGAACCGGCGCTGACCGCGGTGGGATGGGACACGCCGGGCGCGGCGGTGGGCGCGGCCCAGATGCTGGTCGATGCGATCGCCGGCCGTACCGCCGGCGAGATGGTGATCGAGCCGCGGCTGCACGTGCGCTCGAGCACCGCGCCGGCGCCGCTGTAGGCTCACTGCCATGCTGAACGAGCTGATCCGCGCCGTCGGCCCCGATCACGTGGTCAGCCCAGTGCCGGCCGAGTACCTGACCGATGCCACCGCCCGCGGGCTGCACGGATCGGCATCGGCGGTGGTGCGTCCGGCCGACGCCGCCGAGGCCGCGCGAGTCGTCGCGGCCTGCTACCGCAACGACATCGCTCTCACGCCGCGCGGTGGCGGCAGCGGGGTGGCCGGGGGCGCGGTGCCCGACGGCGGCGTGGTGATCAGCCTGGAGCGCCTGAACCGGGTCCGCAGCTTCGACCCGCTGGTGTGGCGGATCCAGGTGGAGGCGGGCGTCACCACCGGGCGCCTGCACCAGGTGGCGCGCGAGAGCGGGCTCATGTTCCCACCCGACCCGGGCGCCTCGGAGCAGTCGCAGATCGGCGGCAACCTGGCCACCAACGCCGGCGGCCCGCACGCCTTCCGCTACGGCGTCACCCGCCGCTGGGTGACCGGGATCGAGGCGGTGATCGCACCCGGCGAGCTGATCACGGTGGGCGGGCCGGTGCGGAAGGACGTGGCCGGCTACGACCTGCTGGGGCTGCTGGTCGGGTCGGAGGGCACCCTGGGGCTGATCACCGCCGCCTGGCTGCGGCTGGTGCCGGCGCCCGAGGCGGTGCACGTCGTGGCGGGCGTCTACCCCACCGACGCCGCCGCCTGCGCCGCGATCGAACGGATCCTGGGCAGCGGCATCGAGGCGGCGGCGATCGAGCTGCTGGACGTCGCCGCGATGCGTTTCGGCGGCGGCGGCCTCCCGGCCGAGACGGTCGATGGAGCGCTTGTGCTGGCTGAGGCGGACGGCGGCACGCTGGAGGCGGCGGCCCGTCGCGACGCGCTGCTCGAGGCGATGGCGGAGGGTGCCGTCGCGGTGCGGCAGGTGGACGACCGCGAGGCCGTCTGGCGCTGGCGCGACGGGCTCTCGTCGCGGCTGGGGGCGGTGCACGGCGGCAAGCTCTCCGAGGACATCGTGGTACCGCTCGACCGCCTGGCCGAGATGGTGGCGGCGGTGCCGCGGATCGGGCAGCGGCACGGGCTGACCGGGCTCAGCTTCGGCCATGCCGGCGACGGCAACCTGCACTCGAGCTTCCTGCTCGACCCGGGCGACCCCGCGCAGTTCGCCGCCGCTGAGGCGGCCGTCCAGGAGCTGTTCGACCTGACGCTCGAGATGGACGGGTCGATCTCGGGCGAGCACGGGCTGGGGACGGTCAAGGCGGGCTACCTGGAGCGGCAGTGGGGCCCGGCCGCGGTCGGCGCACACCGCGCGATCAAGCAGGCGCTCGACCCGAAGGGGCTGTTCAACCCCGGCAAGAAGCTGTGAGATAGGGTGTTTTGGTGAGCGACTTCGACCAGCTCGCCGGCATGCAGCCGCTTCGGATCTGGGACGGCATCGCCGCCCGCACCGTGCACGGCGAGCTGGTCTCGTTCGCCGTGATCGAGCTTGATCCCGGCAGCACCGTGCCGGAGCACCGGCACGAGAACGAGCAGCTGGGCGTGCTGGCGTCCGGAACGATGCGCTTCCGGATCGGCGAGGAGACGCGCGAGCTGGGGCCGGGAGCCACGTGGTACATCCCCGCGAACGTGCCGCACGAGGTTGAAGCCGGGCCGGAGGGAGCCGTTGCCGTCGAGGTGTTCGCTCCCCGCCGCGACGACTGGAGCGGGCTCGAGCGGCTGCCCGGGTCGCGGCCGCGGTGGCCGCAGACGGGCTAGCAGACCGCTACCACGCCAGCAGCACCTTGCCGAACTTGCCGGGCTGGGCCATGTAGTCGAAGGCCTCGGCCACCTGCTCCGCGGGGAACACCCGGTCGACGACCGGGTCGATCGCGCCCGACTCCAGCAGCGGCACCACCTGGCGGGCGAAGGCCTGCACGGCGGCCCCCTTCTGCTCGATCGGCCGCGCCCGCAGCAGCGTGCCGATGATGGTGGCGCGCTTGCCCATCAGCGCCCGCAACGGCATCTCCGCCGTCGACCCGGCAGCCGTGCTGACGATAACGATCCGGCCGCGCAGCGCCACCGCCTCGAAGTTCCCGGCCAGGTTGGGCGATCCCACCAGCTCCAGGATCACATCCGCATTCTTCGCATCCTCCAGCGACACCGGCTCGGCGCCGAGTGCGGCCAGCCGCTCGCGCGCCTGCTGCGAGCGGGCGTTGGCGAGCACGCGCACGCCGGTGGCGAGCCCCATCTGGACGGCGGCCAGCCCGACGCCGCCGTTGGCCCCGTTCACCAGCAGCCGCTCACCCGGGTGCAGGCGGGCCTGGGTGTAGCAGGCGTCGTGCGCGGTGATGAACGCTTCCGGCACCGCGGCCGCCTGCTCGTCGCCGAGCCGGTCGGGGATGCGGGCGACATGGCGGGCGTTGACGACGGCGCGGTCGGCATGGCCGCCCCCTCCGACAACACCGAACACGCGGTCTCCCTCGCGCCACTCGCTGACGTTCCGCCCCACCGCCACCACCGTGCCCGACACCTCCAGCCCCGGGATGTCGGCGGGCGCGCCGGGCGGCGCCGGATAGTGGCCGGCCCGCTGGTTCAGGTCGGCGGGGTTGATGCCCGAGTGCGTGGCGGCGACCAGCACCTCGTCCGAGCCGGGCACCGGGTCGGGCCGCTGCTCCAGGCTCATCACCTCGGGGCCGCCGCCGCCCGTGAACACGATCGCACGCATCGGCGCAGGCTACCCGCGCCCGGCGCGGATGGTGCCGGTGGCGCGGAGCCGGTGTGGTCGCATAGGTTCCCGCGTGCACATGCTCGACCGCGAACACATCGACGGCAGGATCGGCGAGGCCTGGTCGGGCGACGTCCCGAACGGCAGCCACATCAACCTGGTGCTGGCCTGGCGCGGGTCGCCGACCGCGGCGGTGGCCGTGTCGGCGCTGGCCAACCCGCGTGCCGGCCACGCGCCCGTGGTCGTCTGCCTGGGCGCGGGCAACGCCGTGCGGCCGGTCACGATCATGACGAACAAGGCCACCGCGATCGAGGATCTGCACCAGCGCATCACCTGGGGCGCCGCCCAGCTGGGCATCGGTCAGGCCGTGATGGACGCCGTGGCAGACGGTGTGCTGCCGGCCGAGCAGGCCGGCGACCTGGTGCTGCTGGTCGCGGCCTGGGTGGACCCCGACGCGACCGACGAGACGGCCTGCCGCGGGGCGGCACGCGACGCCACCCGCCGCGCCGTCGACGACGCGCTGGCCGGCGCACCGGCCGAATCGGTGCGCCGCATCGCCGAGCTTCGCCACGACGCACGGAACGTCTTCTACGGCGGCGAGTGATGCGGATCGTCTCGATCGAGACGCGCAGCTACCGGCACCCGTTCGACCCGCCGTTCCGGGCTGCGTGGGATCCCATCCCGCGAGCCTCGCAGGATGCGACGCTGGTGGTCGTGACGGCCGACGACGGCACCACGGGGTACGCCAGCGGCGGCGACGGCCTCCCCGACCGGGAGCTGCTGGAACGGCTGCTGCGCGGCGTTGACCCGCGCGACAATTCATCAGTGCAGCGGACGTGCGAGACCGTCGATTTCCACGGCGGCCGGCCCTGGGCGGTCGAGGTCGCGTGCTGGGATCTGGCCGGCCGGTCGGCCGGGACGCCGGTCTGGCAGCTCCTGGGCGGCGACGGCGGCTCGCTCGCGGCCTATGCCTCGACCGGCGAGCTTGCGGGGCCGCAGGAGCGGGCGAGCCGCGCGGTGGCGCTGCGCGATCGCGGCCTGCGCGCGCTCAAGATCCGCTTCCATCATCCCGACTGGCGCGACGACGTGCAGGTGGTGGAGGCCGTGCGCGATGCCGTCGGCGACGAGATGGAGATCATGGTCGACGCGAACCAGGGCTGGCGGATGCCCGGCGACCTGGCTCCGGCCTGGGACCTCGCCACCGCACGCGAGTGCGCCGCGAGGCTCGAGCCGCTCCGCATCCACTGGCTGGAGGAGCCGCTGCCCACGGCCGACGTCGACGGCTACGCGGCCCTGGTCGCATCCACCGGCGTGCCGATTGCGGCCGGGGAGATGGTGCGTCAGGAGCACGAGGCGCGCGACCTGCTGACCCGCGGCGGCATCGCGGTGATCCAGTGCGACGTCCTGTTTTGCGGCGGCATCGGCGGATGCCGCCGGATCGCCGAGCTCGCCCGCGAGCTGGGCCGCAGCTGGTCGCCGCACACCTGGTCGAACGGCTACGGGCTGGCCGCGAACCTGCACGCGGCCTGCGCGCTGTCCACCCACGGCTACGTGGAGGTGCCCTACGACCCGCCCGCCTGGTCGGCCGAACGCCGCGACTGGATGCTGCCATTCGTGCTCGAGATCGCCGGCGACGGCACCATCGCGCCCCCGCCCGGGCCGGGGCTGGGCATCGAGCCGGATCTGGATGCGCTGGAGCGGTGGCGGGTGGCATGAGGACGAGAGCGGCGGTGCTGCGCCAGATGGGCTCGCCCCTGACGGTGGAGCAGCTGGAGCTGGCACCGCCGGGCCCCGGCGAGGTGCTGGTGCGTGTCGCCGCGGCCGGCGTCTGCCACTCCGACCTGCACCTGGCTGACGGCCACCTGGGCAGCGAGCGGCAGCCGATCGTGCTCGGCCACGAGGGCGCCGGCACGGTCGAGGCCGTGGGCGCGGGCGTCGCGCATGTCGCCGCCGGCGACCACGTGGCGTTCTGCTTCGTGCCCTCCTGCGGCGCCTGCGCGCAGTGTCTGGCGGGCCACGCCAACCTCTGCGTCCCCGCCGGCGAGCACAACAGCCGCGGAGTACTCGGCGACGGCACCACGCGCCTGTCCTTCCCCGGCGGCGAGCCCGTCAAGCACTTCCTGAGCGTCGCCTGCTTCGCCGAGCGCTGCGTCGTACCCGCCGCCGCCGCGGTGCCGCTCCCGGCCGGGTTGCCTCTGTGGCAGGCGGCGCTGGTCGGCTGCAGCGTCGTCACCGGCCTGGGGGCGGTGCGCAACGTGGCGCGCGTACAGCCCGGCCAGAGCGTCGCCGTGATCGGCTGCGGCGGCGTCGGCCTGCAGGCGATCGCGGGTGCCAGGCTGGCCGGGGCGGCCCGCGTGGTCGCGATCGACCGCGACCCAGGCAAGCTGGAGCGCGCCCTGCGGCTGGGCGCCACCGAGATGGTGCTGGCGGGCGACGGCCGCGATCCGGTGGCGCGGGTAAGGGAGCTGTGCGGCGAGGGCGGCGCCGACCACGCGATCGAGGTGGTGGGCCGGCCGGACACGATCCGCCAGGCCTTCGAGATGATCCGGCCGGGCGGCACCGCGGTGGTGGTGGGCATCGCCCCCAGGGGAGTCGAGGTGGCGCTCCCGGCCCTCGACTTCGTGAGCGACAAGACGATCGCGGGCTGCTTCTACGGATCGGGCAATCCGGCCGCCGAGATGCCTGAGCTGATCGGCATGCTGATGGACGGGCGGCTGGACGTGGCCGGGGCCGTGTCCGACTTCACCGACCTGGACGGGGTCGAGGCCGCTTTCGAGCGGCTGCGCCGCGGGCAGGGCGCGCGGACGGTGGTGGTGCTGGACGAGGACGGGGCGGGACTGTCCTAGGCGCGATCGGGAGCTCGCGGCGGCACTGCCGGCGGAGTGCAATCGGGCGAATACGGCAGCCGATACACTCGCCGACCATGACCACCATCCGGGCCGCGGTGCTGGAGGGAGTCGGGGGCGACCTCGAGGTGCAGGAGCTCGACCTCGCACCGCCTCGGGCCGGCGAGGTGCAGGTGCGGCTGCTGGCCAGCGGCGTCTGTCACAGCGATCTGAACGCCGTTGACGGCACCGCCCAGACCCGCTGTCCGGCCGTCCTCGGACACGAGGGAGCAGGCGTGGTCGAGGCGGTCGGTGGTGGCGTGACTCGGGTCGCGCCGGGCCAGCACGTGGCGTTATCGTGGGCGCCGTCATGCGGCCGTTGTGCCGAGTGTCTCGACGACCTGCCGCACCTGTGCGGCGTGGCCTGGCCGATGATGGCAGCGGGCACGCTGCTGGACGGCACCACCCGGCTATCGCGCCGCGGCCAGCCCGTCTACCACTACTCGTTCATCTCGTCCTTCGCCGAGCGGACGGTGCTGCCCGAGGCGTCGTGTGTACCGATCCCCGATGACGTGCCGCCCGAGGTGGCGGCACTGGTGGGCTGTGCGGTCACCACCGGGATCTGCGCCGTCTGGCGCAGCGCGCAGGTGCGCGCCGGGCAGCGCGCGGCGGTGATCGGTTGCGGTGGCGTCGGGCTGTCGGCGGTAATGGGCCTGGCTGCCGTCGGCGCGGCGCCGATCATTGCCGTCGACCTGCACGAGGGGCGACTGGAGGCCGCGCTGTCGCTGGGCGCGACGGACGCCGTCCCAGCGGCGGCCACCGCCGAGGAGACGGCGGAACGGGTGCGTGAGGTATCGGGCGGCGGCGTCGACGTGGCGATCGAGGCCACTGGCCGCTCCGACGCGATGCGCGCCGCCTTCCTCTCGACGCGCCGCCGCGGCACGACCGTGCTGATCGGTATCCCCGCTGAGGACGCCAAGCTGGAGCTGCCGGCGCTCTCGATCCCGCGCATGGAGCGGCGCGTGATGGGATCGCTGTATGGCTCGGCCCGACCCGAGCGCGACTTCATCCTGATCCTCGACCAGTACGCGCGGGGGCGGCTGCCGCTCGATCGGCTGATCTCACATCGGCTGCCGCTCGACCAGATCGGCGAGGCCTTCGATCTGCTGCGCTCGGGCAGCGGCCGGAGGGTCGTGCTGGCTCTGGCCTGATGTCGGCCGTCGCGCCAACGCTGCCTAGAGGCCGACGCCGGCGCCCTCGCGCATCCAGGCTGCGACGGCCGACAGATCCTGGTCCCAGGCCTCGCCGGCGCCGATGAACGGCACCATCTCGCGGACGCGAGCGCGCACGGGGCCGGTGCCGGCGCCCAGCGGCCCCACGCCGCGCAGGTCGATGGCCTGGGCCGAGACCACCAGCTCCAGCCCGCCCAGCCGCGCCGCCAGCTCCACCGTCTCGGCCAGCCGCCGCGCCCCCAGCGGCGCCATCGTCAGGTGATCCTCGATCCCGCCCGCGATCGTCGACGTCGGCAGCTCCAATGATACGGGCATCGCCAGCAGCCGCGCCTCGGCGGCCAGCGCGGCGGCGCCGCCGCCCACCAGCGCCAGCGCGTCGTCGGGGGTGTCGGTGCTGCGAAGGCCCGTGGAGATCCCGGACCAGTGCCCGGCCAGGTGCTTCTGGATGCGCTCGCAGCTGGCCGTCATCACCTGCGCCATCGCGATCCGCATCAGGTCGAGCGCCGCCGCCACCGGGGTCACGTCGAAGTTGCCGACCGAAACGATCCGGCCCTCCGAGGCGACCACCATCGGGTTGTCGCCCGAGGCGTTGAGCTCGGTCTCCAGCTGTATGCGGGCGTGGCCGAGCGCGTCGCGGGCGGCGCCCAGCACCTGCGGGAGCGTGCGGAAGCTGAGCGGGTCCTGCAGGTTCCGCGGCGCCCCGGGCTGCCACAGGTAGCTGCCCTCGAGCAGCTGCCGCATCCGGCCGATCGACGTGGCCAGCCCGCGGAACGGCCGCGCGTCGGCCACCTGCGGATGCAGCACCGACGGGTTGCCGGCGAACCCCTCCAGGCTGAGCGCCCCCACCACATCGCAGGCGTCCAGCAGCCGCGCCGTGTCCGCCAGGGCCAGCGCGCCGATCCCGACCGAGAGCGAGTTTCCGTTGAGCAGCGCCAGTGGCTCGCCCCGCTGGAGCACCAGCCCCCGCGCCCGCAGCGCATCGATCAGCTCGGCCATTGCCGGCAGGTCGGACTGGCCCAGCGAGCCGATCGGCGACAGCCGCGGCGCCACACCGTCGTTGAGCGCTGCCGCGAACGCCTCGGCCACCTCGGAACGCACCATGCTGCGCCCGCGGCAGAGCGCGTTCACCCGGTGCAGCAGCGCCGCGCGTCCCACCTCACCGGGCAGCGGGTGGCCGTGGGAGGTGCGGTGCGACTGGATCGTGAGCCGCGTGAAGCGCCCGGCGTCCTGTGCGGACTGGCGCACCCCGCGCAGGGCGCCCACCCCCGTGTTCAGGCCGTAGACGGCCTCGTCGCCCTCGGCCAGGCGAGCCGCCAGCTGCGACGCCGCTCGCATCCGTCCCGTTGCCTCACTGGACAGCGCCACCGGCAGCCCCTCACGGGCGACCGCCGCCACGTCCTCCACGGTCAGCCCGGTGCCGGTCAGGATCAGCTCGTCCACGCGCGCATCCTACGGGTCTGGGCCGCGTCCGCGTGACTACACTGCTCCCCCATGGTCACCGCCCACACCGACGTGGTCGGCAGCCTGCTCCGCCCGCAGGCGCTGCTTGACGCCCGGCAGCGGTTCGAGCAGGGCGAGCTCGAGCCGGCCGAGTTCAAGCGCATCGAGGACGCGGCGGTGGACGCCGCCGTGGCCCTGCAGGAGCAGGCCGGGCTGGATGTGGTGACCGACGGCGAGATGCGCCGCCTGTCCTTCCAGAGCGGCCTGCCGGATGCGGTCGAGGGCTTCGGCGAGGTGCCCCTGGACGCGTACCTGTGGGGCGAGTGGCACGGCGATGAGCAGGTCGGCGACCGTGCCACCGAACGACCGCCGCGCCTGGGCGTGCGCGAGCCCCTGCGCCGGCGCCGCCACATCGCCGCCGAGGAGCTGACGTACCTGCGCGGCCGTACCAGCCGCATCCCCAAGATCACCCTCACCAGCCCCAGCCTCTATGCCAACCTGTGGTCGCCGGAGCTGTCGCTCGACGCCTACCCCACGCTGGACAGCTTCCTGGAGGATGTCGTCGAGATCATGCGGGACGAGGTGCGTGAGCTGTCGCGGCTGGGCGCGACCTACCTGCAGCTGGACGCGCCCCACTACCCGCTGCTGATCGACCCGGCCACGCGCGCGTTCTACGAATCGCAGGGCTGGTCGCTCGAGCGCTGGCTCGACCGCGGCATCGAGCTCGACAACGCTGTGATCGCGGCCGCCCCCGGCGTCACCTTCGGGTTCCACCTGTGCCGCGGCAACCAGGGCAGCCGCTGGCTGGTGTCCGGCGGCTACGACCCGATCGCCCCACGTGTGTTCCGCGGTGTCAACGCCCAGAGGCTGCTGCTCGAGTACGACGACGAGCGGTCGGGGTCGTTCCAGCCGCTGCGGGAGGTGCCCGACGACCGGATGGTGGTGCTGGGGCTGGTCACGACCAAGTCCGGGCGCCGCGAGACGGTCGAGGAGCTGGAGCGCCGCGCGCGGGAGGCCGCGGCCTTCATCGACCTCGAGCGGCTGGCGATCTCGCCGCAGTGCGGTTTCGCGACGTCGGTTGTCGGGAATGCCGTCACGCAGGACGACGAGCGCGCGAAGCTGGAGACGATCGCGCGCGCGGCGACCGCCATCTGGGGGTGACCGGTTTGCGACGGCTGGCGCCCAGCGCCTACGATTCCGCGAAGCCGCAACGGCCCACCCGGGCCGGCAGAGGGGACAGTGACCGACATGAGACGCGTGCTGGTTGTTGCACCGACCCGGAGAGATCTGCTGAACCTCGCCGACGCACGGGTGCTGGCGCGCTACGACCTCGTGTTCGAGGAGCGGCCCGGCGTGCAGGGCGTGTTCGGTTCCAGCGACTCCACGGCGGCGCTGGCCGTTGTGGTGGCCGACCGGCTGGGGCTGCCGGGTCCCGGATACGAGGCGTTCATGCGCTGCCACGACAAGCTGGTCTCGCGGCGCATCCAGGCCGAGGCGGTGCCGGAGGCGACACCGCGCTTCGCGCCGCTGGACGCGATGCGACCGCCCGAACGGCCACCGCTGCCCTTCCCGTTCTTCGTGAAGCCGGTGCAGGGCCACCTGTCGCAGCACGCCTACGAGGTCGACAGCGACGAGCGGCTGGCCGAGGTGCTGGCCGCAGCCCGACGTGCCAGCTTCCGCCGTCTGATCGCCGAGCAACTGCTCTCGGGGCACCTGGTCACGTTCGAGGGCTTCATGCACGACGGCGAGGTGACACCCGTCGGCGTGACCGATGCCGTGCTGCACCCCAACGGCATCAGCTTCCTGCGGTTCGAGTACCCCAGCACGCTCCCGGCGGGCCCTCAAGAGCAGATGGCCGAGATCGCCTCCCGGCTGATGCCGGCGCTGGGGTTCGACCAGTCGCTGTTCAACATCGAGTTCTTCGTGCGGGAGGACGGGCGCGTGACGATCGTCGAGGTGAACGGGCGGATGGCGTCGCAGTTCGCGCCGCTCGTCAAGGCCGTGCACGGCGTCTCGACGTACGAGCTCCAGCTCGAGATCGCGAGCGGCAGGACGCCCCACCTGCCGCCGCCGCGCGAGGACATGGTGGCGGCGAGCTTCCTGATGCGGACGTACGAGGACGCGATCGTCCGCGCGGTGCCCGACCCCACCGCCGTCCTCGAGCGCTTCGGGCACGCCCACGTCGAGGTGCTCGTCCGCCCGGGGCAGCGGCTGTCCGAGAACGACGACGACGTGGTGAGCCACCGGCTCGCCGTGATCGCGCTCGCCGGGCCCGACCGCGCATCGGTGCTTCACCGCTACGACGAGGCGCTCGCCCTGATGCCGTTCGAGCTCGATCCGCTGCCGGCGCGCGTCTAAGGGGGCGTGCCTCACTCCCGCCGACCGGCGGGCTCAGACGTGTCAGCCGTGGCCGTCGAAGCCGACCGAGATCACCCGGCCGTCCTCGACGACGGTCGGCACCGTGCGGGTGCCGTCGGTGTAGCGGATCAGCTCCTGGCGCGCGGCGGGGTCGGCCTTCGCGTCGACCTCCTCCCACTCCACGCCCTGCGAGCGGAAGCGGTCGCGCTGCTCCTCGCACCACGGGCAGCCCGGCTTCATGTACATGACGAGGGTCATGCCGGCTGCCCCGTCGTGCGCTTGGGGATGCGGGCGACGGCGCTCACGTCCTCGTCGCCGTGCCCCGCCGCCATCAGCTCGTCCTCCTGGGCGGCGACCGTCTCGCTGACCGCCATCGGCAGGCCCTCGCGAGCGGCCTCGTCGAGCGCGATCCCGAGGTCCTTGCGGTGGAGCGCCAGCTTGAAGCCGAGCGGGTAGGCGTCAGCGACCATGTTGCCGGCCCGGTTGGTGAGCACCCACGAGGCGGCGGCACCCGCCGACAGTGCCTCGAGCAGCTCAGGGATCGGGAGCCCGGCCGCCTGCGCGAGCGCGATCCCCTCCCCGACGCTCGCGTACGTGCCGGCGATCATCACCTGGTTCACGGCCTTGGCGGTCTGGCCGGCGCCGCTCGGCCCGAGGTGGGTGATGCGGCTGCCGAAGGCGTTCAGGATCTCCCCCGCGCGGGCGAAGTCGGCGTCGCTCCCACCACAGAAGATGGTCAGCGTCCCCTTCTCGGCGCCCTCGGATCCGCCCGAGACCGGCGCGTCGACCATCCCGATCCCGCGCTCGGCGAGCCGGGCGGCGATGTCGGCGGTCGCCGACGGCGACACGGTGGAGCAGTCCACGACGAGGCCGCCGCTCGCGAGGCCCCC
>DATNEO010000042.1:0-13485 GCA_035553035.1 Gaiellales bacterium | reverse complement strand
CGACGTCGTAGGGCGCGGTGATGCCGCCGCTGAGGCCGCCCAGCGCGTGCTGGGAGACCGAGCCGACCAGCTGGCCGTCGGTGGTGTAGCGCCAGACCCGGTAGTTCCAGTAGTCGCCGACCAGGATCGTGTTGTCGGTCGAGTCCCAGTCCATGCCGTAGGCGTAGAGCCCGGCCGGCCCGCTGAACCCGATCGCCTTCTGGAATTGGACGAGGCCGGTGCCCGTGGAGTCCGCGCCCGGGTAGCTCGCGGTGACCGTGTAGTTGGCCCCGCCGGTGGCGGCCTTAACGCCGATCTTGTACGTGCCGGAGACGGTGGCGTCGTAGGCGATCACCTTCGGCTTCGCGGTGGTGGTCACGGCACTCACCTGCACGCCGTTGGGGTCGGTCAGAAACAAGGTCAGCTTGGCCGACGAGTCGTCCCAGTCGAGCGAGACGTTGACGGTGCCGGGCGCGACCACGGCGATCGTGTGCGTCCGGAACTTGGTACCGGTCACCGACACCGAGTTGGTGAAGGTGCTGTTGAACGTGGCCGTGAGCGCGCTCGGCACCGCAATCAGCCCCAGCATCGCGACGGCCAGAGCGGCCATCGGCCAGCGCACGAACCTGCGACGCGAACTGTTCTCAGTCAATCGGAGCGTTCCCCACTCGAGGTCAACGATGGGTCGACCGGCCCCGGCGACCCCCCGCTCGAGTATACGAGGCATGATGTCGCCGCGCTATGCGGCGCGGCGGACGGCTATCGACTCGTAGACGCGCTCGACCCGCTCGGCCACGTCGGCCCAGGTGGGCCAGTTCAGCAGGCCCGGCGTTCCGGCCTGCCCCGGCCATGGCAGCCGGTCGATGGCTGCGCGCAGCGCCGTCACGTCGCCCGGCGGCACGAGCGTCAACAGACCCGGGGGCACGGCGCCGTCGACCTCGTGGACGGCGGGGATGTCGCTGGCGATCACCGGCATGCCGTACGAGAGCATCTCCAGCATCGACAGCGGCAGCCCCTCCTGGCGCGAGGGCATCACGTAGGCGCCGGCGTTCGTGCGCAGCTCGTCCAGCACCGCGCCGGACTGAAAGCCGAGGAACTGGATGCGCGAGTCGTCGCCGGCCAGGCGCCGCAGGTAGGCGGCGTGCTCGTCGGAGTAGCTGGCGCCGCCCACGATCGCCAGCTGGTACGCCGTGTCGCTCTCGCGCAGCGCCCGGATCAGCACATCGCAGCCCTTCTCGGGCACCAGCCGGGCCAGGAACAGCAGGTAGCGGCCGGCCTCGAGGCCGTGCCCGGCGAGCGCCGGCCCGGGCGGCTGCACCGACGGCGGGTCGTTGCCGTTGGGGATGTAGGTGACCGTGCAGCCGTAGGCGTCGTGGAGGTGCTGTTGGAGGTAGCGCGCCACCGTGATCACCGCGGCGGCGTGGCGACAGGCGCTGGCCTCACCCGCGCGCAGGATCCGCTGAGCGAACCCCGACCACTTGTCCTTGTTGTAGTCCTGGTCGTGGACGGTGGCGCAGACGGCGCTACGGCGGCCGAGCTTGGCAAACGGGATGGTGAGGCTCGGCCCGACGCCGTGGAAGTGGACGATGTCGTAGCCTCGCAGGCCAGCCTCCAGCGAGCAGAAGGTCGAGTGGGTGATCGCCTCCAGGTGCTTGCTGGGCACGGACGGGCGGCGGATGAGAGTGACCCCATCGGCGGGACGCACCGGATCGCCGTAGCGCCCTCGCGTGAACACCGTCACCTCGTGGCCGCGCTCGGCCAGGCGGTCGGCCAGCAGGCCGACGTGCCGCTCGATTCCTCCAAAGCGGGTCACGTTCGTCTTCTGGCCCACCATTGCGATTCTCATCGAGCCGCCTTGCGGATTTCGGACGCACGCGCGTACGCCTCGGCCACGGCGCTGTAGTGCGGACCGGCATCGTACCGCTGCATCACCCGCTCGCGGCCGGCCCGGCCCATGCCCTGCGATCGGTCCGGATCGTTCTGCATTGCCAGCATCGCCTCGCCCAGGGCGCGCGCGTCTCCGTGCGCCACGAGCACGCCCTCCTGGCCGTCGCGAACCAGCTCGGGGATGCCGCCGACCCGGCTGCCGATCACCGGCTTGCCCCAGGCCATCGCCTCGATCACGGCCAGCGGGCAGTTGTCATGGCAGATCGACGGCATCACCACGGCCGCGGAGGCCTGCACGGCGACGGCAAGCTCGCCGCCGGTGCGGAAGCCGAGTAGCTCGACGTCGGCGCCGGAGCGCTCGATCATGGCCTGCAGCTGCGGGCGCAGCGGGCCGTCACCTACCAGCTTCACGCGCGCGCCGGTGTCGATCGCCGCCTGCACGAGCACCTCGACGCCCTTCTCGCGCGACAGCCGGCCCACGTACAGGCAGTGGTCGCCGGGCTGATACAAGGGCACGTAGTCCTCGGCCACCACGCAGTTGGGGATCACCACGATGCGGTCGGGCGGATAACCGCTGGTCACCATCCGGTCGCGAGCGAACGCGGAGGGTGTGATGAACAGGTCGATGCCGTCACGGTAGAGCCTCATCCGGCGGTGCAGCCAGGTCTCGCCGGCCACGAGCATGCTGCCGGACAGCGATCCGCGGTTGCAGCGCTGCCGCACGGCGTGCGAGAAGCCGTGGCCGACGCAGCGCTCGCAGATCTGGCCGTTCGAGAGCAGGCTGTACACGGGGCAGACGAGCTTGAAGTCGTGGACGGTCATCACGACCGGGATACCGCGTTCGTGCAGCGGCGCGAGCAGCGAGGGCGACAGCTGGTGGTAGATGTTGTGCACGTGGGCCAGGTCGACCGGGCGATGCGCCAGAAGGCCGCCCATCTTGCGCTTTGCCTCCAGCGAATAGACCATCCGCCCGGCCACGCGAGCGCGGCCACGTACGCCCTTCGGCGGGTGCTCGAAGTCGACCTCCGAGACGAAGTAGCGATCGGTGTCGCAGGGCAGGTTGCGGGCGTCCTGCATGGCGAAGTAGTCGACATGGGCGCCGCGGCCCTCGAGCAGGCCGGCCAGCCTGAACATGTAGTGCTCAGCTCCGCCGCGCGGGTAGTGGAACTTGTTGACCATCAGCACATGCTGGAAGCCTCCGCCCGCCCGATCGCCGTTCACGCTATTCACCGGCCAGGTCGACACGACCCGCAGCGTGGCCGATGGCGGCCAGCGTCCAGAACGTGCCCGACACGGACACCTGGGTCATCAGGTTCGAGTCGGCGCTCATCAAGATGTACGCCGATGCGGCCACCAACGAGCCCAGAGTGACCGCCTCGAGCACGCCGTCGCGGGCCTTGCGGGCGCGCCGATAGCTGCGGCGGCACGCGCCCCACATTCCGAACAGGAGCCAGCAGAAGAACACGAACCCGGGGACGCCCAACTCCACCACGGCGCGCACGAAGTCGCTGTGGGAGTGGGCCCCCTGCTGCACGTTGACGCCGATCGACCGCTTCGCTGTGGTGTCCACCACGATCGACTTGAAGCCGTTGCCCAGCACCGGGTCGTGTTCGACCCTGGGCAGATTGGTGCGCCACAGGTCGAGGCGCGCCCGTAGCGAGTTGCCCGGACCGTACTGGGTGCGGCCGGAGGTGAGGTCGCCAAAGCGGTGAACGGTGCTCGGCACGGCTGCGGCCACCAGTACCAGCACCAGTGGGCCAATCAGCAGCAGCGCGCGGTATCGGATTAGGGCCAGCACGAGCAGCCCGAACAGGCAGCCCACCCAGCCGGTGCGCGTGTAGGAGGCGACCAGCGCGACCAACACCAGCGGCGCCGCCAGCCACAGGATCCACCGGCCCTTCAGCTGCTTGCAGAGTACGAGCGGCACCATGAACGCCAGCATGAATCCCATGAAGATGCCGAACGGGTCGGGCTGCAGGAACGTCCCGGCCGACCGGCCGACCAGGCCGATCACCGTCGATCCGCCGTGGTCGAACTGCCACAGTGCCAGCAGCGTGGGCACGATCAGCGAGGCGAGAAGCGCGATCGTCATCCGTTTCAGGGACTGCCGGTCGCGGATCAGCGTGTAGGCCGCGAGGTACAGCACGGCCACCGAGGTCAGCCGTAGCGTCTCGGTGATCGCCCCGCCCTTGGATGGCGCGACGGCGACGCTGAGGATGGCCATGGTGACCAGCCCGATGTAAGGCACCGCACTCGGCGCCTGCTTGGCGCGCGACCAGTTCTCGATTATGTAGGCGCCGCCGATCGCGATGAAGACCAGCGCCAGCGCCGATGCCGGGTTCACGCTGACCGATCCGACGTTCGCCAGAGAGCGGTCGGCCCACAGATCCATGCTCGGCCGTGCGATCACGATCGCGTAGACGCCGTAGGCGGGGCGAATCGCGAACACCACGCCGAAGGCGATGCAGGCGGCCGCCGCCATGAACTCGCGGCCGTCGCCGAGCATCAGCGCCATCGCCACGGTCATCACGCCGACCGCAGCGGTCGCGGCCCAGGTGACGTCGCCGCCCGGCCGCGGCCCTTCCCTGGCCGGGCGTAGGTTGCGCAGGTCGACCGGGGGGACGTAGATGCCCACGGCTATTCCAGGTAACCGAGCGCGCGAAGCGACCGCTCCAGGGTCGCCTCCTCCTCGGCAGTCAGTGCGGCCTCGTCGCCGGCCGCGCGCTCCTGGTAGCTGCCGGCGCCCTCACGGACTGCCACCCCGTCTCGCAGCGCCTCGGCCATCACAATGCCGTCCGAGTCGGACGGCACCGGCCGGCCCAGCAGCGCCAGCAGCGTCGGCGCCACGTCAACGATGCT
This sequence comes from Gaiellales bacterium, assembly GCA_035553035.1. GTDB lineage: Bacteria > Actinomycetota > Thermoleophilia > Gaiellales > JAICJC01 > JAICYJ01. Next base: position 8,760 of record DATNEO010000042.1, on the reverse strand, counting down.
GCGCTCGCCGAGGTCGACACCGGCGGGAACGCCGTGGCCGGCGATGGCGAAGATCCCCTCCATGGCGTGCACGCCCGAGTAGCTGTCCAGGATCTGCTGGGGCACCGGCTCGAACAGTTCGTCCAGCCCCGACGCGCCCTTGTAGGCGGGGTCGAACAGGACCACGACGTCCGGGGCCTCGTCCAGGTGCGCTCCCGAGTACAGCTGTTCGCGCCGCTTCGCCCACTGCACCACGGGGGCGCCGGTGTCGGGATCGCGGAGCCCCTCGAGCGCTGCGATGACGCGGTCGCGCACCTGCTCGTACTCGGCGCCGGGCTCGACGGCGCCCTGCGCCTGGCGCCCGCGCAGGTTGACCACGATGCCCTCGGCAGGCGGGTAGAGGGGGATCCGATAGGCCTGGCTGCGCGTCCAGTCGACCCGGCTGACGCCGGTCGCGCGGGCCGCGACCCGGTCGCGGGCGCCGGCGGGCAGGCGTCCCAGCGTGCCTCGCAGCACTCGCCGCAGAGCCGGCGCGCGGCGCAGCGCGCGGGTCACCTGCTCTGCGCGTCCGGCCTCGCCGCCCGCAGACAGGAGGCCCGCGTCGGCCAGCAGCCGGTCGGTGCGTACGAATGTGCGCGCGTGCGGGCCGAAGCCGTGATCGGAGACGACCGCGACCGCGCCCTCCTCGCCCATCAGCTCACGGGCCTCGCCAACCATCGCATCGATCCCGCGGTACATCTCCAGCAGCGCGTCCCGTAGCGGATGGCCGGGCTGATCGAGGTACTTCCAGAGCCGGTGCTGGGCGAAGTCGGTGCTCTGGAACACGACCACCATCACCTCGTGCCTGCCCTCGACCAGCCAGCGCATCACGATCTCGCGCTGCTGCTCGATCAGGGCCAGGCAGCTGTCGGCCAGCTCGCGGTCCGACAGCTTGCCGATGCTGTCGGCGAACTCCAGCAGCGGCGGCAGCTCCTCAGCCAGTTCCGGCGGCTGGGTGTGGTTGCGGTCGTAGTCGGGCAGCGGGAAGCCCGCCACCATGCGGCCGTCCACCTCCCAGGCGGGAAAGGTCATCGGCACCGACAGGATCGCGACCGGCGCCTCCGCCTGGTCCCAGAATGCGGCACCCGACCAGCGCCGCGAGGTGACGAAGTCGCGGCCATCCTCGAACGACGACGAGTGGCCCGCGCCCCACAGCCGGCTGTAGCGCTCGATCCCGAGCGTACGGAAGTCGAACATGCCGTGCCGGCCCGGGTTCCAGCCGGTCATCATCGACGGCCAGGCAGCGGCCGTGATCGGCGGGACGGTCGAGATCAAGGTACCGGAGGCACCCTGAGCCCGCACCGCGGCGATGTTGGGAAGGTTCGCGTCGGGAAGCCCGATGACGGAATCGGTACCGCCGTCGAGCCCGACCACCAGGAGCCGGGTCATCAGCTGGCCGGTACCTCGATGACCTGGTGCATGCGCTCCGCCGGCTCCGGCTCGAGCTCGCCCGCTATGGGCACCGAGCTGCCGGCCGGCGCGCGGTCGTAGCAGATGTGCAGCGGTCGCTTGGCGATGCGCTGGATCAGCGACACGGCGGAGCCCAGCGGGTTCCAGCGGGTCGCACCCGGGCGCACGGTGAGCAGCACGATGTCCGAGCACGCGATCAGCGGCAGCGTCTCTGAGTCCTCGAGCACGGCCGGCGTGTCGATCACGACCACCCCGGCGACGTCACGCAGATCGCGCACGATGCGCTCGACCCGCGGCGCTGAGAACAGCGTCTCCGGCAGCGCGTTGCTGGTGCCCTCGGGCAGCCACATCAGGTTCTCCTCGAGCGCGATCAACGGCATGGACGTGGCGGATCCGTCGAGCAGGGCGGACAGGCCCTCCTGCTCGCGCACCGTGCGCCCGCGCAGGTCGGCGCTGACCAGGATCGTGGCGGTGCCCACACCGGCGAACGTGCGCGCCAGCGCCAGCGCCAGGCCGCTCGCGCCCTCGCCGCGGGTCGCCCGCGTCACGGCGATCACCGCCAGGCTGGTACCCATGCCGGACAGCTCCAGCTCGGAGCGCAGCAGCTGGACGGACGCCTGATCGACCTGGGAGTGGATGTCAACGACCGGGACACCCACGACCTCGATGTCCTCGGGACGGCTGACGCGATTGTCCAGGCGGCCCATGATCAGGGCCACCAGGGCGAAGAACGCAACTCCCGCAAGGAACCCGCCGAGGACGGCGAGGATGATCGGTGGGCCGCCGGCCGCGATTCGCTGCACCGGAATCGACCCACCCGAATCGAAGCTGCTGGTGAAGTTACCCTTCACCTGCTGAAGGCCCTTGGCCAACGAGTTCTCATTGTTAACGAGACGCGGAGTCTGCGGCGTGACGTTCCGAAGCTGGTTGACCACACCCTGGATCGCAACCTCCTCTCGAGTCTCCCGCTGGAGGAGTAGCACCGCGGTGTAGGTCTTGAGGACAGCGATGGTCTCGTCCGGTTTGGAGCCGCCGGTGTACACGAGGCGCACGCTGTTGGTCGTGAGTGGCGTCATCGTAAGGTTCGCCGCGATCTGGTCGCCGGTTGGCGAGCCGCCGAGGTTCTTCGACGCAGCAGCCGCGGCGACCGGGTTCACGAAGTCGTCGGGTGACCAGTCGCCGTAGTACTTCGGATTGTTCGACACCAGCCCGTAGCCAGCGCGATAGCCCAGCGGGACCGCGGTCACGTCGTTGATGCCCAGGTCGGCGCTGGCGACGTAGTGGGCCTTCTTCTGCCCCACAACGAGGAATGCCAGCGCCGCGAACAGCACCCCACCCAGCAGCATCAGCCACCAGCGCTTGGAAATCAGCCGCAGAGAGCGGCGAAACGTCAGTTCCGGCTTCACGTTCTACCCACGCTCCTCGTGCCTAGAAAGGTCGGAGACGCCCCACCTGCCTCGAAGGGACGCCCTATTGCCAGTGTACGGGTGGGCATCGGTCTTACAAGTCCCGCCTCCAATAAGCAGCACATGCGGGGTGCCACCGTGCGGCTGCAGGCCACTTTCGCGCGTAGCTTGACGCCCACCCGAACGGGGGGTACGGTCGTGGATGCGGGGCAGTGGGAAGGAGAGGGCACTGGCTGTGAATGAACAGAGGCGCGATGATCGCCGAACAGCCGTCGACGCAGAGGCCGAAGAGTACACCTCTGCAGAACCGGTCGGCGACGTCGAAAGCATCGCCGAAGCACGGGCACCTGGACACGTGAGAGGCACCAAAGACCGGCATGCACGGCGCACGCTGGTACGCCGCGCGTTGATCGTGGCAGATGTCTGGTCGCTCGGGTTTACGTTCGCGATCGTGCACATGATCCTGGGCACTTCGGCAAAGCCGGGCGGGTTCACCTCCGGCCAGGAGTTGATTCTGTTTCTGGTGTCAGTGCCCTGCTGGCTCGCGCTGGCCGGCCTCTACGGCCTCTACGAAGGCGACCGGCTGCGGGCCGACACGACCACCCTCGACGACTTCTGGCCGCTGTTCCACGCGGTCACGGTGGGCGTGTGGCTGGCGTTCGTGGCCAGCCGCCTGACCAACCACGTGCACGCCAGCGAGCGGCGCCTGATCCTGTTCTGGTTCCTTGCCCTGGCGATCCTGCCCCTGGGCCGCGTGATCATGCGTGTGTTCATCCGCTCGCGGGTGGCCTTCCTGCAGCGCACGCTGATCGTCGGCGCCGGCCTCGTCGGTCAGGAGATCGCACGCAAGATCCGGCGAAATCCCAGCTACGGCCTCGAGCTGGCGGGCTTTGTCGACAACGATCCGCTGCCCCTCCACCCGGAGCTGACCGACATACCGGTGCTGGGCACGACCGACGATCTCAGCGAGATCGTGCGTTCCTACGGCATCGAGCACGTGATGCTGGCCTTCACCGGCGACGGCCATGACGCCGGGCTGGATGTTGTCCGCGCCTGCAACGACCTTGACGTCGAGCTGGACATCGTTCCGCGCCTGTTCGAGGTCGTGGGAAGCAAGGCGCAGTTCCACTCGCTGCAGGGCACGCCGCTGCTCGGCCTGAGCCCGCCCGTGCTCTCGACCAGCCACCGCATCGCCAAGCGCGCGATCGACATCCTGGGGGCGACGTTCGGACTGATCGTGCTGTCCCCGCTGCTAGCGGTGGTGGCGATCTCGATCAAGCTCAACAGCAAGGGGCCGGTGCTGTTTCGCCAGGAGCGCATCGGCCGCGGTCAGCAGCCGTTCACGATCCTCAAGTTCCGCACGATGGTGGCCGACGCCGAGGACCGCAAGTCCGAGGTGGCTCACCTGAACGCGCACCTTTCCACGGACGCGCGCATGTTCAAGATCCCCGAGGACCCGCGCATCACCTCGGTCGGACGAAGCCTTCGCCGGTACTCGATCGATGAGCTGCCGCAGCTGTGGAACGTGTTGCGCGGCCAGATGAGCCTGGTGGGACCGCGGCCGCTGATCCCGCACGAGCACCAGTACGTGAACGACTGGGGCCTGCGGCGGCTCGACCTGACGCCGGGACTGACCGGCCTATGGCAGGTGTTCGGACGCAGCGAGATCCCGTTCGCGGAGATGCTGGTGCTGGACTACCTGTACGTGACCAACTGGACGCTGTGGGGCGACATCAAGCTGGTGGCGCGAACGATCCCAGCGCTCATGGGCAGGACCCGAGGCGCGGCCTAGCGGCCGTCGGGTCAACCCGGCTGCTGCGGCATGCTGTGCAGCAGCCTTCCCAACTGCACGGCGGCGGGGGTCGGCTGGCCCGATCGGGTCAGCAACCCCAGCCGCTCGTTACGGTCAAGGCTCCAGCGCGACCAGCTGAGGCCGTCCTGCTGGAACAGGGTCACCATCTGCTGCTGATAGCGGCCGACGCCGGGCTCCCCCGAGAACGCGCCCCACTCGCCCACGATCAGCGGGATGCCCCAGGTGTGGGCGATCGAGACCATCGGCGCCAGGTAGCTGGCCTGGTTGGCGAGAGTGCCCCGGTAGGTACCGCCCTGGAGGGTGGTGCGGTAGCGCTTGCCAGTACCGGCGTAGTAGTCGTGAACGTCGAGGGCGATCTTGCCCAGGCGCTCGAGCGGAGTCAGTTGCACGGCCCGCACGTCGATGCGTGGCGGCAGCATGAACACGATCGCGCGCTCTGGATCGACCGCGCGGACGGCGGCGCCGACTCGCGCCTGCCAGCGGACGATGCGCTGGATCGCCCACGTGCGCCGGGGCAGGTTGCCCAGCGGCGGCTCGTTCAGGATCTCGTAGCCGATCACGTTCGGCGCCCCGCGATAGCGCTGGGCCAGCATCGCTGCGAAGTCCGAGTAGAGCTGGGTTGCGCGCCGGTCGGTGTACATGGCCGCCTGCGCCTGCTCGCGGCCGGCCGCCGTCAGCGGAAAACGGCGGCCGTGGTAGACCCATCGCGGGATGCCGTTGGCACGGCCGCCACGCTGTAGCGTGGCGAAATACGGCGACCAGCCGTACTGATGCAGGTCGAGCAGCACCTGGATGCCGTGCGCGTTGAAGAACGCGATCTCGGCATCGAGGTCGGCCAGCCGCGCCTGGTCCCAGTGGTGCACGCCATCCACCGGGGGGGTCGGTTCGAAGTCGCTCCAGGTGATGGCCAGGCGCACGAAGTTCACGCCCAGAGCCGGGGCCTGCTGGTAGGTGACGGGGTCGAGCGTGTGCACGGCCACGCCCCGCAGTGCGACCGTCTTGCCGTCCGCGTCGACGAACAGCGGCCCGTCCACGCGCACGTCGGGCGACGTCAGAGCGGGCGTGGGTGAGGAGCCCTGCGACGAGCCTGACGACATCGCGGGCGGGCTGGTGGCGGCGTCGCCGCCACCGCCGCTACATGCGGCGGCCAGCAGGGCCACGGAGATCGACGCGAGCAGGTACGGCGTTGTGCGCACAGCACTCCAGGGTAGACCCGGTTGGTTGGGAATCAATAGTGGTCGAAGCTCGGCCCCGGCACCTCGGCCCGGAGCTCGAGCGGTAGGTGCGGGGCGAGCAGCCGCACCCGCGCACGCGCGGCCAGGGCGGACCGCTGCTGCGCCGCTCGCGCCGCCGTCTCGGCCAGCACCTGCCAGGCCACCCAGAACTTCGGCTCGGCGCCCGCCGCTCCGCGGGCGGCCGCCAGCGCGCCCGCGGTATCTCCGGTGCGAAGCAGCGCGCGGGCCATGGCCAGGTCGGGGCGGCCGGAGAGGCGGTCGAGCCGGCCGGCCCGGTGCGCGTCGCTGAGGGCGGCGGCGGCCGGCTCATCGTATGAGCGCTCCAGGTAGCGCTGGGCGAGGGTGGCCGGAACGATCAGCACCGCGGCCGCCAGCAGCGACGCAAGCAGCGCCGCGCCGCCGGTCACCAGCGACCGCCGCCGCTCGCGCCCGGGAGGCAGCATCGCCACCGCCGTCGCGGCCAGCAGCAGCGCCGGCAGCGCGCACGAGGAAAGCTGCCAGATCCAGTCGACCTGGGCGTGCACGGCGAAATAGCCGAGCGCACCGCCGATGCCGGCGGCCAGCAGCTGGTCGGTCTTCGGCTGGGTGCCCGAGGCGCGCAGCCATACGCAGGCGCCGATCGGCAGCAGCAGCGCCGCCAGGTACAGCGCCAGCCCCGGGAAGCCGAGCGTCGCCGCCACCTCGAGCAGCTGGCTGTGAGCCTGGTAGGGGAACAGGAAGGGGCGGCCGATCAGCACGTTCAGGTAGCCGAAGTTGCCCGCGCCGAAGCCCTCCGCCGGCCGCTCGCGGAACCCGCGCGCGGCCACCTTCCAGAGGTCGTAGCGACCGGTGTCCAGCGAGCCGAAGCGGCTGCCGGCCTGGCCGGCGCCGGCCGCCTGCCCGCCCTCGGTGCCCACCCTGTCGACCGTCCGCTGGAGCGTGTGCCGCGCCCACGCGACCGGATGGCCGTCGGTGACGGCAAAGGCGCCCACGCTGCCCGCCGCGAGCACAAGCACCAGCCATACCAGCGCCGCGACGGCCAGCGCGCGGCGCGCCACCGGTGGCAGCGTGACCAGCTCGTCCAGCACCACCTGGGCCAGGCCGACGGTGCCCGCGATCAGGCCGACCAGCATGATCGACACGCCCACGGTGTGCGCGTGGGAGACGCCGGCGGACGCGAACACGCCGTTCAGCTGGTGCCATAGCCCCAGCGTCGGCAGCAGCGCGCCGGCGGCGATCGACCCGCTGCGGATGGGAGACGGGCACAGCGCGAAGAACACGATCGCCGACAGCACCAGCGCCCACACCGACGCGCGCGCCTCCGTCGGGACGACGGTCGCGAGCACCAGGCCGGCACCGGCCGCGGCGAGCGGACGCATCGGCCGCGGCGTCGAGCGGTCGGACGCGAACGCGACCAGCGGCCAGAACCCGATCGCAACCGCCGCCGCCAGGCCGCCGCCGTAGCCGACGCCCGCCACCAGCCGGCCGCCCTCGAAGCGGGCCAGCGCGTTCGGCGAGTGCCACAGCTGCAACGCCACCTGCAGCGCCGGCAGCGCCGTGCAGGCGGCGACGAAGGCGACGAGCAGCCGCCGCCAGCGCTGAGCCGGCAACGCCACCAGTACCAGCGTGACGGCGGCCGAGTAGACCAGGTAGCGGTTGCCCTCCACGAGGGCGCTCTGCGGCCACGCCGCCCAGTGGATCGAGGTGTAGCTCCAGAGCGCCAGACCGAGCAGCGACAGCGGCAGCACGCGCTGCACGCCCGACAGCCTGGTCACGGGTTGGCTGACCAGCGCCACGCCCACTGCGACCACCGTGGCTGCGCCCCAGATCCCCCACTCGTCGATGGTGTATCCGCCGCCGTTCGCGGTCAAGCGCAGCGCCGCGGCCACCGGCACCAACGCCAGCAGCAAACCGGCCGGCCCGGCCAGGGACAGGTTCTGGAGCCGGCCGGTCGCTGCCCCCCGGGTCACTCGCCGGCGCTGTATCCGTGGTCGCGCAGCGCCGACGCGAGCGCCCGGTCGAGCATCTCGACGTCGCGGGGAGAGAGCTCGTCCCGGTAGGCGCCGGCCCGGTCGGGAGCGAACTCGAGGGCGGCAAACGACCGCTCGAACCGCTCCGTCCACTCCAGGCCGAGGTGGTCGAGCAGCAGCTGCACCTGTTCGCGGGGACGCTCGACGATGTCCTCGTAGCGCAGCTCCAGCCAGTTCTCCGCCGGTATCAGCGCCTGCGCGTCGGCGAACGCCTGCATCAGCAGCTTCCACTCGAGGCCGGCCAGCACCGTGAACGACCGGCCCGACTCCTGCCAGAGCGCGTCGTCAGAGTCGGATAGCGGGCCGAAGCTCCAGCCACCGGGGCCGCCGAACCCGTCCCACCAGGGCTGTTGGACGAGCGAGCAGGCCACCGCGCGGCCGTCGCGGACGACGTGCACGAAACGCGCCTCCGGGAACACCGCATGCAGCAGCCCGGCCCGCGGCCAGCCGGTGAACTTGTGCAGGAACAGCGGCCGACCTTGCGCCGCCGCCCGCCGCTCGAAGAACGTCCGCAGCCGGCGCGCCAGCCACTGCGAGGCGTCCTCGGCGACCAGGTCGCGCACCGGCGCCGACAGCATCGGCGAGACGTGCCGGTCGAGCAGCCGGTAGCCCTCGGACGGCGTCATGGCGACGCTCCGCACGCCGGACGCCAGGCGGCCGCGGGAGGCACCACCGCGTCGGCCGCCCTGCTTCTGCAGCGGCGCCGGCAGGGCGCGGTAGATGCGGTTGTTCATCCGGCCCTTGCGGTTGAGGCCGGCGAACCGGTCGTCGACGTTCGCGATGAAGCCGACCTGATCGTGCATCGCGACCACCTGGCCGACGATCGTCGACCCGCAACGGCCGGTGCCGAGCATGAACGCAAAGCGCTG
>DATNEO010000041.1:0-4414 GCA_035553035.1 Gaiellales bacterium | reverse complement strand
CGACGTCGTAGGGCGCGGTGATGCCGCCGCTGAGGCCGCCCAGCGCGTGCTGGGAGACCGAGCCGACCAGCTGGCCGTCGGTGGTGTAGCGCCAGACCCGGTAGTTCCAGTAGTCGCCGACCAGGATCGTGTTGTCGGTCGGGTCCCAGTCCATGCCGTAGGCGTACAGCCCGGCCGATCCACTGAAGCCGTAGACCCCGGAGTACGTGGCCGGCCCGCCGGCGCTTCCGCTGCCCGGGTAGTCGACCGAGAGCGTGTAGGCCGCGGATCCGCTGAGCGCCTTTACGCCCAGCTTCCAGGTACCCGCCGTTGGCGCGTCGAAGCTCATCGTCTTGGGCTTGCCCGCCGTGGGGCTCTGCCAGACCAGCGCGCCGGTTGGGTCGTACAGGAACAGCCGCAGGTTGGCGGAAGCGTTGTCCCAATCGAGTGTGGCGGTGATGGTGCCGGCCGCGCCGATCGTGATCTTGTGCGACTTGAAGGCGGTACCGGCCTGGTTCACCGTGCCGTTCAGGACGGTCGTGTCGCCCTGCGCGCTCGATGCCGCGACCAGCGTCGAGCACAACACCAGTGCCACCAGCGTGACTCCCGAGCGGATACCCCTAGTCATTCAGCGTGAACGCTTCGATCCGGTCGTTGTATTCGTCGGCGACGTACAGGGCGCCGTTCCAGATCTCGAGGTGGGTCGGGTGGTTGAACTTCCCGTGCGCGGTGCCGGTGGCCCCGCCGGTGGCGCCGAGCGCCTGCAGCTTGGTGCCGCCGGGCGAGAACTCGACCAGGCGGTTCGAGGCCGTGTCCGCCACCCAGATGTTGCCGCTCGGGGCAACGGCGATCCCCTGCGGGTTGTGCAACCCGCCGAAGCTGGTGATCACGTTTCCGGTCGAGGCGTCGAGCTCCACCACCGAGTTGCCGTTGCTGTCGGCCACGTACACCACTCCGCCGGCCACGGTCACGTCGCGGGGGTTGTGCAGGGTGTTGTTGCTCCACTGCACCGTCAGGCCGGTGCCGTCGATGCGTTCGACGCGATTGTTGAAGGTGTCGGCCACGACCACATCGGAGCCCACCGATGCGATCCCGAACGGCCAGTGCAGGGAGCTGGAGTCGCTACCGAGGTGGCCGAACACCCTGCCGGTGGGGGTGCCGTCGGTGTGGAACTGGGTGAGCCTGTTGTTCTTGGTGTCGGCCACCCAGACCGTGTTGGTGGCGTTGTTCAACGTCACGTCCCGGGGCCAGTTGAAGCCGGTCAGATCGGCCTTCTCCCAGCCGCGCGCGCCCCACGCCTGCCGGAACACGCCGGTGGCCGTGGTGAACCGCTCCATGCGCTGGTTGACGGTGTCGGCCACGTACGTCTGAGTGCCGACGGCCAGCCCGGAGGGTTCGTTGAAGCCGCCCACCGCCGGGTGGTTGTGGCCCCACCGCCGTACGACGCCGCCGCTGTGCCGGAAGCTGGTGACGTGGTTGCCCCACAGGTCGGCGCCGTAGACCTTGGGACGAGTGCCGCCGCCCACCGCAACCCTCCGGAGCTGCGTGAACTGGCCTCGCTTGCCCCACTTGGCCACGTACCTGCCCTTCCTCGTGAACTCCTGGATACGCTCGTTGTTCGAGTCGGCCACGTACACGTGATCGGTCGCGTCGACGGCGACGCCGTACGGCCGGGCGAACCGTCCGTTGGCGGAGCCCTTTGTGCCCCAGTTGCGCAGCCACTTGCCGCCGGGGCCGAACTTGGCCATGCGGTTGTTCGCGAAGTCGGCGACGTAGATGTCGCCGTGTGAGTCGGTGTCCGCGTCGCGCGGCTCGTCCAGCTGGCCGTTGCCCCTGCCCAGCGGCGCCGCGATCTGGCTGACGAGATTGCCGGTGGTCGTCCATTCGGCGACCGTGTTGGCGTCGTCGTCGGCGGTCAGGATCACCGTGCCGCCATGCCCATTCGGGCCCGCGCCGATGCCGATCACCGACTGGAACTGGTGCGGCCAGGTCGCGATCCAGGCGCCGGTCTTGGCGTTCAGCACCTGCACCCGGTTGTAGCCTGTGTCGGCAACGTAGAGGCGGCCGTTGTGGTAGGCGACGTCTCTGGGGTTGTTGAAGCTTCCGGGCTGCTTGGGCCCGCGCGTCCCAACCCGCCAGCGGAGCGTGCCGTCGGCGCGGTAGGCGGCGATCTGGTCGTTGCCGGTATCGGCGATGTAGATGGTGCCCTTGTGCGTATCGACGCCGGACGGATACATCGTGGCGTGTGCAGGGCCGCCGATCGTCCTCAAGTAGGTGGGAGCCGGGGGAGGCGTGACCGCCGCCGCCACCGGCAGCGGCGATGCCGCGACCAGACCGAACGACACCGCGACCAGCGGTGCGATGCAGCGCTTTACCCCAGGCGGATGCAGCAAGCCTTGCCCCCTCTACGCAAATACCGGGGCTGTGCCCACCCCGCCGATCTCAGCAATGTACATGCCGTTGTCCCCGATATCCAGCCCCACTCGGCCCTCGGAACCGCCGCAGCCTGCGCCACCGGTCACGGCGCGAAGGTGTGCTCGCCTGCCGTGACGGCGATCCCGAGCCGGCTCTGCCTGGCCGGCAGCGGGCACGTCCAGCGCGGGTCGTAGGCACATGAAGGGTTGTAGGCGAAGTTGAAGTCGAGCACCAGCCGCCCGTCCTGCCCGCCAAGGTCGGCGCCCTTGACCGTGTCGAGCAGATAGCGGCCGCCGCCGTAGCTGTCGCGCCCGCTGGTTGCGTCGGCGAACGGGAGGAACAGCCCGCCCCCGTAGCCCTCCAGCCAGTACAGCGGCAGCGATTGCTCGCCGGACAGCTCGAACTCCACGAGTCCGAACTGGCGGAACCGGATCCGCTCGCCGGTGCTGGAGTCGATCTCTCGGACGGCCGGCTCGGTTGCCACCACGGTGCCCGTGACCCGGAAAGCCGGGTTGTATGGGAAGAAGCGAAGGGCCTCGAACCCGGCCAGTGCGTCTGCGCCGAGCGGCGACTGGGGATGGGTGGCGAACAGGCGGTCGCGTCCGGCCCGCCACTCGCGCCACGCCGCCTCCGGCTCCAGTTCGCGGACGCGCCGGTAGAGCGCGAACACCTCGCGCTTCCAGCCGAGCAGGTCGAGCTCCGAGATCGCGGTACCGGCGGGCGAGCGCATGGCCAGGGTACGGAAGTCTGCCCGCAACCGGATGTCGGCGCGGTCGCCGCCCCGCGGGTTGGTTCAGGCCTTGACGACGTGCGTGCGGGCGATCATGTCGTGCGGGGCGCGGTTCGAGCTGTCCCAGAGCGGCCACAGGTACCAGACCAACCAGGCGAAACCGCCCACGATCGGCACGTAGCCGAGCGCGCCCACGATCACGAGTTTGGCCACCACCTCGCGCAAGAGCGCGGTGCCGAGGTCGACCGGCGCGCCGCTGTCGCGGACGACTCGGATCGACAGGGCCTGCTTGCCCCAGGTCTGCCCATTGTGGCGGCCCTCCCGGCGCAGCAGCAGCGGCGCGTAGAGCAGGGCCGAGGTCAGGTAGGCGAGCCCGGCGATCACCGCGACCACCTTCATCTCGTGGGACAGCGTGAAGGTGGCGTGCCCGGTCATTGTCGTCTGAACGTGCACGCCGCCGCCCGTCGCGACGGCGAGCGCGACACACAGCGTGGGGAGGTTCAGCGCCAGCACGATCAGGCCGTCCAGCAGCGTCGCCCCTACCCGCGGCCACCAGCCGGACAGGTTGGCGTGGATGGGAGCGGCCGGGTTGAGCGATCCGCCGCAGCCCGGACAGTAGTTGACGTCGGCGACCGCGGGCCGTGCCAGGCCGCAGCCGGGGCAGTAGTTCATGCACTCACTGCTAGCGGGCGATCGAGCGGATGTCCACCCGCCGATCGGCAAGCCGGACCGGTTCCTGACACAATCGGCCGGTCGCGCGCACGGGGGCGCGCGGCAACTCACAAGGGGAGGTCATGGATGTCTACGACACCAGCGGTCGACGCGGCCGCGCTCCAGACGCTCGCGGACGGATTCGCGGGGCGCGTGCTGCAGAGTTCCGATGACGATTACGAGGGCGCGCGGCGCGTCCACAACGGGCTGATCGATCGGCGGCCGGCCGTGATCGCCGAGTGCATCGAGTCGGCCGACGTGGCGGCGGCCGTGAGGTTCGCGACGGCCAACGGGCTGGAGATCGCGGTGCGGGGAGGCGGGCACAACGTGGCGGGGCGCTCCGTCTGCGAGGGCGGCCTGATGATCGACCTGTCGCAGATGCGCGACGTCGCCGTCGACGCCGAGGCCGGGACGGCGAGCGCGCAGGGCGGCGCCCTCTGGTCCGATGTGAATGACGCCGCCGGCCGGCACGGGCTGGCCGTCACCGGCGGCCTCATTTCCACCACCGGGGTCGGCGGCTATACGCTGGGCGGCGGGCTGGGCTGGCTGATGTCGACGCAGGGTCTGTCGTGCGACAAC
>DATNEO010000040.1:0-2902 GCA_035553035.1 Gaiellales bacterium | reverse complement strand
CCCGGGCGCGCGGGTGGGCGTGAAGGTGCCGGTCGTGAGCGGGATCGGCACGATCGCGGTCGGCATCGCGAAGGCCGGCGCCGACGTGATCACGCTGTCGGGCTACGACGGCGGCACCGGCGCCGCCCGCCGCCACGCCCTGCGCCACGCAGGCCTGCCCTCCGACCTGGGTCTGACCCTGGCCCACAGCGCGCTCTCCGAGGCCGGCCTGCGTGGATCGGTGGAGCTGTGGGCCGACGGCGGCGTGCGCACCGCTGCCGACGTGCTGAAGCTGATGCTGCTGGGAGCAAACCGGGTCGGGCTCGGCACCATGTCGATGGTGGCCCTGGGCTGCACGATCTGTCGCGGCTGCCAGTCGGACACGTGCCACGTCGGCATCGCAACCCAGATCGAGGACGAGCGGGAGGCGGCAGCGCGCGGCCTGAAGCGGTTCCTGCCGGTCGATCCCGGCGACGGCGTGACCAGGCTGTGGCGCTTCTTCGACGAGACGGCCGGCGAGCTGCGGCGGCTTGTGTCGGCGATGGGCGCGCGTTCCGCCCAGGAGCTGGTCGGTCGCAGCGACCTGCTGGTCCAGGCTCGCGGCCTCGACCTGATCGACCTGGCCCCGATGCTGGAGCCCGCGGCCACGGCCGAACCGCGCAGCCCCGGTCGCAGGCGGCCGCTGATGACGCAGGAGCCGGCGACACGGCTGCTTTCGGCACGCGTCATGGCGGTGCCGGCGGCGGCGGCGGCCGGAGAGCGGCCGCTGGTGGCGGCACTCGCGGAGCCGGAGTTCGAGCCCTGCGCCGCCGGACTCGAGGTGCCGGAAGGCGCGGTCGCGGGGTCAGGGCTGGCCGCGTTCGCGGCCGACGGGCTGCCGGTGCGGGTGCGAGGGGGCGGCCAGGACGGCGTGGCCAAGGGCGCCTGCGGCGCGCACGTGGTCGTGCTGAAGGCGCCGGACGCCGCTGGGACGATGCGCGGCGGCTCGGTCGGCAAGGGCTTTGGCTACGGCGCCCAGCTGGGCCTCCTGATGGTTCAGGGCGAGGCGGACGCGCGCGCGGGCATCCGGCTGTCGGGCGCGGACATGCTGATCGGGGGCGAGCCGGCATGGCCCGTGCGGTCACGCCCGTCGGCGGCGGCCGCGCAGGTCAAGGGTTTCGCCTTCGAGTACATGACGGCCGGGCGTGCGGTGGTACTGGGAGATGTCGGGCCGTGGGCGTTCGCCGGGATGACCGGCGGCGTGGTCTACCTGCGTCACGAGCCCGAGCGGGGGCTGGACGAGGCCGCCCTCCGGAGCCGGTTCGCCCGGGCCGCGCGCGTCGCGCTGCGGCCGCTGGATGCGGGCAGCGAGCACGACCTGGCCGAGCTGCTGGGCGCGTACGAGCGGGAGCTCGCGATGTCGGGTCAGCCGGAGGCGGCGCAACACGTCGCACGGTTGGCCCGCGACGCCCGCTGGTGCTTCCGCGCGGTCGTGCCGGAGGGGCTGCAGGCCGACCAGGATGTCTCCACGGAGTGACCAGCGCCATCCGCACCCGCTGCCATGATGGTGGGCCCATGTCACGTACCCTCACTGCCTTCACCTGCTCCGCCTGCGGCTTCGAGAGCCCGCGCTGGCTCGGCCGCTGCACCGCCTGCGGCGAGTGGAACACGCTGGTCGAGGAGCTACGCGAGCGCGCTCCCAAGGGCGGTGTCCGGCCGTCCCGACCGCGCGCCGTTCCCCAGGCGCTGGCCGATGTCGAGCCGGACGCCGCGCGGCGCATCTCGACCGGCTCCAACGAGTTCGACCGCGTGCTGGGCGGCGGCCTGGTGTCGGGGTCGCTGGTGCTGGTCGGAGGCGAACCGGGCGTCGGCAAGAGCTCGCTGCTGCTGCAGGCGCTCGCGGCGATGGGCGCCGCGGGCCGCTCGACGCTGCTCGTGTCGGGCGAGGAGTCGCCCGCGCAGGTGCGGATGCGGGCCGAGCGCATCGGCGGCGTCGATCACATCTCGATCCTGGCCGAGACCGAGCTGGAGACGGTCTGCGAGGCGATCGTCGAGCTGCGCCCCGAGATCTGCGTGATCGACTCGGTGCAGACGCTGGCGTCGGCGGATCTCGCCTCATCGCCGGGCAGCGTCGCCCAGGTGCGCGAGGCGGCCGACCGGCTACTGCGGATCGCCAAAGGGCACGGCGTCACGATCGTGCTGGTCGGGCACGTCACCAAGGAGGGCACGGTGGCCGGGCCGCGCGTGCTCGAGCACCTGGTGGACGCCGTGCTGCAGATGGAGGGCGACCGCTACCGGTTCCTGCGGGTGCTGCGGGCGGTCAAGAACCGCTTCGGCTCGACCAACGAGATCGGCATCTTCGAGATGACCGACCGTGGCCTGGTGGCCGTGGCCGATCCCTCCGCCGCGTTCGCGTCCGACGGCCCCGCCGGGCCCGGCTCGGTGCTGCTGCCCGCGATCGAGGGCAGCCGGCCGATCCTGCTCGAGCTGCAGGCGCTGGTGGCGCCCAGCGACCTGGCCATGCCGCGTCGCGCCACCACCGGCATCGACCGCAACCGTCTGTCGATGATCGTGGCCGTGCTCGGCCGCCATGCCGGGGTGGCGCTGGGCTCGAGCGACATCTTCGTGAACGTGGCCGGCGGAGTCCGCATCGACGAGCCGGCCGCCGACCTGGCGGTCGCGATCGCGGTCGTGTCGGCGCACCGGGGGGTGGCGCCCAGGGCCGGGCTGGCCTGCTTCGGCGAGCTGGCGCTGACCGGTGCGGTGCGGGCGGTGGGGCAGAGCGAGCGGCGTCTGTCCGAGGCCGCCAAGCTGGGATCCACCGAGGCGCTGGCCCCGGCTGGTACGGTGCCCCTGGCGGGCGTGACCGTGCGCACCGCCGCCACGTTGCAGCAGGCGATCGAGGAGGCATTCGCGTGAGCGATATGGTGTCCGACCCGCGGCA
>DATNEO010000039.1:0-5182 GCA_035553035.1 Gaiellales bacterium | reverse complement strand
GATGGTGGCGGCCGGCTACACCGCAGTCGGCGAGTTCCACTACCCACACCACCAGCCCGGCGGCGAGCCCTACCCCGACCCCAACGCGATGGCCAAGGCCACCGCCGCGGCCGCCGCCGATGCCGGCATCGAGATCGTGATGCTGATGACCGCATACGTGCGGGCCGGCTGGGGGTTGCCGCCGACCCCCGGCCAGCGCCGCTTCTGCGATGCCGACGTGGCGTCCTACCTGGCACGGGTGGACGCGCTGGCGTCGGAGATGCGCGTGGGGCTGGCTCCGCACAGCGTGCGGGCGGTGCCGCGCGACTGGCTGGACGAGATCACCGCCTATGCAGCGTCCAGCGGCATGGTCGTCCACATCCACGCCAACGAGCAGCGGCGCGAAATCGACGAGAGCCTGGCGGAGTACGGGCTGCGGCCGATCGAGCTGCTGGCCGAGATCGGGCTGCTCGGACCGCGCGCCACGGTGATCCACGCCACCCACGTGTCCGCGCGAGAACTGGAGCTGCTGGCCTCGAGCGGTGCGACCGTGTGCGCATGTCCGACCACCGAGGCCAACCTCGGCGACGGCTTCCTGCCGGCGCTCGAGCTGATGCAGCAGGGCGTGCCGATCTGCATCGGCACCGACTCGAACACCATCATCGACCCGCTTGCCGAGCTGCGCGAGATCGAGCACTGCGCGCGGCGCCTGGGGGAGCGGCGAAACGTCCTGGTGCCGCCGGGAGACGACGGGCCCACGCCCTACCTGCTCGAGATCGGCGGGAGAAACGGCGCACGTGCGATCGGCCTCGGCGATCCTCCCGGGGAGGTCGAGATCGACCTCGATCATCCGCTGCTGGCCGGCGTCGCACCGGCCGACGT
Source organism: Gaiellales bacterium (assembly GCA_035553035.1). Classification (GTDB taxonomy): domain Bacteria; phylum Actinomycetota; class Thermoleophilia; order Gaiellales; family JAICJC01; genus JAICYJ01. Next base: position 4,321 of record DATNEO010000039.1, on the reverse strand, counting down.
CACGGCCGCGCTGATCTTCGGCGGCGCGTCCGCCGCACTCCGCCCCGCCTGGAAAGGATGACCTGAATGGATTTCACGCTCAGCCCCGAGTTGAAGCAGCTGCGGGCCCGCACCCGGTCGCTGGTCGACGACGTGCTGCGGCCGCTGGAGCTGGAGGCCGAGCAGAATGGCGGGCGGCTGTCGGCAGAGGCCCACGCACACGTCAAGCGTGCGGTGCTGGCCTCGGGCCTGAACGCCGCAAACATCCCCACCCGCTACGGCGGCGCAGGCCTCAACCTGACCGAGCAGATCGTGATGCACGAGCAGCTGGGCCGGCTCACGAACTGCCTGTGGGTGCTGGTCTGGAGCCCCTCCAACGTGCTCGTCCACGGCACGCCGGAGCAGATCGAGCGATACCTGCTGCCCGACGTGCGCGGTGACCACCGCCACGCCTACGCGATCACCGAGGAGCATGCCGGCTCCGACGCGCGCGGCATCCGCGCAGAGGCGGTGCGGAACGGCGACGTGTACCGCCTGTCGGGCAAGAAGTGGTTCGTCACCGACGGCGACATCGCCAGCTACTTCCTGGTGCTGGCCTGGGCGGTGGACGGGCTGGAGCGCCAGCCGACGCTGTTCATCGTCGACAAGGATCTTCCGGGGGTGGAGATGACGGACGATCCCGACTTCACGCACAACTTCCCCTACCGGCACCCCGAGTACACCTTCACGGACGCGCCGGTGCCGGTCGACGCGGTGCTGGGCGAGGTTGGGCAGGGGTTCGACCTGACCGGTGAGTGGTTCATCGAGGAGCGCATGCACATCGCCGCCCGCTGCTGTGGCGCGTGCGACCGGCTGATCGAGCTGGGCACCGAGTGGGCGCTCGAGCGCGAGCAGTTCGGCGGGCGCATCTTCGACCACCAGGCGATCTCGTTCATGCTTGCCGACAGTGCCGCCGAGGTGACGGCGGCACGGCTGCTGACCTACTACGTGGGGCAGCTGCACGACTCGGGCGCCGACCCCAAGCTGGTGCACGCGAAGGCGTCGATGGCGAAGCTGGTCGCGTCCGAGACGGCCGGGCGCGTGGCCGACCGCGTCGTCCAGATCTTCGGCGGCCGCGGCTACATGCGTCGCAATCCGGCCGAGCGGCTCTGGCGGGAGCTGCGCGTCGACCGCATCTGGGAAGGCACCTCGGAGATCCAACGGCTGATCATCAGCCGCGGGCTGGAGCGCCGGGGCGTGCCGCAGCTGCTGGACCTTTAGATGGGTGATTCCATCTAGCCGGCTCGGGCCGGACTACGCCGCTTTGCGCTCGCGGCTGAGCACGTGCGAGATCCGCGCCAGCTCGCGCTCGACCTCGGTCGGGTGGGCGTTCAGCTTGAACAGCGGGCTGGTGGCGCCGTCGCTGATGAAGCGGCCCAGCAGCACCATCCCGGCCGGCTCCAGCTCGACCTCCGGCGTGCGCAGAATCGTGGACAGCTCGGTCACCTGCGGCCGCAGCTCGATCAGCGCCCCGCGATGCACGGGCACCGGGGTGGGGTGGTTTTCGACCGCGGCCTCCACGAAGCGATCGAGGGTGTCCGCGATCTGGCGCCGCTGCCGGCGCGACACGAGCTCGGCGGCGCGCCGCGCGACCGCCTGCGGATGCACGTGCCGGAACCCGTGCAGCACGACGTCGTCGTAGAGCTCGTCACGCTGCCACCGGAAGAACCGGTAGGCCAGGATAAGCAGCCCCACGCCGAGCACGGCCAGCACGGCAACGGTCTTCGCCATGCCGGGCTGGATCTTGTGCGCGCCGTAGCTTCCGACCAGCGCCAGCAGCGCCAGGATGACCAGTGACGAGGCCCCCGTCAGCGCCGACCGGAGGCGGTCGTTTGCGCGGGCCAGGAGCGCTGTCAGTTCCGACGGAGTCATCTAGTTCTTCATCGTTCGCGCAGACGATCAGCTTGAGCGCGAATACCTCAACCTGGAGACGGTTTACCTCAGATCGCCGCCGGCCAACCTCGCGGCCTCGGCGAGAGTCCATCTTCTGGGAGCGCCGTTAGGGCAGTATTTGACGCGCGCCAGAACCGAGGTTCAGCGAGGGCCCGTTAAAACAGAGAAGGCGCCCGAAGGCGCCCTCTCGAAACCGCTATGCGTCGTGTGCGGCTAGCTGACGCGACGCGCGGAGTACGCGCGCAGGGCCAGACCGCTGGCCACGATGGCCAGGCCGATCACGACATACAGGGCAAGCTCAGCGCCCGTGAACGGAAGCGTTCCGCCACCGCCGCCGGTCGAATCGCCGGCAACGCCGCCGCTGGCGTAGCCATCACCGGCAAACGCGGTTGCGGCCGAAACGGCCAGGATCGCGGCCGAGCTCAGCAGGACGAGCACGCCCCTGAGAGCCTTTGTCATTGGAACCACCTCTCCTCGTCTACCCGATGAAGCCTTTACACAGATACCCCGTGCGCCTTGAGAATACGAACATTCCGCCGGGAACGCAAGAGGTAATGCGTCACCTATTGGAAACCGCGCACGGCTCGCAAGGACGATACCAGCGCGCCAAGACGGCATGGCACCGGCCAGGTCAGGTGATGTTCGCCGCCCAGGCCTGGAGTCCCGCCATCTGCCATGGCAGCGGGCAGAAGGCCGGCCTTCCCGCCCTCGCCAGCGCCATCGCCTGGTCGATCGACAACTGTTGCTCTCGCGCCAAGAGCGCTGTAGCGACCGTTGCGGATCGCTCACGGCCACCCCTGCAATGAACGTACACGACGCTCGCTGCTCCGCTATCGACCGCGGCATCGATCACCCCGGGCGGGATGGTGGCGCCGTCCTTCACCGGCAGGTGCAGCTCACGGATGCGGGCCTTGCGGTAGGCGCTCAGCACGGCCTCCCGCTCGCCCACCCAGTACTCGCGCTCCTCGCACAGGTTGATCACGACCTGCACTCCCTCGTCGTGCAGCGCGGCCACGTGCTCGGCCGAATGGGGCATCGCGCCCGCCAGTAACCGGTCACTCAGACGCGAGTAGTTGAGCCGTGCCATGCAATCATCTAGTCCAGCTGCAGGTCGTCGGCCATCCGCGCCGCCGCCTCCGCGCGGGCATTCAGCTGAGCCCTGAAGCGATGCTCGAGCTCCAGCGCCAGCCGTCGCTCGCGCCGGCGGTCGAGCAGTCGATGGATCATGCCCCGCATGCAGGAAGCATGCACCTCCGCGGGCCAAAAATCCAGCGAATTGCAGGAATTTCACCGAATCTGTTCCTGGTCTTCGTAACCTGCGACCACGGCATAGACTGCCGCGATGCCCGCTGCACGTGATCCTCAGACACTGCTCGAGGTTGCCGTGGCCGCAGCCGTGGCCGCCGGCGACCTGCTGCTGGAGCGGTTTCGGCGGCCCGCCACGGGCGTCGAGCGCAAGAGCAGCAGCACCGACATGGTCTCCGACGCCGACCGCGACGCAGAGGCGCTGATCCGTTCGTTGATCGGCGAGCGGCGCCCCGGCGACGCCGTGCTGGGGGAGGAGGGCGGGCGGGCCGCCGGCGCCGGTGACCTGCTGTGGGTGGTCGACCCGCTGGACGGCACCACCAACTACCTCTACCGCCAGCCGGTGTGGGCGGTGTCGGTTGCCTGCGAGGATGCCGAGGGCGGCGTCGCCGGCGTCGTGCACCACCCCTGCTTGGGCGAGACCTTCACCGCGGTGCGCGGGGGCGGCGCCTTCTGCAACGGGGCGCCGATCGCGGTCTCTACGTGCGGCGACCTCTCGCGCAGCCTGATCGGCACCGGCTTCTCGTACTCCGCAGAGGTGCGCGCCGGTCAGGCGCGCGCCCTCAACGACATCCTGCCGCGGGTGCGCGACGTCCGCCGCGCCGGGTCGGCGGCGATCGATCTGGCCTGGGTGGCCTGCGGCCGACTGGACGGGTACTACGAGCGTGGCACGCGTCGCTGGGACCGCGCTGCAGGCGTGTTGCTGGTGTCCGAGGCGGGCGGCGTCGTCAGCCCGCTGACGCCGGTGGGGGACAGCGGGGACGGGGCGCTGGCGGCCGGGCCGGCACTGCACGCGGACCTGGCCGCCCTCGTGGCATCCGCGCTGCTACACTGAATGCGCCTTCCGGAGCCGCCTGCCATGGCGCCCGTTTTACCCGGATGGCTCCAACTGCATGACTTTGGGGATCACGGCTGATCTGGAAGCGGCCGCGCGACGCGTATCTGCGTGGTGCGGAGAACCGCTCTTGCATGAGGGTGAGAATGCCGATTCGGCGCTCGCCCCCGGCACAGCGCGCCGAGCCGCCCTCGACGCGGCCATCGCCGAGATGGATCGTGGGCTGGTCGAGCCCAGCTTCGCCTGGCGTCGCGACTTCTCGTTGATCCT
>DATNEO010000038.1:0-14099 GCA_035553035.1 Gaiellales bacterium | reverse complement strand
CAGCGAGGGGTGGCGGAACGTGACCGGCGAGACCATCGTGCCCAGCCGCAGCCGGCTGGTGCGCGCGGCGATCGCGGCCAGCGTCGTCCAGGCGTCGTGCGAGCCGCGCCCGATCTGGCCGTCGCCGGAGAGGTAGTGGTCCGACCGGAACAGCGTCTCGATGCCGACCGACTCGCAGGTCTCCGCAAGCGCCACCCAGTCGGGCCAGGTCACGTCCTCCTGGCCCTCGATCATCAGGCACAGCCGCATGCGCGGGACTCTACCGGGCCGGTTCGCGAGCCAGCACGGCCTCGATCGCCTGCTCCAGGATCGCGACTGCGCGGTCGAGCGCTGCCACCGGCATCACCAACGAGGGCTGCAGGTTGAAGGTGGCGGTGCTGGAGTCGGCCAGCAGGCCGCGTCGCAGGCACTCCTCGGCGACCGCCTCCTGCAGCTCCGGCGCGCGCTGCTTGGTCTCGCGGTCGGCGACGAACTCGACCGCCATGTAGCAGCCCTTGATGCGGACGTCGCCGACCACCGGGTACCGCTCCCCCAGCCGGCCCAGCGTCTCGCGGGCGCGGGCGTCCAGCGCACGCACGTTCTCGAGCACCGGCTCGTGCTCGAAGACGTCGAGCGTCGCCAGCGCCGCGGCGCAGGCCGCGGGCAGCCACGCCCAGGTGCTGCCGGTGGGCACGTCGTCATAGCCACCCATCGCGCGCTCCGAGCCCAGCACCGCGCCCAGCGGCATCACGCCGCCGCCGACGCCCTTGCCCAGGCACATAAGGTCGGGCTCGACGCCCCAGTGCTCCACCGCGAACATGGTGCCGGTGCGGCCCATGCCGGACTTGACCTCGTCTGCGCAGAGCAGCCAGCCGTGCTCCCGGCACAGCTCCACCAGCGCCGGCCAGAAGCCATCCGGAGGGATCTGCACGCCGCCCGACCCGATGATCGGCTCGATCACCACGCCGGCCACGTCGCGCGGATCGACGGCGTGGAATAGCACATGGTCGCGCAGGTAGTCGATGGTGGCGTCGCCGCATCCTCCCGGCCGCGGGTCGCCGAACGGTGAGCGGTAGGGGTTGGGGTAGGGGACGTGCACGAACCCGGGGCTGAGCTGCCGCAGGCCGCTGGAGATGTCCTGGCGCTCGGCGCCCAGGGTGGCGGTGATGGTCGACTCGCCGTGGTAGGAGCCGAAGAACGCGATCACCAGCTGCCGCCCGGTGGCGCGCCGCATCAGCTTCAGCGCGATCTCGATCGCCTCCGTGCCGTTCAGGGCGATATCGACCCGCGTCAGGCTGCGCGGCGCGATCGCCAGCAGCCGCTCGGCCAGCGGCGCCATCAGCTCGGAGGCCAGCCCGTGGCTGTCCTCGTTGCCGTAGCGTCGCAGCATCTCGACGGCGGGCTCGATCAGGTCGTCCCGGCCGGCGCCGAGCGGCACCGACGCCGACCCCGAGATCAGGTCCAGGTAGACGTTGCCATCGACGTCCTCCACCGCCCAGCCGCGCTTGCGGGCGACTACGAACGGCGCCAGCCCGGCGGTCAGGCCCGGGTAGAACGACGTCCGCATCCGCTCCAGCAGCTCGCGGCTGCGCGGCCCCGGCGGCGGCGTCCGCATGCTCGGCACCGCGTCGATGTCGAGCGAGAGCTCGCCGCCCTGCGCGGCCGTCGGCGTCATGCCTCCGGCTCCGTGTCACGGGGTGCCCCGGATCCGATCACGTAGCTGTGATCGACCCGCCACTGCAGCCGCACCTGGTCGCCGACGCCGGCCTCGGCGTGGCCGGACTCGTCGTTCAGCTGGTGCACCGTCAGCAGCTCGCCGGTCGCCAGCCGCACGATCAGCTGCGTCATGGAGCCGAGGTAGACGACCTCGGAGACGGTGCCCGCGATCAGCGAGCACCCGTCCGGCACCGAGCCGTTTGACAGCTTCACCTTCTCCGGCCGGACGGTGATCTGGAAGGCATCCCCGGCGCCACCCGGGTCGGGCGCGAGCAGCCGCTGGCCCTCGCCCAGCCGCATCTCCAGCATGCCCGCGCGACGCTCGTCGACCCGCAGCGCAAGCAGGTTCGAGATGCCGATGAACCCGGCCACGAACGCCGTCCCGGGATGCTCGTACAGCTCGCGCGGCTCCGCCACCTGCTCGACCACGCCCTCGTTCATGACGGCGATCCGGTCGGACATCGTCAGCGCCTCCTCCTGGTCGTGCGTGACGTAAACGAAGGTGGTTGCGGTCTGCGCCGCGATCGACTTCAGCTCCAGCTGCATCTGCCGGCGCAGCTTCAGGTCGAGGGCGCCCAGCGGCTCGTCGAGGAGCAGGGCGGCGGGGCGGTTGACCAGCGCCCGCGCCAGTGCGACGCGCTGCTGCTGGCCGCCGGAGAGCTGGCGGGGCCGGCGCTCGTTCAGGCCCTCGAGCCGCACGATACGCAGGGCGTCGGCCACGCGGGCGGTCGTCTCGGCGCGTCCGACACGCTTGATGCGAAGCCCGAACGCCACGTTCTCGGCCACGGTCATGTGCGGGAACAGTCCGTAGGCCTGGAACACCATGTTCACGTTCCGCTTGGCGGGCGGGACCCAGGTCACGTCCTCGCCCTGCAGCAGGATGCGACCGCTGGTGGGCTCCTCGAAGCCGCCGATCATGCGCAGCGTGGTGGTCTTGCCGCAGCCGCTCGGCCCCAGCATCGAGAAGAACTCGCCGCCCGGGATGGTGAGGTTGACCGCGTCCACGGCGACCACCGCCCCGAACCGCTTGCTGACGTCCTCCAGCACGATCTGGCCGTGGCTGCGGTCGTTCATGCCGGCCCCACCGCGATCGCGAACAGGTCGTTCACGTTGCTGCCGGTCTGGCCGGTCACGATCGTGTCGCCGAGCTTGGTCAGCACCTCGCTGGAGCGGTGCCGCAGGAGCGCCGTGCGCAGGTCGATCTTGAGCGCGACGGCCCGCTCCAGCGTGGAGCCGTCCACCAGCGCACCGGCCACCTCGGTGCCGCCGTCCATCCCGTCGGTGTCCAGGAATGCGGCGGTGATCGAGCGGCCGGCTCCGATCCGCAGCGCCGCTGCGAGCGCCGCCGCCTGGTTCGGCCCGCCCAGGCCGAACTCCTCGGACTGGGTCAACGTCACCGTCGTCTCGCCGCCGGCGCCGACCAGCACGCAGGGCCGGGCGAACGGGCGGCCGTGGTCGTGGATCTCGACGGCGATGGCGGCCAGCGCCGTGCCGATCTCGCGACTCTCGCCCTCCAGCGTGGTGGACACGACGTGGGCGGTCACGCCCAGCTCGGTCGACCTGCGCACCATCGCATTGGCCACGTCGGCGCCGGTGACCAGCACCAGGCTCTGAATCGACAGGTCGTCGAGCTGCGGGGCGGCGTCGTTCACGGTCGCTGTCAGGTGCCGCCGGATCGAGGGCGCGACGGCATCCCAGAGATCGTACGCGTGCAGCACCGCGATCGCCTGCTCGCCGGTGGTGGTGTCGGTGACCGTGGGGTCGGTGATCGCGTCCAGGGGGTCGCCGACGACGTCGGACACCGTCAGGTTGACGACACGGGCACCGCCCATGGCGGCGGCGAGCCGGCCGCCCTTCAGCCCCGACACGTGCTTTCGCACCGCGTTGATCTCGCGGATGGCGGCGCCCGATCCCAGCAGCAGCCGGTGCAGCTCGCGCTTCTCCTCGAAGCTGACACCGTCCGCGGGCAGGCAGGCCAGCGCCGAGCTGCCGCCCGTGAAACACGCCAGCACCACGTCCTCGGGCCCGGCGGTCTTCGCCACCTGCATCAGCCGCTGCGCCGCGCGGCAGCTGGCCTCGGTCGGCAGCGGATGCCCGGCCGACAGCAGCTCGATCCGGTCGAGCGATGCGGCGTGCCCGTCGGGCGCTACCACCACGCCGCCGGCGATCACGTCGCCCAGCAGCTGCTCGAGGGTGGTGGCGATCCGCGCGCTGGCCTTGCCCGCGCCCAGCACCAGCACCCTGCCGCCCGGACCCGGCATGTGCGAGACCCCGTCTACGATCACGGCGCCGCCCTCGCCGAGCGTCACCGCCACGCGCACCGCCGCCTCCGGGTCGGCCGCCCGCACGCCGGCCTCGACGATGTCGAGCACCAGCTCGCGCAGCGGCGCCGGCCCGCCGGCGACCAGCGCCTCGCGGTTGGCGGGGATGCCCGAGCCGGTGGTGCTCATCCCACCGGCACGGTGGGCGACCCCGTCCGCGTCGGGTAGACGCCGGCGGTGCCCAGCTCCTCGGCGATCAGCAGCAGCGCGTTGTACTTGGCGGTGCGCTCGCCCCGCACCGGCGCACCGGTCTTGATCTGTCCCGCGTTCAGCGCCACCGACAGGTCCGCGATGATCGCGTCCTCGGTCTCGCCGGAGCGCTCGGACACGACAACGGTGTAGCCGTGGCGGTAGGCCTGGTCGGCCGCGTCAAGCGCCTCGCTGAGCGTGCCGATCTGGTTCACCTTCCAGAGCAGCGAGTTGGCGGCGCCGGCCTCGATGCCGCGCGCGAGCCGCGCCGGGTTGGTCACGAACAGGTCGTCCCCGACGATCTGGATGCCGCTGGCCTCGGTCAGCTCCGCGAAGCCCTCGAAGTCGTCCTCGTGGAGGGGATCCTCGATGGTGACGATGCCGAACCGCGCGATCAGCCGCTGGTAGAGCTCGATCATCCCGGCCCGGTCGTGGCGCTGTCCGGCCAGCAGGTAGGTCTCGGTGGCCGCGTCGTAGTAATGGGTGGCGGCGCAGTCCAGGCCGTAGCTGACGAGGTCGTCGTAGCCGGCCCGGCCGACCGCCTCGTGCAGGTAGCCGAGCGCCTGCTCGGGGTCGGAGAGGGGCGGTGCGTAGCCGCCCTCATCGCCGGTGTTGAGCGCAGCCTTGCCGAACTTGTCGAGCAGGATCTCGCCCAGCTGCAGGTTCACCTCGGTGGCGATCTGGAGCGCGTGCAGCATGCTCTCGGCGCCGGAGGGAATGATGATGAACTCCTGGAAGTCGAGGTCGTTCGACGCGTGGCGTCCGCCGTTGATCAGGTTCACCTGCGGCACCGGCAGCACGTGCGCGTTGGCGTTCAGGTAGCGGTAGAGCGGCAGCTCGTGCGCGGCCGCGGCGGCGCGGGCGGCGGCCAGCGACACGCCCAGGATGGCGTTGGCGCCGAGCGCCGACTTGTCCTCGGTGCCGTCGAGCTCGATCAGCGCGGCGTCCAGCGCGCGCTGGTGGGCGACGTCGTGGCCGATCAGGTGGGGTGCGACGCGATCGTTCACGTTGGCGACCGCGGTGCGGACGCCGAAGCCACCGAAGCGAGCGCCGCCGTCGCGCAGCTCGTGCGCCTCGTGCGACCCGGTCGAGCGCCCGGACGGCACGTCGGCGCGTCCCAGCACGCCGCCGGCGATGACATCGACCTGTACGGTCGGCAGTCCACGACAGTCGAGTACCTCCCGCGCCGTGATGCTCGAGATCGACAGGTCCGGCATGCGGCCCTCCTAGGCGTCGGATTCGAATCACGCGGGCGCGACCGGGGCGCCCGCTCCCGCGGCCATGCTAGACGGTCAGATTGGCAACTGTCAACAGTCTACGTCTACAACGCTCTCAGACCGTGCCGTCGCCGGCGCGCACCCCGGGCAGGTGCTCGATGTACTCCGACACGCGCCCGAAGGCCAGCTCCACGTGCGATTCGAAGCGGGCGGCCGCCAGCTCGGGATCGCGAGCCTCGATCGCCTCCACCATCGGCCGGTGCTCGCCCGCGATCTCCTCGGGCGAGGCGTAGAGGTGCTCGTCCAGCCTGATCATGGTGCGCACGACCGGCACGTGCCGCATGAACACCTCGTGCAGGCGCCGGTTTCCGGTCAGCCGGCAGACGGTCTCATGGAAGGCCAGGTCGGTGCGTGACACGGCCGCGATGTCGCGCCGGTCGGCCGCGTCTTCCAGCTCTGACAGCGCCTGGCGGATCGCCTCCAGGTCGGCCGGGCGGCCGCGTCGCGCCAGCAGCTTGGCCGCCCGCGACTCGATCGCGGCGCGCAGGTCGTAGATCTCGCGCACGTCGTCGCTCGATAGCTGCACCACGTACGTGCCGCGGTTCTGCTCCTCGTTCAGCAGCCCCTCCGCGCGCAGCAGCTTGAACGCCTCGCGCACCGGGCCGCGGCTGATGTTGAGGGCGTCGGCGATGCGCACCTCGACCAGCCGCTCGCCCTGACCCAGCCGGCCGGCCAGGATCTCCTCGCGAATCTGGTCGGCAGCCTCCTCGGCCAGAGGCTTTCGGGCGCGCAGTGGGCGCATGCCGGGAGTGTACCTTGACACTCGGTCACCGAGGTGCAAGACTGTCGACTGTCAACAGGCCGCTTGCTCGGCCGAGGACTCACCGGCGACCGGGAGGAAGGGCCCACACCCATGGCGAGCCGCGTCGACTACGTCGTTCCGTCCGTGCAGACAGCGCTCCCCGGCCCCCGCAGCAGGGAGCTCCTGGAGCAGCAGTCGCAGGTCGTGTACGGGCCGATGCGCGAGTACGACGAGATGCCGCTGGTGCTGGCCTCCAAGGCGGACTGGATCCTGACCGACGTCGACGGCAACACCTGGGTCGACCACCAGTCGTGCTGGGGATCGACGCCGCTCGGCGCTCATCCCGCCGCCGTCGAGGCGGCCGTGACCGAGGCCCAGGCCCGTTACGGCATGGAGATCACCGACTACGTCACGTCCGAGCCGGTGATCTCGCTGGCCAAGCGGCTGGTCGAGATCGCACCGCCCGGCTTGACCCGTGTCGCGCCCAGCGTCAGCGGCACGCTGGCCGTCGAGTCGGGGCTCAAGTTCGCGCGCGCCGCCACTGGGCGTCCGATGATCCTGTCCTTCCTGGGCCAGTACCACGGCGAGGCCACGCTGCTCACGGCCGCGCTCGGCACCGACCTGTCCGAGGTGACAACGGGCAGCGCCCAGTACGTGCCTGGGTTCGTGTTCGCCCCCTACCCGAACGCCTTCCGCGCGCCCTTCCACAAGGGGCCGGGGCCGTACGACGACGGCATGTACATCGACTTCATCGAGGACTGGCTGCTCGTGCACCAGGTCGAGCCCGAGCAGATCGCGGGCGTGCTGATCGAGCCGATCGCAGGCGAGGGCGGCATCCTGATCCCCTCCGACCAGTTCTGGCGCCGGCTGACCGGGCTCTGCGAGCGGTTCGGCTGGATGATGATCCTGGACGAGGTGCAGACCTGCATGGGCCGCTGCGGCACGATGTTCGCAGCCGAACGCTGGGATCTGCGCCCCGACCTGCTGCTGCTGGGCAAGGGCATGGCCGCCGGCGGCCAGCCGCTGGCCGGCGTGCTCGGCACCGAGCAGGCGCTGGCCGACTCCGACGTGCACTCCGGCGGCACCTTCGCCTGGGTGCCGCCCGCCTGCGCCGGCGCGCTTGCCGGCATCGACGCGATCCTGCGAGAGAATGCGCTGGACAACGTCGCCCAGCTGGCGGCGATCGCCGAGGAGGTGCTGGCCCCGATGGTCGACCAGTACGAGCAGGTTGGAGACGTGCGGATCGCGGGTGCCTTCATCGGCATCGAGTTCGTGACCGACCGCGACACGATCGCGCCGGCGCCGGCTTTCCACCGCGAGGTGCACCACGAGCTGATGCGACGCGGCGTGCTGGGGATCACCCAGTGGGGCAAGTGGGTGTATCGGATGCAGCCGGCCCTGAACATGCCGCCTGAGCTGTTCCGGTGGTCGTGCGACCAGGTGCGCGATGCCGTTGACGAGGTTTCCAACCGGCCGCCCCAGGAGCCGCAGATCCTCGACCGCTGGCAGAACGAGACGCGGCGGGCGCGCGGATGAGGGCGCGGTCTCGTGCAGCGCTGCTGGCCGCCGGCTCCTGCCTGATGCTGGCCGCCGCCGGCTGCGGCAGCGGTTCCAGCTCGTCGCAGAGCGTCGCCACCGCCCCCGCCCAGATCTCCGGCCAGCTGAAGGTCTACGCGTACGAGGACGGCTTCACCCCGGGCTACGTGAAGAGCTTCAAGGCCCAGTACCCGAAGGTCGATCTGCAGACGCAGGCCTTCTCGAGCAGCACCAGCGCCCTCACCAAGCTGCGCACCGGCTCGGTGTCGCCCGACGTGATCAATACCTGCGTCGACGAGAACGCCGCCGAGGAGGTGCGGCTGGGCGTGTTCCAGCCGCTGGACGTCTCCAAGATCCCGAACTGGAAGTACATCGACCCCGAGCTGAAGAAGCTGCCGGGCGTGATGTCGGACGGCAAGGTCTACGTCGTGCCCGTGGACGCGGGCGACGGCGGCATCCAGTACGACCCGGCGCACGTCAGCCCCGCGCCCACCTCCTGGAAGGACCTGTTCGACCCCCGCTACAAAGGCGAGGCGTCGATCGAGGACAATCCGGTCACCGCCATCGACATCGGCGCCCTGGCGATCGGGATCACCGACCCGCTGCACATGGACTCGGCCCAGCTGGAGCAGGTGAAGAACTTCCTGATCGCCCACAAGAGCCAGTTCCGCACCTGGTGGGAGAGCGACACCGACGAGGAGCAGCTGTACAAGACCGGTGAGATCTGGATCAGCTCGGGCTACCGCGACAACGCCTTCACGGTCACCAAGAACGGCGTCCCCAACAACTTCGTGCTACCCAAGGAGGGCCAGCTGGAGTGGACGTGCGGCTACGGAATCAGCGCCCACGCCCACAACCTCAGCGCCGCCTACGCGATGATCAACTGGTACGCGAGCGTGGTGGCCGAGACCTACGAGGCCAACACCTGGCACTACCGGATCGCGAACCTCAAGGCCAGGGCCCAGCTGCCGCACAAGATCCTGGTGCTGTCGGGCAACAACCAGAAGCTGTCGCATCCGATCCCCGCCTCCGAGCCGAGCAACTACGCCGAGTGGGTGCAGGTGTGGCAGGACGTCAAGAGCGGCTGACGCTGGCCGACCACCCGCGCGCGTCGCCGCAGGCGGCGACGATGCCGGCCCGGGTGCGGCTGCAGCGGATGCTGCCCAGCATCGCCAGCGTGGCGCTGGTGGCGTTCGTGATGCTGGTGCTGTTCGGCCCGATCGTGCTGCTGGCCGTGCTCTCGTTCGACAAGGCCACGATTATCGCGCTCGACTGGCAGGGGTTCACCACGCAGTGGTACCGCGAGATGTGGGCCAACACCAACCTGCGCGCGGCGGTGCTGAACTCCGTGGTGGTGGCCGCCATCGTGACCGTGATCAGCATGGTGGCCGGCACGATGGCCGCCTTCGCGATCACCCGCTTCCGGTTCCACGGGCGGGCGGCGGTGGCCGGGCTGGTGGGCGCGCCGCTGGTGGTGCCGTGGCTGATGATCGGCGTCGGCGCGGCCATCTTCTTCTTCCACTACAACGTGCCCGGCCTGTTCCCGCTTTCGCTGCACTCCGTGACCGCCGTGCAGGTCGCGTGCACGTTCCCGCTGGTGACCGCGGTGGTGGCCGCGCGCCTGGCCCGCTTCGAGGGCGTCCAGGAGGAGGCGGCGATCGACCTGGGCGCCTCGCGCCTGCAGGTGCTGCGCCACATCATCCTGCCGCAGCTGACGCCGGCGCTGGGCGCCGCCGCGATCTTCGCCTTCTCGTGGTCGTTCAACAACTTCGAGATCGACTTCTTCGTGGGCGGCTATGACCAGACGTTCCCGGTCTGGGTCTACTCGGAGCTGCGGCGGGCGCCGAACCTGCCGATCATCAACGCCAGCTCGACGCTGATCTCGTTCGTGCAGGTGCTGATGGTGGTGGTGGCCTGGCGGCTGCTGCGCGGGCACGACGACGAGGACGGCTCGTCGGTGGTCGATGCGCTGCCATGACGGCCGCCGCCCAGCCCTCCAAGCAGCGATGGAAGCGGATGCAGCGCGGGATGACGCCGTGGTGGCTGCTGTCGGCGCCGCTGGTGATCCTGGGCGTGCTGTTCGTGGCGCCGCTGCTGACCCTGTTTCTGATCGGCTTCCAGCACAACTCGCTGCTCCAGGTGGGCGGCTGGACGCTGGACAACTTCCGCACCATTTTCCAGACCCAAAGCTACCGGCACATCGCCGTCACCACCGCCGAGATCGCCACCGCCACCATGTTGGTGCAGCTGGCGTTTGGACTGCCGCTGGCCTACGTGCTCGCGTTCAAAGCCGGCCGCTGGGAGCTGCCGCTGATCCTGCTGCTGGTGCTGGCCGACGAGCTCAACCCGATCGTGCGCATCTACGCCTACCGGGTGGTGCTGGGCCGGGAGGGCATCATCAACAAGGCGCTGGAGGCCGTCGGCCTGGTCGATCCGAACCATCCAATCAGCTGGCTGCTGTTCGACAACTTCGCGGTGGTGGTGGTGCTGTCGACCAGCTACATCACCTACACCGTGATCCCGATCTACGCGTCGATGAAGGCGATCGACCACTCCCTGATCGAGGCCGCCACCGACCTCGGCGCAGGCTGGCTGCGGCGGGCCTGGAAGATCATCCTGCCGCTGTCCGCGCCCGGCATCTTCATCGCGATCATCCTCGTCTACATCCCGCTCTACACGGAGTTCGCGACGCCCACGCTGGTCGGTGGCACCGGCTCCTACATGCTCGGCCAGCTGAACGCCGAGCTGATCACCGAGACCGGCGACCTCGGCCAGGGGGCCGCGCTGAGCGCGCTACTGCTCGCGGCCTCGGGCGTGCTGGCCGCGGTCGCGTACTACCTGAGCCGGCTGAACCGGCTGGACACCTGACCGCGTAGCCGGCGCACGCCCGCCGAGCGCTGGTCGCGCTTGACGTCGCGCAGCACCTCGTGCGCGCAGTTGCGGCCGTTGGCGCCGGTGACACCGCCGCCGGGATGCGTGCCGGCGCCGCACAGGTACAGGCCCCGCACCGGCGTCCGGTAATCGCCGTGGCCCGGCACCGGGCGCATCGAAAACAGCTGGTCGCTGCCCATGTCGCCGTGCAGCGCGTGGCCGCCGGTGATGCCCAGTAGCCGCTCGAGGTCGAGCGGCGACAGCACCTGGCGGTGCAGGATCGAGCCGGGCAGGTTGGGGAAGTAGTTGCCCAGGTGCTCGATGGCGCGGTCGGCGACGCGCTCGCGGATGTCGTCCCAGTTGCCCTGGCCCTCGGCCAGGTTGTAGGGCTGCGAGTTGACGTCGATGGTGACGATGTGGCGGCCGTCCGGCGCCAGCGTGGGATCGTGCACCGTGGGGATGCACATCTCGACGTGGGCGCCCTCGGCGGGGATCCCCTGCATCGCCAGCGCCTGCGCCCGGTCCATGTCGGCCAGCGTCGAGGACACCTCCATAATGCCGCGCTGGTAGCCCGTATCGGGGTCGGCGCCGGTGGCCTCGGGCAGCTCGGACACGGCCAGGTTGATCTTGATGCTGGTGCCGATGCAGCGGTAGGCCTCGATCGCGGCGCGGTAGTGCTCGGGCACGTCCTCATCCGCTACCAGCTGGCGGAAGGTGCGCTTGGGATCGGCGTTCGAAAGCACCACGGGCGCGGTCAGTTCCTCGCCGTTCGCCAGCCGCACGCCGGCCACGCGGCCGCCGGCGGTCAGCACCTGGTCGACCTCGGCGTCGGTACGCACCTCGGCGCCGGCCTCGCGGGCGGCGTCGGACATGTGGCGGGTGACCTCGCCCATGCCGCCCTGCACGAACCCCCACGAGCGCACGCCGTCGGTCGCCTCGCCGGCGTGGTCGTGCAGCAGCACGTAGGCGGTGCCGGGGGTGGAGGGGCCCGACACGCTGTCGTTGATCGCGTGCCAGCCCATCGTCGCCTTCAGATGGTCAGACTCGAACCAGCCGTCAAGGTACTGCGTTGCCGACGTGGAAAACAGGAACATCAGGTCGAGCAGGCCGCGTCGCCCGCCCAGGGCCTTACGGCCCATCTTCATCGCGGTCGGCAGCTCGCCGATGCCGCCGCTGCCGGTCGGCGGCGTCCAGTCGAACATGGGCATGATGATGGCCGCCATGTCTGCCAGGTGCTGCTCGAAGTCCCGGAACCGGCGCGCGTCCTTCTTCGAGAACCGGGCCACCTCGCGCTCGGTCTCGTCCAGGTCCTCGGAGAGCAGGAATCGGCCGCCGTCGGGAAACAGGTTCAGCGTCGGTCCGGCCGGCGAGACCGTCAAGCCGCGCTGTGCCAGCCGCATGTCCCGCCAGATCGCCTCGCGCAGCATGCTCAGCACGTAGGCGCCGGTGGAGGCCCGGTAGCCCGGGGCGAACTCCTCGGTGACGCAGCAGCCGCCCACGAACGACCGGCGTTCCAGCGCCACTGTCGACAGCCCTGCGCGGGCCAGGTAGAAGGCGGCGGCCAGCCCGTTGTGGCCCGCCCCGACGACGATCGCGTCGTAGCTGCGGCCACTCGTGGGGTCGGAGCCGGTCATGACGGTCGACAGTCTACACTAGACAACCAGGCATCGGCCGTGATGTCCACGCGGGCAATGCCCAGCGCATGCGGGACGTTTTTGACCGGCACGGCGCCGTCCGCGTAGCGCCTACCCTGAGGGTGATGCGTGGCTTCGTCGACATCCACAGCCACATGGTTCCGTCAGGCGACGACGGCGTGCGGTCGGTGGACGAGGCGGTCGAGCTGGTGCTGGAAGCGGGGTTGCGCGGCACGGCCGTGCAGTACGCCACGCCACACGCGATGGAACGCCATCCGCTCACCGACGAGCGGCGCCGGCGCGTGACCGCGGCGCGGGAGCAGATCCGGGCGCGGCTCGAAGGGCGCGTCGAGTTCCGGGTGGGATGGGAGATCAGCCCGGAGCGGTGGCTGCTGGGCGCCGATCCGCGCATGCTGTCGATGGAGGGACTCGACGCCTGCCTGCTGGAGCTGCCGCTGCCGCACACCGGCCCCGGAAACCTCGATACCTTCATGGCTTGCGGCGAGCACATCGCGGCCGCCGGGCTGGTGCCGATCATGGGCCACCCCGAGCGCTGCGACCTGGTCTACGGCGACCTCGAGCAGGTCACTGAGCTGCGCGGGCGCGGTTGGCTGGCACAGGTGAACGCGTCCAGTCTGCTGGGCCGCCACGGCCGCGACGTGCAGGACGCCGGCTGGACGCTGGTCGAGACCGGTCGCGCCGACATCATCGCCTCCGACGGGCATCGCGCCAACCGGCCGCCCTGGCTGGACGAGGCGTTTGCGGCCGTGGCCGCGCGGATCGGCCGCGAGGCGGCGCTGCCGCTGTTCACCGGCGCGGCGCTAGGCCCGCTGGCCACGCTGCCGCTGCCGCTGGCCGAGCCCGCCTAGGACCGCTCCTCAGTCGCTACGCGCTCTCGATCACCGGCTCCAGCAGCATCTCGCTGCTGACGGTGTTCGCGATGTAGCACTCGCGGTGAGCCAGGTCGACCAGGCGCGTGACCTTCGCGATGTCGGTGCCCTCGGCCACCACGATGTGCGGGCGCAGCGTGATGCGGGTGATGCGCACCGGCAGGTCGCCCTCGGGCATCACCGCCTCGGCCTGGTCGGAGTACGACAAGACGTCCATCCGCGCCCGCGCCGCCACCGCCAGGAACGACAGCAGCTGGCAGGAGCTGGCAGCGGCCAGCAGCATCTGCTCGGGGTTGGTCAGCGCCGGGTCGCCACGGAATGCGGGGTCGGCGGAGACGGTCAGCGGCTCGGCCGAGGGTGGCAGCGCGATCTCGTGGCGACGGTCGTAGTGCTCGTACCCGGCGCCGGTCGAGCCGGCCCAGGTGACCGTGGTGCGATAGCTGTGGTCGTGGCTCATCGCGGCTACCGCGGCGGGTCGGTCGCTTCCAAGGGGCCGACGCTGGCCTCGATCGCGGCCCCGACCTGCGCCACTCGCACGGCCAGCGCCTTCAGCTCCTCCTGGGGCGTCATGCCGCTGCGGGCGCTGAGCTGGAGCAGCTGCTGGTGGACGTCGAGCAGCTCTTCGAGCGCTTCCTTGGTCTGCAGGTTCATGGAGCACAGCATAGGGCGGGCGCTGTGCGACGGATCGGGAGAGGCCCGGCGGTGCGCCGGGCCCCTCTGTGGGCTACTCGCCCTGGGAGGGCGACTCGTCCTCGGCCAGCAGCTTGTACAGCCGCCTTCGCGTCTCGCGCAGGAGCTCGGCGGCAGCGGTCAGCTGCTGCTCGGATCCCGCGTGCACGACCTGGCGGGTCGCGGCGCGCACCTGGTAGATCAGGTCGCGCAGCTCGACGATGGCCGGCGGCACGTCGGAGGCGACTTCGGCCCAGGGCTCGCTGGGCGCGGCC
>DATNEO010000037.1:0-5304 GCA_035553035.1 Gaiellales bacterium | reverse complement strand
CGGTGGCTACGGCGGCGTCGCCCTGCAGATCGTGGATGCCATGGTCAACGCGCGGCCGCGGGTGATGATCCTGAACACGGCCAACCGCTCCAGCATGCCGTTCCTGGACGAACAGGCGGTGGTGGAGGTGCCGTGCCTGGTTGGGCCGGGCGGCGTCGTTCCGGTCGCGGTCGGCGACGTCCCGATGGAAGCCAAGGGCCTGATCCTGCAGGTGCGCGCCTCCGAGCGGGCCGCGATCGATGCCGCCCTCAGCGGCTCGCGCCGCGAGGCCCTGCGATCGCTGGCGCTGCATCCCCTCGTGCCCTCGGTCGAGGTGGCCGAGCGGATCCTGGACGGCTACCTGGCCGAGCACCCGGCGCTGGCAGGGCGGTTCACATGAGCGTCGACGTGGTCTGTGCGGGAGCGCCGTTCCTGGACATCACCTTCAGCGGCATGGGTGCGATGCCGGCTCTGGGCGAGGAGCGCATGGCCGAGCGTGTCCAGTTCACACCGGGCGGGCTTGCCAACGTGGCGCTCGGTCTCACCAGGCTGGATCTGGAGGCGGTCGTGATGTCGCCGGTGGGAGACGACCTGTGTGGCCGCATCCTCTCCGGTCTCCTGGCGGAGCAGGGCATCGGCTGGGTCGGCCCGCGCGCCGATGCGACGGCCGTCTCGGCGATCCTGCCCCTGGACGGCGACCGCGCCTTCGTCACCGTCGCGCCCGACCTGCCGCGCGACGGCGAGGCGATTGCCGCGCTGGAGCCGCGGGCGGTCGTGATCGACCTGCCCGAGGTAGCCGAGGCGCCGGCCGACTGCGCCGTCTACGCGGTGGTGGGTGACTTCGACGCGCGTGCCCTGGCCGGTCGGCTGCCGGCGGCGCTGGCCTCGGCCAGGACGCTCGTGGCGAACCACTCCGAGGCATCGTTCCTGACCGACATCGACGACCCCGAGCGAGCCGCCGAAGCGCTGACCCGGCACTGCCCGACGGTGGTCGTCACGTTGGCGGGCGAGGGCGCCGTCTGCGCCGGCGCGCACGGCCTGCTGCGCGAGCCGGCGCCGTCGGTGACGGCCGTGGACACGAACGGCGCCGGCGACCTGTTCACGGCCGCCTGGGTCTGGGCCGATCTGGCCGGGATGCCGGTCGCCGAGCGCCTGCGGCTGGCCGTCAGCTACGCCGCGATGTCTGTGCGCGTACCGACCACGCTGGCCGGCGCCCTCACGATCGACGAGTTCCGCGACATCGCCGGGCCCTTTGATGCAAGCATCCCACCGAACGGAGCGAGATGATAACCCCTATGCGTCCACGCCTGTCTGTGTCGCTCGCCTGTCTGACGGCGGTGCTGGCCGTGTCCGCCTGCGGCACCCCGGGCGCCGGCGGCGGGTCCGTGTCGCAGCCCAGCGGCGCCGTGTCCACCGGCTTCGACACCTCCAAGCCGGTGACGCTGACGATGTGGGACACGGAGAACGCTGCCGGACCGTCGAAGGCCGAGGACGAGCTGATCCAGCAGTTTGAGCAGAAGTACCCGAACGTGACCGTCAAGCGCGTCGTCAAGAACTTCGACGACTACATGGCCACGATCAAGCTGGCAGCCTCGTCCAGCGACGCCCCGGATGTGTTCCAGGGTAACGAGGGCGCGGTCGACCGGGCGCTGGTGAAGGCGCACCTGATCGTGCCGCTGGACGGCTACGCCAAGGCCTACGGCTGGGACACCCGGTTCGGCAGCTCGGCCGCCCTGAACCCGCTGCGGTGGTCGTCGGACGGCAACCAGTGGGGCGTCGGTCAGCTGTGGGGCATCGCGCAGAAGGCCGAGGTGGTGGGAGCCTTCTACAACAAGACGACCCTGAAGCGGCTGGGCCTGCAGGTGCCGACCACGTTCGACCAGTTCCAGCAGAGCCTGGCCGTGGCCAAATCCAAGGGCGTGCCGCCGATCATGGTCGGCAACCTCGACCGCTGGCCGATGGGGCACGTGTTCATGGTGCTGCAGGCGCGGTTCGACCAGGCCGCGTCCATCTCGAACTGGACGTACGGCCACGCCGGCGCCACGTTCGACACCGCGGGCACCCGCAAGGCGGCCACGGTGCTGCAGCAGTGGAGCGACAAGGGCTACTTCGAGGACGGCTTCAACGGCGTCAGCCAGGAGAACGCCGCCGCCCGCTACGGCAAGGGCGAGGGGCTCTACTTCATCACCGGCCCCTGGGAGAACCAGACGTTCGCGGGGCCGCTCGGCGACGGCGTCGGCTTCTTCCCGCTGCCGTCCCTGGATGGGACGCCGGGAGCACCCACCACCGGCTCGCTGTCGCTGCCGTTCCACATCAGCTCGCACTCCCAGAACCCGGCGGTGGCGGCGGCGTTCATCAACTTCATCACCGACCGTAACGCCGCCAAGGTCGTGATCCGCAACGGCGATCTGCCGGCCGCAAACCCGGGGGCGGCGGCGGTCGATCCCAACTCGTCGCTGGCCGCAATCTCGGCCGCCTGGAGCGAGAAGGCCAAGGCGGGCACGCTCACGCCCTACCTGGACTGGGCCACGCCCACGATGGGCGACACCCTGTTCGGCGGGCTGCAGCAGTTGAGCGAGAACCGCGAGACGCCGGCCGACTTCGCGGCGGCCGTCCAGCAGGACTGGGTGAAGACACATTCGTGAGCCCGCCCCTGGCGAGCCGCGGCTGATCGGCTACCTGTACGTGCTGCCGGCGCTGGTGGTGTTCGGCGTGTTCGTCGTCGCGCCCATGATCGACGGCGCCTGGATCTCGCTGTTCGCCTGGGACGGCGTCACGGTCGGCCACTGGGTGGGCCTGTCCAACTACCGCGAGGCGCTGGTCGACCCGCTGGTGCGGGAGGCGT
This sequence comes from Gaiellales bacterium, assembly GCA_035553035.1. Taxonomy (GTDB): domain Bacteria; phylum Actinomycetota; class Thermoleophilia; order Gaiellales; family JAICJC01; genus JAICYJ01. Next base: position 2,480 of record DATNEO010000037.1, on the reverse strand, counting down.
TCGGCCACTCGCTGGTGCTGGTGGGGTTCTACGCGGTGCTGCCGATCACGATCGGGCTGTGCCTGACGGCGTTGATGACGCACGCCCGGGTGCGGGGCGGCGCCGCCGTTCGCACCATCATCTTCCTGCCCCAGGTGCTGGCGGCGGTGGTGGTCGGCGTTGCCTGGAAGTGGCTGTACGACCCGTCGGGGCCGATCAACTCACTGCTCGGCGCGGTCGGGCTGAGCAGCCTCGAGCACTCGTGGCTGGGCGACTTCTCGACGGCGCTTCCGGCCGTCGGCGTGATCGGCACCTGGGTCACCACCGGCCTCTGCCTGGTGCTGTTCGTGGCCGGCGTGCAGCGGATCCCGCTGTCGCGCTACGAGGCGGCGCGGGTCGACGGCGCCGGCCCGGTGCGCGAGTTCTTCGCGGTCACGCTGCCGGGCCTGCGCAACGAGCTGGCGGTGGCGATGTCGCTGAGCGTGATCACCGCGCTGCGCGCATTCGACATCATCTTCGTCACCACCAAGGGCGGGCCCGGCAACGCCACGACGGTGCCCTCGCTGCTGATCTACCAGCGGGCGTTCATCACCGGCGAGGTGGGATCTGCGGCCGCGATCGGGGCGATCATGGGTGCGATCATCCTGCTGCTGTCGGTCGTGATCACGCGCGTTGTGGAGGAGCGGCGGTGAACACCGGCAGCATCGAGCGGACCGCGACCCACGTGATGCTGGCCCTGTTCGCGGTGCTGGCGCTGGCCCCGCTGGTGGTCGTGGTGCTGGCGGCGATGCACCCCTCCGGGACGCTCCTGTCCGGCGCCGGGCTGCCCGACTCGTTCAGCCTGGCCACCTTCCGTACGGCCTGGGACGAGGGCGGCTTCAGCCGGCTGATGACGTCGAGCGCGATCGTGGCGGTGACGGTGGTGGCCCTGACGACGGTGCTCTCGATCCCGGCCGGGTATGCGTTCGGGACGATGCGCTTCCCGTTCGCCGACCTGCTGTTCTACGTGATCCTGACCGGCATCGTGGTGCCGTTCGAGTCGCTGATCGTGCCGCTCTACTACAGCTTCCGGAACGTCGGCCTGACCGACTCATACTGGGGCCTGATCCTGCCCCAGACCGGCCTCTCGATCTCGTTCGGGGTGTTCTGGATGCGCGCCTTCTTCCGCTCGCTCCCGCCGGAGCTGTCGGATGCCGCGCGCGTGGACGGCGCCACCTCCTGGCGGATCCTGTGGCGGGTGCTGGTGCCGATCGGGCGCCCCGCCATCGTCACCATGGTGCTGCTGGTGTTCATGTGGACGTGGAACGAGTTCCTGCTGGCGCTGGTGATGATCTCCGACCAGACGCACCGCACCGCACCGCTGGGACTGTCCGCATTCCAGAGCCGCTACGGCGTGGATATCCCCGGCGTGTCGGCTGCCGCCGTGTTCGTGGCAGCGCCGGTTGTGATCCTGTACGTGCTGACGCAGCGGCAGTTCCTGCGCGGCATGCTGGCCGGATCGATCAAGGGCTGACGTGCCGGGCATCGCCTTCGACCAGGTCGTGAAGAGGTTCGGTGAGGTGACGGCCGTGCGCGAGCTGACCCTCGACGTCGCCGACGGCGAGTTCGTCGTGCTGGTCGGCCCGTCCGGATGCGGCAAGACGACGGCACTGCGGATGCTGGCCGGGCTGGAGGCGGTCAGCTCGGGCCGGATCCTGATCGGCGACCGCGAGGTGCAGCAGCTGCCGCCCCGCCAGCGTGACGTGGCGATGGTGTTCCAGGACTACGCGCTGTACCCCCAGATGAGCGTCTACCGCAACCTCGCGTTCGGCCTGCAGACCCGCAAGGTGCCACGCGAGCAGGTGCGGCGACTGGTGACCGAGGCGGCGGAGCGGCTGGGCCTGTCCGAACTGCTCGACCGCAAGCCACGGCAGCTGTCCGGCGGCCAGCGCCAGCGGGTGGCGCTGGGCCGGGCGCTGGTGCGAAAGCCACAGGCGTTCCTGATGGACGAGCCGCTCTCCAACCTCGACGCCAAGCTGCGGGTGGACATGCGGGCCGAGATCAAGGCGCTGCAGCGCGAGACCGGGGTGACCACGGTGTTCGTCACCCACGACCAGGTCGAGGCGATGACGATGGGAGACCGGATCGCCGTGATGCGCGACGGCCTGCTCGAGCAGGAGGGGCGGCCCGACGTGGTCTACAACCGGCCGGCCAACATGTTCGTGGCCGGCTTCATCGGCAGCCCGGCGATGACGTTCGGGCGCGTGGGGGTGGAGCGCGAGGGCGAAGCGCTTCGGCTGACCCACCCGGCGCTGCGCCTGGAGTGCGCGCCGGTCGCCGGCGTGGGGGACGAGGCGATCGTCGGCATCCGCCCCGAGCACACGCGCCCGTGGCAGGACGGCGCCGGCCTGGCCGGGCCGTTCCAGGGCACGATCGAGTCGGTCGAGGCGCTGGGCCGCGAGACGTTCCTGGGCGTGCGCGTGGCGGACGACCTGCGGCTGGTGGTGCGCGCCGACGGGGCC
>DATNEO010000036.1:0-19288 GCA_035553035.1 Gaiellales bacterium | reverse complement strand
TACGAGAGCGTGATCACCTCGGTGATCGGCGGCCTGATCGGCGTCGGCGTCGGCCTGGTGTTCGGCTGGATCCTGACCAAGGGCCTGAGCGACCAGGGCATCCAGTTCTCGGTGCCGGTCTCGTTCATCATCGTGGTGCTGGTCGTGGCCGCCCTGGCGGGAGTGCTGGCGGCGATCCTGCCGGCCCGGCGGGCGGCGCGGCTGGACGTGCTGGAGGCGCTGCAGTACGAGTGAGGCCCGGGCCTAGACCTGGGCTTCGGCCTCGCTCTGGATCTCAGCTGGCGCGACGATTGCTGCGGGCACCGACACCGACTCGTCGTCGGCCCGGTCGGCTGCGAACACCTTCGGGTTGCGCAGGTTCGCGAACTGCCGCTGGCCGGCCTCGACACCTACGATCTCCTCGTTGGGGAGCTGGGCCACCAGTGGCTGTCCGTCCTCGAGCCGAAGGTGCAGCTTGGACATCCACCCCATGTCGGTCCGCCGTTCGACCGCCACCGGGAAGGAGGTGGAGCCGGCCTCATTGGTGATCTCGATGTCGTGGGGCCGGATGTACGCGATCGCCTCGGCGCCGTCGGGAATCTCGTGCGCGCCGGCCACGATGGAATGGCCGAAATGCACGTGCCGCTCCCAGACCGTCCCACGCAGGACGTTCGAGGCGCCGACGAACGCCGCCACGAACGGCGTCGCGGGCTGGTTGTAGATCGCGTCGGCTGGGCCGACCTGCTCCACCCGGCCGTGGTTCATCACCACGATCTCGTTGGCCAGCTCGAGTGCCTCCTCCTGATCGTGGGTGACGAACAGGCTGGTCACGCCGAGCTCCCGGTGCAGGTGGTCGAGCCATGCGCGCAGCTCCTGGCGGACGCGAGCGTCCAGAGCGCCGAACGGCTCGTCCAGGAGCAGCACCTGCGGCCGCGGCGCGAGCGCCCGTGCCAGCGCCACGCGCTGACGCTGGCCGCCGGAGAGCTGATCGGGGTACCTGTCACCGAAGGGAGCCAGGCCGACCAGCTCGAGCAGCTCGTCCACCCGCTCGCGCTGCGTCCCCTTGTCCACACGGCGCACGGACAGGCCGAACGCGACGTTCTTGCGCACGGTCATGTGCCGGAACAGCGCGTAGTGCTGGAACACGAACCCGAGCCGCCGGTCCTGAACGCTTGCTTCTGTCAGCTCCTCGCCGGCCACCCACACGCTGCCGGCGTCCGGCTGCTCAAGGCCGGCGATCATCCGCAGCACGGTGCTCTTGCCCGAACCGCTGGGGCCGAGCAGTGCCGTAATCGTCCCCTCCGCCGCCTCGAACGTGACGTCGTCCACGGCACGGAACGCGCCGAATGACTTCGTCAGCCCCCTCACCTGGATGCTTCCCGCCACCTAACCCGCCTCCCTCGAAGCTCTGCGTTTCAACGTCTCGATCCCGATCAGCATCACGATCGAGAAGCTGGCCAGCGTGAGCGCCACGATATAGGCCTGCTGCTCCTGGTACTGATCGAAGGCACGCAGGATGTAGAGGGTCGCGGTCTCGGTCTGCCCCTGCAGCGACCCGCTCACGATCAGAACGGCTCCCACCTCGCCGATCGACCGTGCGGCGGAGAGCGCGATCCCGTACAGCAGCCCCCAGCGAATGTTGGGAAGCGTCACGCGACGGAACGTCTGCAGCCGAGATGCGCCAAGCGTCCAGGCGGCCTGCTCCTCCTCCATGCCCAGCTCCTGGAGCACCGGGACGACCTCGCGGATCACGAACGGGATCGAGATGAAGATGGTGACCAGGATCATCGACGGCAGCGCGAAGATGACCTGGATTCCGCGCGCCGCGAAGAAGGGCTCGAACCATCCGCCTCGGCCGAACAGGAGCACGGCCATCAGCCCGACGATCACGGGTGAGACGGCCAGCGGCAGGTCGACCAGGGCCGACACCAGACGCTTGCCGACGAACCGGTCGCGCGCCAGCACCAGCGCCACGATGATGCCGAAGAAGGTCGTGACGATGACCGTGACCACCATGATGATGGCGGTCAGGTAGAACGCGTGCCGGACATCGGACTGGCGGAACGTGTGACCGACCTCGCCCAGGCCCTCCTTCAGCGCGTAGTAGATGATCCCCCCGAGCGGCGCGAGCAGCAGCACGGCCACGTACAACAGCGCGACGGAGAGCATCAGCGCGCGCCACATCCGCGCCTTGCGCCGGTCGGCCCTGGCTGAGGTGGAGACGGCGCTCACAGCTCCGACGCCCGCTGCAGAGAGTGCGAGCTGACCCGTTCTGTGATCAGCACCAGCACGAACGAGAAGAGGAACAGCAGCGAGGACACCGCGGCCGCCTCCCCCGGGCCGGCGACGGCACCGAAGGTCGTCGGGTTGAGCAGCTGCGTGATCAACACCGGCGCCGTCAGCGTCTTGTTGGGGATGTTGCCCGACACGAACACGATCGCGCCGAACTCCCCCAGGCTCCTTGCGAACGCCAGCAGCGCGCCGGCCGTGATGGCCGGGCGCAGCGCCGGAAACACGACCTTGCGAAACGTCGTCAGGCCACCGGCTCCCAGCACTCTGGCGGCCTCCTCCTCGGCCGTGTCCAGCTCGATCAGCACCGGCTGCACGCTTCGCACGACCAGCGGCAGCGTCACGAACAGCAACGCCAGCAGGATGCCGAGCGGCGCGAAGATGATGTGGATGCCGTGGCGTTCAAGCCAACCGCCGACCGTGGAGTGGGGCCCGTACAGCGCCACCAGCATGACCCCTGCGACCAGCGTGGGCACCGCGAACGGGAGATCGACCACGGTCGAGAGCAGGTCTCTGCCGGGGAACGGCACCCGCACGAAGATGTAGGCGAGCAGCGTTCCGAACACGCCGTTGATGATCGCCGTCAGAAAGGCCATCATCAGGGTCAGCTTGATCGCGTTCTGGGCACCGAACGAGTTCAGCGCATCCTGGAGGTTGCCCAGGCCGTTGCCGAAGCCACTCTGCAGCACCGCCGCCACCGGCAGCACGATGAACAGGCCCAGATAGAGGAACGCCGTCCCCCGAAGCGACCAGCGGCCCAGCGCCGCCCCCGTCCGAAGCCGGGAACGAGCGCTGGACCGCTGCTGGACTGTCGCCTGTACCGCGATCGTGCTAGCCCTTCGCTGCCTGGAACGCCTTGGTGAACGCCCCGCTCGGGCCGAACACGGTGTCGCTCGTCAGCTTGTCCCAGCCGCCCAGGTCGTCCGTGGTGAACAGATCCTGGACCGGCGGGTACTCAGAGCCGTTGCCCTTCTTGGCGGCAGCGACGCTGATCGGCCGCTGGTAGCCCACCGACTGGAAGACGTCCTGCGCCTCGGACGTGTGCAGGTACTTGACGAACGCGGCCGCGATCGGCGCGACGCAGTGCTTCTCCGCATTCGCGTCGACCACCACGGTCGGCGTCTGGATCGAGACGGTCGACGGCGGGATCACGAACTGATCCTTGCTACCCGCCGCGATGCCGGCGAGCGCCTGGTTCTCGTAGGTGATGGCAACGTCGCCGTTGCCGGACTCGAAGTTCTTGAAGGAATCGTTGGCGCTCTTGTCGAGCACGGTCACGTTCTTGAAGATGCCTTCAAGCAGCTTCTCCGCGCTGGCCGGATCGTTCGCCGTGTACCCGGGAACCTTTCCGCGCGTCGCCGCTCCGTAGGCGGCGACGATGTTCCACCGCGCGCCGCCGCTCTGCTGGGGATCGGGCGTCAGGATCTGAATCCCCGGCTTGGTCAGGTCATTCCAGTTGTGGATGCCCTTCGGGTTACCCGGCCGCACCATGAATCCCACCACCGAGCTGGCCACGATCGAGCCGTCCTGATCCTGCTTCCAGTCATGGGTGATCAGGCCGGCCTTCTGCACCAGCTCCACGTCGGTCGCCGTTGAGGCGGCAAAGACATCCGCCGGGAAACCGTTCACGATGTTCTGGGCCTGGGTGGTGCTCCCGCCGAATGACATCTGGAAGATCAGGCTCTGGCCGTTGTGCGCGTCTTTCCACTCCGACGCGAACATCGACGTCAACTTGCCGTACGCGTCGTACGGGTTGCTGTAGGCGGCAAGCGTGATCACCGGGGACTTCGCCGTGGTGCAGGCTCCGCTCCCGGTTCCACCGTTCGTGGCAGCGCTGCTGCTGCTGCCACAGCCCGCGGCGAGCGCCGCGAGCGACACCGCTGCTACCGCCACCGCCGCTCGAATTTGTATTCTATACAACTTGTCCCCTTTGTCTATTGACTTTGTTGACTACCGCAAAGTACCCTTGCTTCAATGACTCGTCAAGAGGCAACCGACCGAGGGAGCTATCAGCCAGTGCCAGAGCATGCGATCGGAACGAACCTGCGGCATCTGGTGGGCATGCACGACCTGCTCCAGCGCGAGGTCGCCGCCTACATCGGACTGTCCCCCCAGGGACTGTGGAACATCCTGAACGGCCGCTCGGAGCCGCGTTCGCGCACCGTACGCGATTGTGCGCACGCATTCGGCGTCACCATCGACGACCTGTTCGCCGACACCGGCAGCTGCGTGCGGGCCGCGGCCCGCAGCTACGAGCATGCACCGATCCGGCAGCTGGCCGCGCCGGAGCCGCTGGCGAACGGCACCGAGGGCTGATCCCCGCACCCGCAGTTCGCGCTCGCCCGAGCCAGTAGACTGCTCCACCCGGGGCGATTAGCTCAGCGGGAGAGCGCCCGCTTCACACGCGGGAGGTCGCTGGTTCGATCCCAGCATCGCCCATACACCCTCCGGCCGCACCATCTCTCCGGCATGTCCGGCGCGCCACCTGCCACAATCCAGGCATGACGCTGACCGAGGGCGACCGCACGCCTCCACGTCCCGCCCTGGCGGGGTCGCGCGTGCGGGAGCTGGCCGGATCGCAGCTGGCCGCCCCGGCCACGGCGCTGCTGCTGGTTGCCGCCTCGACCGCGATGGTGGCGCTGGTCACGCCCACGGTGCCCTACGACGCCGGCGGCGTCATCTACCTGGTGGGCGTGCTCGGCGTGTCGTCGATCTACGGCCTCTGGTGGGGGCTCGCCACCAGCCTGGCCTCGGCGCTCGCCTTCAACTTCTTCTTCCTGCCCCCACAGCACACGCTGGTGATCAACTCGTCCAGCGACTGGGCGGCGCTGGCCGCGTTCGCGCTGACCGCGCTGGTCACGTCGAATCTGGCCTCGCGGGCACGTCGTGAGCGGGACGAGGCCGCGCGCCGGGCGGCGGAGGCCCGTCTCAGCGAGTCGTTCGCGACGCTGATCGCCGACGCCGACGAGCTGGCCGCCGTGCTGCCGACGCTGGCCAGCCAGGCCTCGCGTGCGCTGGGCGCCGCCGACGGCGTCATCCACCGCGGATCGCCGTCGCCGCCGGAACGACGCGGCTCGGTGCTGACGCTCGACTTCAACGGCCGCTGGATGGGCGAGCTGCGCCTGATCGGCGTGCCGACGGGAGCGCTCGACGACCCGGCTGCGGCCCGCATCGGGCGCAGCCTGGCCGGTCTGATCGCGCTCGGCGAGGAGCGCGAGCGGCGGCTGCAGCAGCAGGTGCAGGCCGAGGCGCTGGCCCGCTCGAACGAGCTGAAGACGGCGCTGCTGCGCGCCGTCTCCCACGACATGCGCTCCCCGCTGATGGCGATCACGACGGCCGCCGGCGGCCTCCGCTACGCCGGTCTGGACGCGGACGACCGCGAGCTGCTGGAGACGATCACCGACCAGAGCTCGCGCATGAGCCGGATGATCGAGAACCTGCTCGACCTGTCCAAGCTGCAGGCGGGCGTCGTTGCGCCCCACGCCGACTGGCTGGATCCGCGCGACCTGGTGGAGGCCTCGGCCGACGAGCTGCAGCGCAACCAGCCCGACGCGGGATCGTTTCAGCTCCGGTTCGCGCCGGACCTGCCGCTGGTGCGGGGCGACGCCTCGCAGCTGCAGCGGGTGATCGTGAACCTGCTCGAGAACGCCCGCAAGTTCTCGCCGCCGGAGGCACCGGTGCAGGTGGATGTGTCGGCGACGCCGCGGCTCGTCCGGATCGCAGTTCAGGACAGCGGGCCGGGTGTGCCGGAGGAGGAGGCCGAGCGCATCTTCGAACCGTTCTACCGCTCTCCCAGCCGGCGCGAGGCACCGGGGTCGGGGCTGGGGCTGGCCATCGCCCGCGGGCTGGCCGAGGCCAACGGGTGCCGGCTGGCGGTGGCCCGCCCGGCCGAGGGCGGCAGCCGCTTCACACTCGAGGTGCCGGTTCCGGCGGCCGGGAAGCCCACGTGACGGCAGGCGCGACGCGGATCCTGGTGGTGGACGACGAGCGGCCGATCCGGCGCGCGCTGGAGGTGACGCTGGCGAAGTCCGGGTACACCGTCAGCACCGCGATCGACGCGTCCGAGGCACTGACGCAGGCAGCGCTGCAGCCGCCCGATCTGGTGATCCTCGACCTGATGCTGCCCGACGCCGACGGCGCCGACGTATGTCGCCAGCTGCGCGACTGGATGCAGGCGCCGATCCTGCTGATCTCGGCCGTCGGCGAGGAACAGGACAAGATCCGGGCGCTGGACGCCGGCGCCGACGACTACCTGACCAAGCCGTTCGGGATCGGCGAGCTGCTGGCGCGCGTGCGCGCGCTGCTGCGCCGCTCCGAGGGCACCGTGTCGGGCGAGCAGGTGATCGAGGTGGGTGAGCTCACGATCGACCTGCCCCACCGGATCGTGACGGCCGCGGGCAACGAGGTGCACCTCACGCCCACCGAGTTCGACCTGCTGAAAGAGCTGGCGCTGGCCGACGGCCGGCCGCTCACGCACAAGATGCTGCTGCGCAAGGTGTGGGGCACCGGCTACGCCCAGGAGATGCAGCTGCTGCGGACCCACATGGGCCGGCTCCGCGACAAGCTGGAGGCCCAGGGCGTGCCGCGCACCTCGATCGAGACGCTGACCGGCGTCGGCTACCGTCTGCGCGGGTAGCAACGCAGGCGAACGAGGAGGCACTCGCCCAGTTCCAGGATCCGGCCGGCAACATGTCGGAATCATCAAGTCCTGAGGGCCTTGATGGAAACGTGATGCCATCGTGATCGAAACGGTGTGCAACCACGCCCGATCGTAATACCGGCGTGACGCGGTTGCTGCCAGGCTTCGATCATGGCATTCACACGTTTCGACACGGCGAACGGCACCGCGCACCTGATCACCACCGGGTTCCGGTCGATCCTGATCCCGGTCAACACGGCGCAGCCCGAGCTGCCCTGCGACATGCTGGACGTGGCGGCGTACCTGGCCACCGAGCGGCGCTCGTCGATCGTGCTGCTGGCGTTCACCGAGATCCCGCTGTGGGAGGAGATGGATGTCGAGCTCCCCGGCCTTGACGGTCACGTCGAGGCGATGGCCAAGCGGGCGCGCGCGATCGCGGCCCGGCGCGGCGTGGGCGTGCACATGACCGCCCCGCGCACGCGTCAGCCGGCCGACCTGATCCTGCGCGAGGCACAGAGGCGCAAGGCGCAGCTGATCGTGCTGGGCGCGACCGGGCGCTCGCGCACATCCCACCGGGCGCTCGCCCACGATGCCGTCACGCGGCGCATCTCCGATCAGGCGAGCGTGCCCACCATGTTCATCCAGGCGCCGGTAGCCGCGTGAGGCCGCGGCCGGCACCCGCCGGCGTCGTCGCCGGCTCCGCTCCCCGCCCGGCAGCGACCGTGCCGGCAGCCCGCCTGCCGCACGCCGGCCGCCTGGGCGCCCTGGCGCTGTCGCTGGGCGCGCTGGGTGTTGTCTACGGAGACATCGGCACCAGCCCGCTCTATACGATGCAGCTGGTGTTCACGCTGCATCCGCTGGCGCCCACCCCGACGCACGTCTACGGCGCGATCTCGCTGATCTTCTGGTCGCTGATCATGGTGGTGACGCTCAAGTACGTGCTGCTGATCATGCGCGCTGACAACCACGGCGAGGGCGGCATCATGGCGCTGGTGGCGCTGATCGAGCGCTGTGTGCAGGGTCGCCGCAGGACCGCGCTGATCATGGTCGGGATCCTCGGCGCCTCGCTGTTCTACGGGGACGGTATGCTGACACCGGCCATCTCCGTGGTGTCGGCGGTGTCGGGCCTGCAGGTGGCGTCGCCGTCGCTGGCGGCGCAGATCGTCCCCTTCTCGCTCGCGATCCTGGTGGCGCTGTTCGCGCTGCAGCGGTTCGGCACCGGGACGATCGGCGTGCTGTTCGGACCGATCATGCTGATCTGGTTCGCGGTGCTCGCGTTCATCGGCACCAAGCAGGTGCTGCTGCACCCGGACATCGTGAAGGCGCTCTCGCCGAGCTACGGCGCCTCGTTCCTGTTCGGCGAGCCCAGCGCGGGCTTCCTGTCGCTGGCCTCCGTGTTCCTGGCGGTGACCGGCGCCGAGTCGATCTACGCCGACATGGGCCACTTCGGCCGCCCCGCCATCACGCGCGCCTGGCTGGCCGTGGCGCTGCCGGCGCTGGTGCTGAACTACCTGGGGCAGGGCGCGCTGATCCTCGAGCACCCGCGCACGATCTCGAACCCGTTCTTCCTGATGGTGCCGGGCGGGCAGACGGCGCAGACCGCCATGGTGATCCTGGCCACGGTGGCGACGGTGATCGCCTCGCAGGCGGTCATCTCGGGCGCCTATTCGGTGACCCAGCAGCTGGTGCAGCTGGGCTTCCTGCCGCGGATCTCGATCCGCCACACGTCGAAACGGATCATGGGCCAGATCTACGTCCCGCTCGTGAACTGGTTCCTGCTGGCGGCCGTGGTCACCCTGGTGCTGGTGTTCCGTAACCCGCAGGGCCTCGCGGCGGCCTACGGCGTGGCCCTGAGCGCCATCTTCGCCACCAACACGCTGCTCGCATTCACGGTGTTCCGCGCCCTGTGGCGCAAGCCGCTGTGGATGGTGCTGCCGGGCGCCGCCGTGTTCCTGACGGTGGAGCTGGCCTTCTTCGCCGCCAACCTCGGCAAGCTGTTTAGCGGCGGCTGGCTGCCGCTGGCCGTGGGAGCGGTGTTCTTCGTGATCCTGACGACCTGGCGGCGGGGACGCGCCATCCTGCATCGCCAGGTGCGCGAGGGGCATATGCCGCTGCGCAGGTTCATCAACCGGCTGATCGACGAGCAGCCGATGCGCGTGCCCGGTACCGCCGTGTTCCTTTCGTCGGCACCCGGCACGGTGCCGGCCGCGCTGCGCAACAACCTCGTGCACAACCACGTGGTGCACGAGCAGGTGATCCTGCTGACGGTGGTGACGAAGGGCGTTCCGCACGTCGCGGAGGACCGGCGGCTGGAGATCACGCCGCAGCGACTGGGCTTCGTCGGCATCACCGCCAGCTACGGGTACCAGGACGAGCCGGACGTCCCCGCCGCGATCCGCCAAGCGCAGCGCGAAGGGCTCGAGATCGACCTCGAGCGGACGTCGTACTACGTCAACCACGTGTCGCTGGTTCCCGCCGGCGACGCCCCCATGGCGGCCTGGCGCACGCGGCTGTTCATGCTGCTGTACCGGAACTCGACCCCGGCCGCCCGCTACTTCCGCATCCCTCCCGACCAGGTGGTCGAGATGGGCGTGTACGTGGCGGTCTGAGCCGCCGACCGGCCCGTCACGGCCCGGTCTCGCCCGCGTCACGGCTGTTACGACGGTGCCCGGCACCTCTCTATCAGGCGATCGTCACGTCAAGGTCACGCCTGGGTAACACGTGGAACGACGGTGCCCGGCACCTGCGTTCCACCCGATCCGGTCAGGTCACAGGCCCGCTCGCTGGCCGGCCGACAGCGCCAGCAGCGCCGCCGCCATGGTCAGCGGTACCAGCACGACGCCCACGGCCGAAACCCGCCAAAGCGACGGCCGCGCGCCGGCCGCGCGCGCGGCCCGGTACCAGAGCAGCGATGACAGCGATCCGGTGACCAGCAGGTTCGGCCCCAGGTTGAGGCCGATAAGCAGCGCGAGCGGATGCGCCGGCGGCTGCGCGGCCAGCAGCGCGGCCGCGGGCAGGTTGTTCAGCGTGACGCTCGCCAGCGCTCCGATGCAGGCGTCGAGGGCGGCACCGTGCCGCCCCAGCAGCGACGCCGGCCAGTCCCACTCGCGAGCCAGCACGCCCAGCGCGGTGGCCAGCGCGAACAGCCCGCACAGCACCGCCACCGGCAGCCGCGGCCGGATCCGCTCCAGCGCGGTCGCGACCAGTCCGACGGCCAGCACCGGCAGCGCCGGCTTCGCCAGCGCCAGTATCAGCACGGTGGCGGCCCCCGCCGCGGCCAGGCCGACTGCCAGCCGCGGCGATGTCGCCTGCCGACGCGGCAGGTGGCCGTCGGTCGGACGGAACCACGCCACCGGCACGGCGATCGTGAGCGCGACCACGGCCAGCCAGGGCAGCGCCATCGTCCGTGCCACCTGGGCGCCCGACAGCGGTTCGTGCGCCAGCACGATCAGGTTGGTCAGGTTCGAGCCGGGCAAGAGCAGGGAGGCGCCGTTGGCCATGAACAGCGCCCCGTACAGTAAGGCGTTGCCGTCGCAGCCGCGCTGCCGGGCGGCGTGCACGAGGATCGGCGTCATGAACACGGCGGCCGTGTCCAGGTTGAGGACGGCGGTGGCCACCGCCTCCATCATCAGCAGCCCCGCCAGCATCGTCGCCGCCGATCCGCCCCGCCGCTCGACCCAAGCGCCCGCTGCCTCGAACACGCCGTCGCGCTCCACGACGACGCCGATCATGAGCAGCCCGGCCACGAGCACGAACGGCGGCCAGTTCTGAGAGATCGATGCGGACAGGTCGCCGCGCAGGAGCAAGGTGGATCGGTGATACCCGCGCCCGCGACCACTCGAACATGGCCGCCGGCGCGCCTGCAACGGAGAGGGCGGGATTCGAACCCGCGAACGAGGAATCCCCCGTTACGCGATTTCCAGTCGCGCTCCTTAAGCCAACTCGGACACCTCTCCTGTGACCCAAGTATGACATCGCACCGCAGACCCTTGCTCCCGGCTGTCCAGTCCGCTGTACTATGCGCTCCGCCCGCAAAGAGAGGAGTGGCATGGCAGACGAGCGCATCGAGATCCTGGGACGAGTACCGCTCTTCGACGGCCTACCGGCGGGGGAGCTCGCGGCGGTGGCCAACGCAGCGAAGGAGCGCCGCTACGACACGGGTGACGTGATCGTGGGCGAGGGCGAGGGCGGCATCGGATTCTTTGTGATCGCGGAGGGCACCGCTCGCGTCGAGGCGCACGGTGAGCGCCGCGGCACGCTGGGCCCGGGCGCTTCGTTTGGCGAGGTGGCGCTGCTGGACGAGGGCGGCGGCCGCCGCACCGCGTCGGTGATCGCCGAGTCTCCCGTGCGCGCGTTCGGCCTCACCTCCTGGCAGTTCACACCGCTGCTCGAGCAGCATCCGCAGATCGCCGTCAAGGTCGCGAAGATCCTCGCCCGCCGCCTGCGTGAGGCGGAGGAGCGGGCGACACCGGCAAGCTGATAGCATCCTCCGCGACCGTGCTAAGCGGGGAGATAGCGGTTCCCTGTACCGGCAATCCGCTCTAGCCGGGCCGAATTCCCGCCCAGAGGGGTAGCGTGTTCGGAATCAGGGTCTGTGCGTTCGGTGTAGATCGCCAGGTCCCACGCAACGGAGGCTTGCGAACCGCGTCAGGTCCGGAAGGAAGCAGCGCTAAGCAACGTCACCCGGGTGCCGTGGGTCAGCCTGGAAGGAGCCAGCGTCACCGACACCGTCCGGGTGCGTCACTTCGAAGGCGGGTGCACGGTCGCCTTTAGCCCCGCTTGGAGATCCCTCTAAGCTTCGAGACGTGTCAGCCCTCTATCGCACCCATCGCCCGCAGGACTTCGGCCAGGTGGTCGGGCAGGCGCACGTCGTGCAGACGCTCCGAAACGCCGTCGAGCTCGACCGGGTGGCGCACGCCTACCTGTTCGCCGGCCCGCGCGGCACCGGCAAGACCTCCATGGCCAAGATCCTGGCCAAGTCGATCAACTGCGAGCAGGGGCCGACGGTCACGCCCTGCCTGGTCTGCGAGTCGTGTCGCAGCATCCACGACGCCACCGCCATCGACGTGATCGAGATGGACGCGGCCAGCCATCGCGGCATCGACGACATCCGCGAGATCCGCGACCGGGTGGCGCTGCGGCCGGCCCGCGGCCGCATGAAGGTCTACATCGTGGACGAGGCGCACATGCTCACCAAGGAGGCCTCGAACGCTGTCCTGAAGACGCTCGAGGAGCCGCCCGACCACGTCGTGTTCGTGCTCTGCACGACCGAGCTGCAGGCGATGCTGCCGACCATCCGCAGCCGCTGCCAGCGGTTCGTGTTCCAGCGGCCGGGGCTGGGCGAGATCTCCGAGGTGCTGCGCCGGATCGCGACCGCCGAGGGGATCGAGATCGACGACGCCGCCGTGCAGCTGGTGGCCCGGGCCGCCGGCGGCAGCTTCCGCGACGGCGTCACCATCCTCGACCAGCTGTCCACCGCTCAGAGCGCCGCCATCGGCGCGGAGGACGTGCGGACGCTGCTCGGCACCGCCGACGAGGCCTCGCTGTTCGGCGCGATCGACCTGGTCGGGGCGGGCGACGCCGCCGGCCTCCTGCGCCTGGTCGACGACCTGGTCGAGTCGGGTACCGACCTGGCCTCGTTCACAACCGGCCTGCTCGGGCACCTGCGGGGCCTGTTCCTGACCCAGCAGCTGGGCCAGCCGCCGCTCGACCTGGGGCTGTCCGACCACGAGCAGGAGCGCATGCGCGAGCAGGCCGAGGCGGTCAGCCCGCGCGCGGTGGTGCGCCTGATCGACCTGTTGCGCACCGTCGTCGACGACGTCAAGGAGGGCGGCGACCCGCGCCTGCCGCTTGAGCTGGCGCTGGTCAAGGTGTCGCGCCCGGCCAACGAGCTGGCGCTGGAGGCACTCGACCAGCGCCTGGAGCGGCTGGAGTCGAACGGCGCGTCGCCCGCGCCGCCCAAGCCGTCGCCGGCCGCCGCGCCACCCCCGCCGGTCACAGCCGCCGCTCCGGCCCCACCGACCGTTGCCCAGCCCGCACCCCCAGCCGAGCCCGAGCCCGGGCCTGAGCCCGAGCCACAGGCGGCGGCCGCGCCCGTCGCAACGGCCGTGGCCGAGCCAGCCACGCTGGAGCAGGTGAGCGCGCGCTGGTCGGAGGCGATCGTGCCCGAGATCGGCCGCCGCTCGGTGCCGCTGCACTCGCTGGTGCAGTCCGCCCGCCCGGTCTCCTACGAGGACGGCACCCTGGTGCTGGGCCTGACCGCATCGAAGGCGTTCGCCAAGAGCATCATCGAGGCACCCCAGAATCTGCAGACGATCAGCGACGTGGTCGGGCAGGCGCTGGGCGGCAGCCCGGGCGTGCGGTTCGTGGTGCTGGGCGCCGAGCACGCCGACGACGCACCCGAGGTGGCCGCGGCACCGGCCGCACAGGTGACCGAGGACGAGCTGGTCTCGCGCCTCACCGAGGAGTTCGACGCACATGAGGTCTGACCAAGGAGCAGGGCGATGACCAAGATGGACCCAAACAAGATGATGGCGCAGCTGGGACAGATGCAGGCACAGATGGAGAAGGCGCAGGAG
This sequence comes from Gaiellales bacterium, assembly GCA_035553035.1. Classification (GTDB taxonomy): domain Bacteria; phylum Actinomycetota; class Thermoleophilia; order Gaiellales; family JAICJC01; genus JAICYJ01. The sequence continues at coordinate 5,803 of DATNEO010000036.1, read as the reverse complement.
GAGCTGAAGACGGCCTACGTCGAGCACTCCGCCGGCGGCGGGGCGGTGACCGTGAAGGTGTCGGGCGCGCTGGAGGTGGCCGACATCACGATCAAGCCGGAGGCGATCGATCCTGACGATCCTGAGATGCTGCAGGATCTGCTCGTGTCGGCCATAAACGGCGCCATCACCGCAGCCCAACAGCTGCAGCAGCAGAAGATGATGGGGCAGCTGGGCGGCATGGGCGGGCTCGGCCTGCCTGGTATGTAGCCTGCCGGATGTGTACTCACCCGCAGTCGAGAACCTGATCACGCAGCTGTCCCGCTTGCCCGGCATCGGGCGGCGCACGGCGCAGCGGCTGGCCTTCTACATCCTGCGCTCGACGCCCGACCAGGCGCTGGCGCTGGCCGACGCGATCCGCGAGGTGAAGGAGAAGATCGGCGTCTGCGAGGAGTGCTTCAACCTCGCCGAGGGGCCGCTCTGCTCAATCTGCGCGGATGCCCGGCGCGACCGCACCGTGATCTGCGTGGTCGAGGACCCGAGCGACGTGGTGGCGGTCGAGCGCACCCACGAGTACCGCGGCGTGTACCACGTGCTGGGCGGCGCGCTGTCGCCGATCGACGGCGTCGACCCCGAGCACCTTCGCATCGCCGAGCTGCTGCGGCGGGTCGAGGCGAACGGGGCGGTCGAGGTGGTGCTGGCGACCAACCCGACGATGACCGGCGAGGCCACCGCCGTCTACATCGCCGATCGGCTGCGCGGCCGCTGCCGGGTGACGCGGCTGGCCAGCGGGCTGCCGGTGGGCGGTGACCTCGAGTACGCCGACGAGGTCACCCTGGGCCGCGCGTTCAGCGGCCGCCGCGAGATGTGAGCGCCAAAGACCGCAGTCAGACCCTTCGCCGACGCCGTAGAGTGCGCAGCCATGGACATGCACCGCTACTCCCAGGAGACCGAGGCGCTGGCCCAGTCGATGATGCGGATCGCCCTCGACCGGCTGCGGATGGACGCACCGCTGGACGGGCCGATGGACGCACAGGAGCTGGGCCGGCGGGCCGGCCAGACGATCACGCCGTCAGGCCTGGGCGGCGAGCAGGCGCTGCGTGTCTGGACCGACGTGCTGGCCCCGGCCACGATGTCGGTCGACCACCCCCGCTACCTGGCGTTCATCCCCGGCGCCCCGACCGAGGCGGCGACCCTGTTCGACCTGGTGCTGAGCGTCTCGTCGCTCTACGGTGGCAGCTGGCTGGAGAGCTCCGGTGCCGTCTACGCGGAGAACCAGGCGCTGCGCTGGGTCGCCGACCTGGTGGGCTTGCCGGCCGAGGCCGGCGGCTGCTTCGTCCAGGGCGGCACCGTCGGCAACCTGTCGGCGCTGGTGGCAGCCCGCTACAGCATGCGCGAGCGGCTCGGCGCCACACTGCCGCCGCGGCTGCGGGCGGCTGTCACCGACCAGACCCACAGCTCCGTCGTCTACGCGCTTCGCGATGTGATGGACGTCGACCCGCTGCTGGTTCAGGCGGATGAGCGCGGCCGCATGACCGGCCCCGCACTGCGCCAGGCGCTGGTGCGCGAGGGCGCCGGCGGGGTGTTCGCGGCCGTGGCCACGTCCGGCACCACCAACCTCGGCGTCGTCGACGACCTGGCCGGCATCGCCGAGGTCTGCCGCGAGTACGGGCTCTGGTTCCACGTCGACGGCGCCTACGGCGGCGCCGCCCTCGCCGCCCCCTCGGCGCGCCACCTGTTCACCGGCATCGAGCACGCCGACAGCTTCATCGTCGACCCGCACAAGTGGCTGTTCGGCCCGTTCGACTGCTGCGCCCTCGTCTACCGTGACCCCGAGGTGGCGCGCCGCGCGCACACGCAGCACGCCGGCTACCTCGACACGATCAACGACGCCGGCGAGTGGAACCCCTCCGACTATGGAGTGCACCTGTCCCGCCGCGCCCGCGGGCTGCCGTTCTGGTTCTCGCTGGCCATGCACGGCAGCGACAGCTACCGCGACGCGATCGAGTCGACGCTGCAGGTGGCGCGCCGCGGCGCCGACGAGATCCGCAGCCGCCCCTACCTGGAACTGCTGGTCGAGCCCGACCTGACCGTGCTCACCTTCAAGCGGGTCGGGTGGACGGCCGAGGACTACGCCGCCTGGACACAGCGGCTGCTCGACCAGGGATACGCGTTCGTCACCCCGACGACGCACAACGGCGAACCCTGCACACGGTTTGCGATCATCAACCCGCGCACCACGGTGTCCGACCTGACCGGCATCCTGGCGACCATGTCCTAGGACACCCCCCTTTACACTGCACCGGTGAAAGACCCTGCACCCGTACAGGTCGGGCGCGTCAACGTGATGAAGTTCGGCGGCACCTCCGTCGCCGACACCGACAAGATCCGCAACGTCGCCCGGCGCATGGTCGCGACCCACGAGACCGGCCGGCCCACCGTCGGTGTGGTGTCGGCCATGGGCGAGACCACCGACACGCTGGCGGCGCTGGCGGCCGAGGTGTCGCCGCGCCCGCATCCGCGCGAGATGGACATGCTGCTATCCACGGGCGAGCGCATCACGGCCGCGCTTTGCGCGATGGCGATCGAGGATATGGGCCACCGGGCGGTATCGCTGACCGGGTCGCAGGCAGGCATCGTCACTGACACCCGCCACACGAACGCGAAGATCGTGGACATCCGGCCGAAGCGCATCACGGAGGCGCTGGACGCAGGCATGATCGTGCTGGTGGCCGGCTTCCAGGGCGTATCCACGGCCTACGACGTGACCACGCTGGGGCGCGGCGCGTCCGATCTGACCGCGGTGGCGCTGGCGGCCGCCCTGGGCGGCGACTGCGAGATCTACACCGACGTCGAGGGCGTCTACACGGCCGACCCCCGGATCGTGCCGGACGCGCGCAAGCTGGCCAGGGTATCGCCGCTGGAGATGCTCGAGATGGCCGGCTCGGGCGCCCGCGTACTGCAGCTACGATCGGTGGAGTTCGCCCGCAACCACGGCGTTCCGATCCACGTTCGTTCGACCTTCTCCGGCACGGAGGGGACATGGATACGGGAGGACCCGAGCATGGAAGACGCGATCATCTCCGGCATCACCCACACCGTCGACGAGGCGTACGTGACGCTGACCGACGTGCCCGACAAGCCCGGCACCGCGGCCGGCATCTTCAATGCCGTGGCCGCCGCCGGCATCAACGTCGACACGATCATCCAGAACGCCGTCACCCACGGCGACGCCGATGTCACGTTCTCGATCCCGCGCGACGACCTGCCGCTGATGACCGACACCATCGAGGGGCTCTGCCGTGATCTGGGGCTGCACTGGGGCGTGGACGACACCGCCGGCAAGATCAGCATGATCGGCGCCGGCATGAAGAGCCATCCGGGTGTGGCCGCGCGCATGTTTCAGACCCTCGCCGATCACGGCATCAACGTGCGCATGATCGCCACCTCCCCGATCAAGGTGTCCTGCGTGATCGCCCGCGACAAGGTGGACGAGGCGGTGCTGGCGCTGCACGACGCGTTCCAGGTCGAGCTGGAACTGGCCCAGAGCGGGGCGGCGCATGCCTGATCCGCGCGTGGCCGTTGTGGGGGCGACCGGCGCGGTCGGCCCCGAGGTGCTGGCGATCCTGGCCGAGCGCGGGTTCCCGGCGGCCGAGGTGGTGCCGTTCGCATCCGCCCGCTCCGCCGGCAGCCGGGTCGGCTTCGCCGGCGAGCAGCTGGAGGTGCGGGAGCTGACCGACGACTCGCTGGCGGGCTTCGACCTGGCCCTGTTCTCGGCCGGTGCCGGCACCTCCAGGCGCTACGCGCCGGAGGCGGTGAAGCGGGGCTGCATGGTGATCGACAAGTCCAGCGCCTTCCGGATGGATCCGCAGGTGCCGCTGGTCGTGCCCGAGGTGAACCCGGAGGCGGCCGAGGGCCACCGCGGCATCATCTCCAACCCCAACTGCTCCACCATCCAGCTGGTGGTGGCGCTGAAGCCGCTGCACGACCGGGCGCGCATCCGCAACGTCACGGTCGCCACCTACCAGGCGGTCTCGGGCACCGGCAAGCGGGCGATGGAGGAGCTGCGGGATCAGTCGCAGGCGGCGCTTGGAGGTGGCGATGTCCAGGCGACCGTGTACCCTCACCCGATCGCGTTCAACGTGCTGCCGCACTGCGACGCCTTCGACGGGCCCGACACCTTCGAGGAGACCAAGCTGATCAAGGAGACCCACAAGATCCTGGGGGACGACAGCATCGGCATCAGCGCCACCTGCGTGCGCGTGCCGGTCTGGCGTTCGCACGCCGAGGCGGTCTGGATCGAGACGGAACAGCCGCTGACCGCCGACGATGCCCGACAGCTGCTCGAGGCCGCGCCCGGCGTGCGCGTGGTGGACGACCCGTCCGCAGCCGGCTATCCCACGCCCAGCGAAGCCGCCGGCGGCGACGACGTGTTGGTCGGCCGCATTCGCGAGGACGGGTCGCGCCGCAACGGGCTGGCCCTGTGGGTGGTCGCCGACAACCTGCGCAAGGGCGCTGCGCTGAACGGCGTGCAGATCGCCGAGCTGCTGGTACGGCGCAACCTGATCCGTGTCCCCCAGCAGGAGCGCGTGGCTTGAGGCTGGCCGCGCGCGGTCACCTGTGCCCGGTCTGCATCCGGCCGGCACCCGCGGGCACGTGCGACGAGCACGGGACGTGGAAGGCCCACCAGCTCCTGACCACGGCCGACCGGCGGCGCTGCGGCCGCCGCCGCTGGCAGCCGTTCCAGCCGGCCGCTCAGGCCTGCCCCCGCTGCCTGGGTGAGGTGGCCGAGTCGCGAACCGGGTTCACCTGCGTCGACTACGGCCACGACCAGGATCCGCACGGGCCGTACCGGGTCGACGAGCTGCTCGCGCCCACTGCCCAGCGCGTGTCCGCGGCCGCGCGTCTGCGGCTGACGCGGCGCCGCCAGGTCCGCAAGCGCGAGCCGATCTCGGTGTCGCTGCACCTGCCCGACCCCGCCCGCAGCGCGCGCGTGGTGATCTCGGCCAGCATCGTGGCCGGCACGCTGGCGTTTCTGGTGCGGTAGTCGCTAGATCGACGTCTTGCCCACGACCGGGCCCTTCGGCGCCGGGCCGCCGGAGCCCGGCTCCAGCGTGATCACGATCATGTCGCCGGCCGAGGCGTTGCGCGTGAGCGTGAACGACGTATCGTTGCCGCCCGCGAACGTGCCCGCCGCCTGCGGCACGGTCTCGCCCTTGGGGATCACCCAGGCCTCGTAGGTATGACCGGCCGGCGCCGGCTTCAGCCCGCCGACCACCGTCGCCTGGCCACCGCCGAACGAGACCACGCTGCCCACGTTCGCGATCGGCGCCACCGACCGCACGTCGGCGTCCTTGATGTCGCCGCGCAGCGAGATGTTCCAGACCGCGAGCGCGATCACCGCCAGTCCAAGCACCGGCACGGCCACCGCCGAGACGCGCGGCCACCACGACCAGCGGGCGCGCGGCGGCGGCGGCGCCTCCGGCGGCGCGCTCGGCACCACCTCCGGGCCGATCGCCTCCAGCAGCCGCTCGCGCAGCTCCGGCGGCGGCTCGGCCTGGGGGGCGGCGAAGGCCAGCGCCGCGGCCACCGCCTCCATCTCTCGCAGCTGCACGCGGCAGCGCTCGCACCTCTCGACATGCTCGAGCACCAGCCGCTGGTCGGCGGCATCGAGGCCGTGCAAGGCGTAGCCCGAGATCAGCTCGTCGACGTGTTCCACTCATGCTCCGGGTTCAGGCCCGACTGGGCCAACAGCTCGCGTAGTGCGGTCATGGCGGCGAAGGTGCGGCTCTTGACCGTGCCGATCGGCAGCGCCAGCCGCTCG
>DATNEO010000035.1:0-10806 GCA_035553035.1 Gaiellales bacterium | reverse complement strand
TTCTGACCAGGCTGGAGGCGCCACCGGTGGTGGGCGCGGTGCTGATGGCGCTCGAGCAGCGCGGCAGCCGCCCCACGTCGGAAGTGCACGATCGCATCGGCCGCAGCCTGGTGACGGCGTTCAGATAGCGGTGCGCGCATGGCGGTAGCGCTGGCGTTGATCGCCTCGCTGTGCTGGGGCGTGGCCGACTTCATGGGCGGGTCGCTCAGCCGCCGGCATCCGCTGCTGGTGGTGGTGCTGGTCAGCCAGGCCGTGGGCCTGACGGGAGTCGTGCTGGTGGCCGCGGTCCGCACCGGAGGATACGACACGGGCGCGGCGCTGCCCGGCGTGCTGGCCGGCCTGGCCGGCGTGGTGGCGGTCTCGTCGTTCTACCGCTCCATGACGCTGGGAGCGATCAGCGTGGCGGCGCCGATCCTCGCTACCAGCGCGATCGTGCCGGTGGTCGTTGGGCTGGCCACCGGTGAGCGGCCGAGCGCCGTGCAGTTGGCCGGCATCGGCGCGGCTCTGGCCGGGGTCGTCCTGGTGTCGCGCGAGCCCTCGGCAGGGGGAGGCACCGTCCGCGGCGCCGGGGTGACGCTGGCGCTGGTGGCCGCGCTGGCGTTGGGGCTGCAGCTGGTGGCGCTGGATCACGCCGCCCGCGCCGATCCGTTGTGGGGTGTCGCCACGGCACGCATCACTTCGGTCACCGTGTTCGCCGCCGCGGCTCTGGTGATGCGGCCGGCGTTCGCCCGCGCCGCGCTGCCGGCCCTGGTGCTGGTGGGGTTGCTGGACGTCACCGCCAACGCCGGCTTCGCGGTAGCAACGACGCACGGCTACCTGAGCATCGTGGCGGTGCTGGGATCGCTCTTTCCCCTGGTCACGGTCGCGCTCGCGCACGTGCGCCTGCACGAGCGCCTCAGCAGCGGCCAGCGGGCCGGTGTCGGTCTGGCGCTGGCCGGGGTGCTCGCTATCGCCGGCGGGTGACTACGGGCCCAGGCGCCGCAGCGGCGGCAGTATTCCCTTGGGCGGAGGCCGGCCGGCCTTCGGCCACCGCACGACCAGCAACACGGCCACGATCGCCGCCACCAGCATCAGCAGCAGCGCCGCCACCGCGAACAGGTGCCAGCCGTAGCGCTGTATGGCGCGGACGACGGTCACCGGCGGCGCCAGCTGTGCGCTGTCGACGTGGTTAACTCTGCAGGCTGCGTCGGGGCTCGTCGCCTTGCCCAGGAACTGGTCGACGGTCGCCCGGTACCCCCCGATCGGACTGTGCCGCGGCACCTGGCACTGGTAGGTGGCGCCGCCGCGTAGGCGCAGCTCGACCAGACCGACCACGTCCGCACCGGTCAGATCCGTCGCAACCGAGTGGGCGAGCACACCGCCGATCGTCTGCATCCGCCGAAACCCTGCCGGCCTCAGCACCTTATGCACGATGCCCGCCAGCACGGCCTCACTAGCCTTTTCCAGCTCCTCCCGCGTGGTGGCCGATTGGATGTAGGCGTTGGCGCGATCACCGTCCAGATCCAGCCTGCCCTTGTCGAACCGCAGCTCGCGGCCGTCTGAGGTGAGTGCCACAAACGTGGTCTTGTTGTCGACGGTGATGCCGCCCAGCCCGTCCACCAGGGGGCCGACCCGAGCCGGGTCGATCAGCGCCACATGGTCGACCGTGATGCCCGCCGTCCGGAGCGCCTCGATCGCCTTGGGAGTGGTCTGATCGTCGAGCGGCGAGCCGTTCACGCGGGTGCTGGGAGGCAGCGTCAGAAAGGCGGCCAGGTTCTGGTCAGGGACGGTCGAGAACAGCACGACCGCGCCGGAGGAGATCCCGGAGCTGTAGCGCACCAGTGTCACCTGCGGGTGGTCGAGGATGCCGGGGTTGACCGGCAGCACCGCGCGCACCGGCGCCGGCAGCCGCGCGTGCGACTGCGAGATATCGCTCGACAGCCCACGCAGCTCGTAGGCCGCCCAACCCAGCGCGACCGCCGCCATGCAGAGCCCGGCCACTATCAGCACTGCGGACGCCTGTATAAACCTCACCAGCAGACGGTTGCCTGCCCCCATACGGACTCCCCCAGAGCCTCGAACAGAGCCACGGCAAGGGTGCGGCAAACCCCATGCCAACGACACGTGCACCGTACCCCGTTTCGTGCTCGTGTCAATAGCCGTGGAGCAACGCGATTTCAGCCGCCGACGGGCGTCAGCATGTAGTGCACGGCCAGATTCGTATGCTCACCGAAGGCGGCCATCGCCTCGCGAACGCGCGGCTCGGGCCAGATCGGATCGTCGGAGAACCAGGCCGCCACCACCTTCCGCACGGCCAGATCGCCCGCCGCGACAACGTCGCGCCGCCCCAGGCAACGCGCCAGCAGCCAGTCAGCAGTCCAGCGTCCGATTCCGGGCAGCCGGGTCACGTGCGCAATCACCGCGTCGTTGTCAAGATGGGCGACATCCAGATCGGCGTCTGCCAGCGCCGCGATCGACCGCATCTTCATCGCTGACAGCTTGAGGCCGGCCAGGTCGGCGCCGCGCACGTCGTGCTGCTGCGGGAAGCGCCACCACTCGAAACCATCATGGTCGACGCGCTGCCCCAGCCGTCGCACCAGCGCCGCGCGCATCACCGCCGCGGCCCGGAGCGAGATCTGCTGCGCGGTGACGGCGGTCACCATCGCTTCGAACGGATCGGCCAGCAGCGGCGGCCGAAATCCTGGAGCGCGGGCCGCGAGCGCCGGAAACGCCTGTGCGAACGCGTCGATGTCGAAGCCCGCCCCCAGCAGGTGCGCCACCTCGTCGCGATCGCGGTCGGTGTATGCGCCGTAGGCCGTGAGCCCGTCGGCCTCGATGCGAACCGGCAGGCCCGACCGCAACACTCGATGCAGGCCGCCACCCTGCCAGCGGCTGGCCAGGTCGTCGCCGAACATCCGGAACCGGAAGGTCGAGCGCTCGAAATCGTAGGGTGCCGGCACCGGGAGCGGCAGCTTCATGCGGCGATTATGCCGTTCGGCTCTGTACGCTTACGCCGATGCGGGCGCGTTCTGTGATGATGGCCTGTCGTGTTGTGGCCGTGTGTGGTGCCGCGATCACGTTCCTGGCCGCGGTGGATGGTGCGGGTGCAACGGCGCCGGCCTATGTGACGCCGATGATGGCCCACACGGCGTGGACGGCAACGGAGAACTGTAAGCCGGTTGCCGGCGTGTCCACGCTTGCGACCGTGCTCGCCGGGCATGCAAGCCGACGACTGTCCTTGACCGGCACGATTGTGACCTCCTGGATTGCAGCGACCGCGCGCACCTGTATCGAACCGATGCCGCTGTCGCCGTTTCCCAAGCCGATCCAGATGCCCAGCTGGGCTGACCTCAAGACCTACCGTGCGAAGTACCCCGGTTTCGACCTGGCCTCCGCAAGCCGCGACTACGCCGAGATGACCAGCCTGACAACGGCGCAGCAGAAAGCCGAGGCGTGCGACTCCAGGGCCGCGCTGGTTGCGCACGGCGTGAACGCCCCCATTCCGCTGTTTGCGTATCCGAATAACAAGTTCACCACCGCGATGAACACGATGGTTCGAAGGCAGTGCGGCTATCGCCTCGGTCGACGCTATTCCGGGGCCGCGAACACGACCACGACCGTGAAGTCGGGCTTCCTCAACGTGTACAGCATCAACGGCGGCCGCTGCACCGACAGGCGATTGGCCTGCTCGAAGCTGGTGACGAGATATGCGTACACGCCGAGGTCGACGCTGTACAGGTACGTCCACCCTGCGGCGGGCGGCTGGGTGGTCCCCCAGTTCTACCGCCTCGTGAGCGGATCGAAGACCAGCGGTCGGCTGCGATGGAACTGCCTCGGGGCGGCCAGCAGCCACTACACGTTCGACACCGGAGGCGACAGCACCGAGCTCTACTGTGCGAACGACTACTACGGCGCCTTCGCGAACGAGCCAGGGTACGTCAACACGAGCCTCACCGTCCGGCAGGTCGAGACGTTGTGGGCCGTGCCCTAGGACGATTGTCCGATGGCCCGGATCGCCATCATCGGGGGCGGCTCCGCATACATGCCGGGGCTTGCGTTCAGCTTTGCCCGCGAGTCGCAGCGGTTCGCGGGCTCGACCCTCGTGCTGCACGACATCGACCCCGATGCGCTCGACGTGCAGAGGCGCCTGACCGGCTCGATCCTGCGCGCGCACGCCGCGGCCCCGGTCGAGGTGACGTCCACCGGCGATCTCCAGCAGGCCCTGGACGGCGCCGACTTCGTGCTCACCAGCTTCCGGCCGGGCGGGCTCGAGGCGCGCCATCGCGACGAATCGATCCCGCCCGAGTACGGGGTGATCGGCCAGGAGACGACAGGCCCCGGCGGCCTTGCCATGGCCATGCGATCGATCCCGGCCGTGCTCGAGATCGCGGCCGGCATGCGCCGCGGCGCCGCGAACGGTGCGCTGCTCCTGAACTACACGAACCCCGTGCAGCTCGTGACCGATGCGCTCGTCCGTCATGGCGGGGTGAACGCGATCGGGCTGTGCGACCAGCACGGTGGCGAGATCGCGTTCCTGGCCGGGCTGCTCGGCGCCGATCCGCACGACATGGAGACCGACATCTGGGGCACGAACCACCTCACCTGGACGCGTGCCGTTCGCGTGCGCGGCGAGGACGTGACCGGGCTCGTGTTCGAGCTGCTGGAGGCGCTCGACCCGGCGGACGTCGACAGCGACTACTGGGTGCCGGTGGTGCGGCTTTTCCCGCTGTACGGCCTGATCCCGAGCCGTTACCTGGGCTACTACGCGATGCACGACGAGATGCTGGAGCGGTACCGCCGCAGCGGCTGCACCCGCGCGCAGGAGATCATGGCCGAGCTGCCGCCGATCCTGGCCAGCTACCGCGAGCAGGCCGACAGCGATGATCCCCGCCCGCTGGGCGGGCGCTTCAGCGCCGAGCACGGTGACTTCGCGGTGGGCGTGATGGCGGCCGTGCTGTCGGGCGAGCCGCGCCGGTTCGTGCTGAACGTGCCCAACCGGGGAGCCATCGACGGGCTGCCGGACGACGCGATCGTGGAGGTGCCGTGCACGCTGCGCGGCCTCGACATCGAGCGCCACCGGATGGGGCCGATGCCCGAGCAGGTCGCGGGCCTGGTGCTGCAGCTGACCGCCCACGCCCGGCTCGCCTCCGAGGCGGCCGTCACGGGCGACCGCCGGCTGGCGCTGCAGGCGATGATGGCGCACCCGCTGGTGAACGACATCACGGCTGCGGAGCAGATGCTTGACCGGCTGATCCCGGACGCAGCACCAGCGTGAGCACCTCCCGCGGCGCGACGGCCAGCGCGGCGTCGAGCGACGTCTGGTCGGGGTAGGTGCCGTCCAGCAGTCGCGCCTCGACCCGCAGCCCCAGCGCCGGGTCGGTGAACGGCCACGGCGCAAGCGCCGCCTGCGTGCGCGCATCGTCGCTCCAGCGCAGGTCGAGGTCGGCCGGTTGGCCGTCGGTCGGAACGGCGGTGAACGCCGCCTGCTGGTCGGCTCCGGTGCAGAGGAACAGCGACAGCCAGTCCCAGCAGCGCAGCAGCGCCGCGTTGCGTGCGACGTCTGCCGCATCGGCCCGCAGCGACTCGCGCAGCCGCTCCTGGAAGGCGTACTCGGTCGCGAGGTAGCCGCGCACCGGCTCAGCCGACCGCTCATGCTCCGAGACGTAGCGCTCGTAGAGGCCGGTGCCGTGCATCGACACCAGCAGCGCCGCGTACCCGCTCTGGGCGACCATCAGCCGTGCTGCCCGGCTCCACAGCTCGACGTGCATCGCCCGGGGCATCGAGGTGAAGGAGTAGGGAAGACCCGAGCGCGGGTCGAGCACCGGTGCCGCGTCCCAGGCGGCCATCCCGATGTCGTGCTGGAGCGCCGCCAGGCGCACGGCGTCGCGTGGCTCGAACCGCCAGCACCAGACCTCGGCCAGGCGGCCCGAGAGCCAGGCGTGCGCGGGCTGTCCGATCGCCAGCGTGCCGCGCGGATCGGGCCGCAGGATCACGCCTCACCCGGCAGCAGCGAGAACACGACGTGGTCGCGGGCCACGCCGCGCGCCAGCATGCCCGATCGCATCACGCCCTCGCGCGTGAAGCCGGCCCGCTCCGCCACCGCCTGGGAGGCGGTGTTGTCGACATCGGCCATCAGGTGCAGGCGGCCGATCGGCCATTCCCGCAGCGTCCATCGGGACAGCAGCCGCAGAGCGCGGGTGGCGGCGCCGCGGCCGCGCGCCTCCGGAGCCAGCCAGTAGCCGATCTCGGCCATGCCCGCATCCCACGGCTTGACGCCCACGCCCACAGCTCCCAGCAGCGCGCCGGTGGCTCGGTCGGTGACGGCCAGGTTCAGCTCGCCCGCCGCCACTGTGCGGGCCACGAATACTCGAGCGTCCTCGGCCGTGTAGGGGACCGGGATCACGGGGATGAAGCGGCGGACGTCGCGGTCGTTGCAGCAGCGCACCAGCTCGTCCACGTCGCCGTCTGTCCAGGGCCGCAGGGCCACCGCCTCATCTGCCAGCGGCGGGTCGGGGGCTGCGTTCACGGTCGCTCACCCGGCAGCAGCGAGAACATGACCGCGTCGCGGCGCTCGCCGCGCAGGTCATACCAGTTGCGGAGCGTGCCCTCCCGTGCGAATCCGGCGCGCTCGGCCACCCGCATCGATGCCGGGTTGTCGACGTCGGTGAACAGCTGCAGACGGATCAGAGGCAGCGTCGCCAGCGCCCAGCGCGACAGCAGCACGAGCGCCCTGCCGGCCAGGCCGCGCCCGCGGGCCTCCGGCGCCACCCAGTAGCCGGTCTGGGCAACGCCGGGAGCGATGGCGCGCAGGCCGATCGAGCCGCGCAAGCCGCCATCGGCGGCGTCGCCGATCACGAGCGTCACTGAGCCATCCTCGAGCCGCTGCTGGGCTGCGCCGATGAACGCGATCGCGTCGTCCTCCGTGTAGGGGATCGGCAGCGGCGGGATGAAGCGGCGGATCTGCTCCTCGTTGCAGCAGCGCACCGCCTCGGGCACGTCCTGCATCGACCATGGCCGCAGTGCGATGGCACCGTCCGTGAGCGGGGGATCGGGGTAGGCCATCGGCATCCGCCAAGCCTAGCCCCGGCGTTCAGCGCGCCCGCGCGAACCGCTCTACCGCGTGCAACAGCTCCTGCGTCTTTGCCTCTGCGGCTTGCGGGTCACCGGAGCGCAACGCGTCGGTGACGCAGTGGTTGACGTGGCCGTCCAGCACCCGCAGCCCGACCTTCTCGAGCGCCGTCGAGACGGCGCTGATCTGGTCGAGGATGTCGATGCAGTAGCGCTCCTCCTCGACCATCCGCTCGATCCCGCGCACCTGGCCCTCGATCCGGTGCAGCCGCTTTTTGATCGCGTCCTTCTCCCCGCTGTATCCCTGCATCAGACCGGCTCCTCTCGGCGGCTGCGGAAGCTCCGCAGCCGCAGGCTGTTGGTAGCGACGAACAGGCTCGAGCAGGCCATGGCGGCCGCGGCGAGCATCGGGTTCAGCAGGCCGGCGAAGGCCAGCGGTATCAGAACCACGTTGTAGGCGAACGCCCAGAACAAATTGGCCTTGATCACCGCCAGCGTGCGCCGCGCCAGCCGGATCGCGTCGCCGGCGGCACGCAGGTCGCCTGACACCAGCGTCAGATCGCCGGCCTCGACGGCCACGTCGGTGCCGGTGCCCATGGCCAGCCCTAGGTCGGCCTGCGCCAGCGCGGGAGCGTCGTTGACGCCGTCTCCGACCATGGCGACGACCGCCCCGGCATCCTGCAGGCGCCGCACCTCCGCGGCCTTGTCCTCGGGCAGCACACCGGCCCGGTAGCGGTCGATGCCGACGCTGCGCGCGACCGCCGCCACCGCCCGGTCGTTGTCGCCGCTGATCAGGAGTGGCTCCAGCCCCAGCCGGCGCAGCTCGGTGATCGCCTCGGCCGCTTCGGGCTTGACGGCGTCGGTCAGCCGGATCTGGCCGATCGGAGCGCCGTCGCACATCACGCCCGCGACGGTGCCATCCTCGCTCGTGACGTGTGGCCGGTCGCTGCCGCGTCCGACCGCGATCGTGTGGCCGTCCACCTTCGCCTCCGCGCCGCGCCCCGGCAGCGTGCGCGCGTCGAACGCTGCCGGCAGCGGGCCCGCGGCCCGGGCATGCTCGGCGATGGCGCGCGACACCGGGTGGTCGCTCGCGGCGGCGGCCGCACCGGCCAGCTGCAGCAGCCGCGCGGCGGGCACGTCGCCGGTTGGGGTCACTTCGGCGACCCGCATGTGGCCGGTCGTGACGGTGCCGGTCTTGTCGAGCACGATCATGGTCACGCGCCGCGTCTGCTCCAGCACCTCCGGGCCTTTGATCAGCACGCCCAGCTGGGCGCCGCGGCCGGTGCCGACCAGCAGCGCGGTGGGCGTGGCCAGGCCCAGCGCGCACGGACACGCCACCACCAGCACGGCCACCGCGGCGCCGAACGCCTCGGCGGCACCGGCGCCGTCCAGCAGCCAGAACGCCAGCGCCGCCGCGGACAGCGCGATCACGATCGGGACGAACACGGCCGAGACGCGGTCGGCCAGCCGCTGGGCGTCCGCCTTGCCGCTCTGGGCTGCGGTGACCATCCGGCCGATGCGGGCGACGGCCGTGTCCGCGCCGACCGCGGTCGCCCGCACGACCAGCCGCCCCTCACCGTTCACCGTGGAGCCGATGACGCTGTCACCCGGGCCCACGTCGACGGGAACGCTCTCACCCGTCAGGAGCGAGCGGTCGACCGCCGACCGGCCGTCCAGCACCAGCCCGTCGGTGGCGATGCGCTCACCCGGCCGCACCACGAAGCTATCGCCCACGACCAGCTGTGCGGTGGGCACACGTCGTTCGCGGCCGTCCGCGAGCAGCGTCGCCTCCGGCGCGCCCAGCTCCAGCAGCGCGCGCAGCGCGGCTCCGGCCTGGCGCTTTGCGCGCGCCTCGAAGAAGCGGCCGGCCAGCACCAGGGTCGTGACCACCGCGGCCACCTCCAGGTACAGATCCTCTCCGGGCGAGCCGCCGGTCCGCAGCGACCAGTCGATCGACATGCGGTAGTTCAGCCCGCCCGCGTCCAGGAACAGGATCGCGACCGCCGACCACGCCCACGCGGCCAGGGTGCCGATCGAGATCAGCGTGTCCATCGTTGCGGCGCCGTGGCGCAGGGCGCTCAGCGCCGCACGGTGGAACTCGGCGCCTCCCCAGAACACCACCACGCTGGTCAGCGCGAACGAGATCCACTGCCAGCCGTCGAACTGCAGCGACGGCACCATCGCCAGCAGCAGCACCGGCAGCGACAGCGTCGCCGACACGGCCAGCCGCACGCCGACGCTGCGGTCGGTCGCCGCTGGTGGGGGCACCGTATCGGCGCCGGGCAGGCGCGCCCGGTAGCCGGTCTCCTCGATCGCGCGGAGGATCAGCCGCGGTTCGGCGCGGCCGGGGTCGAAATCGACAGCGGCGCGCTCGGTGGCGAAGTTGACGGTGGCGTGGACGCCGTCCAGGCCGTTCAGCCGCCGCTCGATGCGGCCGGCGCAGGACGCGCAGCTCATGCCCTCGACGGGCAGCTCGAGGTGCTCGCGCGTCCCTGCCATGCACTCAGACTAGCATACCCCCGAGGGGTATCTAGATGACTGATCGATATCTCTCGCGAGCATGGCCGCTGCGTGAGGTTGGTCGTGGGACGGGGCATGGGTGGCTACGGCTGCGAACCGTCGTCTCGCGGCGTCCTCGGTCGCGCCAATATTCCCGATATTGACGCTCCCTGCCATTCGCGATCTGCGTGATCGCAGATCGCTCATGACCGGTGCAAGTCGTTCCGACTTGCACCTGCGAGACTCGGTTCTCGCCGTCCAGGACCTCACCGAGATATCGATCAATCATCTAGGGCACGTCGGCGACGGCCGCCGCCAGTTCCAGCAGGTGCTGCGACCCCGGCATCGTCCGTCCCAGCTCACGGTAGAGGCCGGGAGCACGCGACAGCTCGACCAGCCCGGCCCAGGCCAGGTCCTCATCGCGGTCGTCGCGCAGCGTCTCGAGCACCGCCAGCGAGCGCTCCAACGTGCGCCGGCAGAACGTCAGCCAGACCATGCCACGCTCCCGCTGCTCCGGCTCGGCGGGCACCTCGCCGTCGTCCGCCCGGCGCAGGTGCGCTGTGCAGGAATCGGCCAGCATCTGCACGGCCTGATCGGCATCCGCCATCTCCGGATCGAGCGTTGTCTGGGAAGCGTACGCGACCTCCAGCAGCTCGTCCGCCACCACGAACAGCGCGGCCGAGACGCCGTCCACCTGCTCCAGGAAGCCGGCATGCAGAGCGCGTTCGGCCGGGGTGGGTGCAATCGCAGGACGCAGCCCGTCGCGGTCGAGCCTGATGTAGCCGCCGGCGTCGACCCCGATCTGCGAGAGCAGGTCGGCGAACACCAGCGCCTGCACCGCGTCCTGCAGCCCGTGAACGACCCCGATCGAGACCGCGTCGCGCTCGTGCGCAAGGGCGGCGGCGGTCATGCGGTCGTTGACGAAGCCGGCCAGCTTCCGGAGTGTTTGCTGCCGAGGCGACGCCGGCGATCCGGTCAGCCGCCCGGTCGCCCCATGCGCGCGGGCGCACAGCGAGAGCAGGTCGTCGGCGGTCAGTTGCTCGGAGGACATGCCGCCAGGGTACACCTGCGGCGGGTGCTCTGACAGCACGGCTACCCTCTGCGCGTGCGCCGAACACCGGACTCCGCGGATGCCATGCTGGTGCTCGCGAACGTCCTCTGGTCGTTGAACTACGCGACCACCAAGTACGCCTTCGGCGAGTGGCTGCCGCTGGCGTTCTCGGCCACGCGCTTTCTCTGCGCGGGCATCATCTTCGCCCT
>DATNEO010000034.1:0-15366 GCA_035553035.1 Gaiellales bacterium | reverse complement strand
CAGCACCACGATGATGAACGAGACCGGCACCGAGAACTGGATGCCCTGGTCGCTCAGGCCCTTGGTCAGGATCCAGCCGAACACCAGGCCGACGCCGACGCCGATCAGGCCGCCGATCACCGAGGTGATCACGCTCTCGTAGCGCACCATTCGCCGCAGCTGCCGGCGGGTGGTGCCGACGGCGCGCAGCATGCCGATCTCGCGCGTGCGCTCGAACACCGACAGCGCCAGGGTGTTGATGATGCCGACCAGCGAGATGATGCCGATCATCGCCAGCAGCACGTACAGGAACGTGAGGAAGCCGTTCACCTGGCTCTCGGTGTGCTGCTTGTACTCGGCGTTGGTGCGCACCGTCGCCACCGGGAACTGCTTCAGCGCCGCGGCCACCTCGGCCTTGCCCTGGTCGAGGCTGACGCCGGGCTTGAACTTGACCAGCAGCACGCCCGGGTCGCTGTTGGTCGTCCAGGTGTCGAAGGTCGACGTCGGGATCGAGATGCCGGTCATCAGCACCGGGTCCTTGTACTGGCCGACCACTTTCAGGTTCAGCTTGTTGCCCTCGATGCTGGTGACCTGGAAGTGCTGGCCGATCTGGAGGTGGTGTGACTTCGCGAACTGCTCCTCGATCAGCGCCTCGTCGCCCTGGAAGTGTCCCAGCAGCGCGTCCGACCCGCCCTTCTGCCAGTCGAACTTGTAGAGCTGCGGGAAGTCGAGCGGATCGATGCCGTTTACGGTGTCGATCCCGCCGTGGTTGATCTTGGCGTCGGTGAACTGGATGCCGGCCGCGGTCTGCACGTCCGGCACCGCCTGTGCGGCCGGCACCGCCTCGGCCGGGATCGGCGAGAAGCTGTCCGACTGGATGATCAGGTCGCTCGTGATGGAGTTGTCGAGCGCGCCCAGGAACGAGTCCTTGAACCCGTTCACGAACACCGCCACGAACACGACCAGCGCCACGCCGATCATCAGCGACGACGAGGTGACGGCCGTGCGGGCCGGGTTGCGGGCGGTGTTCTCCCGCGCCAGCTGGCTGGTCAGCGGAGAGGGCCGCTCCGGCGGCCACTCGGTCTCGGTGCGCCGCCAGATCCGGAACACGGCGTAGATCGAGAGCGCCGCGGACACCAGCAGGCCGAACAACGCCAGCGGAGCGGAGATCAGCGCCAGGATGCCGCAGACCATGGCGCCCAGCAGCATGAAGAGGATGAACGCCAGGACGTAGGAGACGACCCGGCGCACGACGTACCACGCGCGCCCCAGCCCCGGCACGCGCAGGATCTGCGTTCCGATCCAGTCCCCGAGCCGGATCAGCAGCCCCAGCGGCACGCCGATCACCTCCGCCAGCGGCTGCACCACGTAGGACGACAGCATCGCGACCGCGAGGAAGCAGAGGATCGCGCCGCCCGCCATGCTGATCAGGACGCTGGGCGTGCTGCCGAATCCAAACAGCGCGTGCACGATCCCGCCCTTGTCGAAGACGCCGTCCACCAGCAGGCCCAGGCCGGCGGCGCCCATCAACGATGCCAGCAGGCCGCGGTGGCGGGCCATCCAAGAGGGCGGCAGCTCGGCGCCCTCGCGCAGCGCGGCGATCGGGGGCACGCGCGTCGCCCGGAAGGCCGGCCCGATCGCCGCCAGCATGGCGACCAGCGTGCCTACCACCAGCGGCAGCCAGATCGTCAGCGGCTTCAGGGTGATGGCCGAGGTGGGCAGCCCCGATCCGGACCGGTCGAACAGCGTGTCCAGCAGCTTCGCGAAGCCGATCCCGACCACGATCCCAGACAGCGATGCCAGCAGGCCGATCACCAGCGCCTCGATCAGCACCGAGCGCAGCACCTGGCGGCGGCTGGCGCCGATCGTGCGCAGCAGGGCGAACTCGCGGCTGCGCTGGGCGACCGTGATCGAGAACGTGTTGAAGATGATGAACGCCCCCGCGAACACGGTGGCGCCCGCGAACGCCAGCAACAGCGGCGTCAGGAAGTCGTTGATGCCGCTGGCCACCTGGTTGGCCTGCTCCTTGGCCGCCTCGGGGCCGGTCTGCACCTTCACGAAGTGGGGTACGGCCGCGATGATGCGCTGCTTCAGCTGCTGCTGGCTGACGCCCGGGTCGGCCTTGACCGAGATCGTGGAGGTCTGATCGACGCGGTCATACCACTGCTGGGCGTCCTCGAAGGTGGTGCCGACGATGGTGGCGCCGCCGATCGACGAGGCGGTGCCGAGGTTGAAGATGCCCACGATCGTGACCGGCTTGAGGCCGATCGCGGTGGCCAGCTGGACGTGCTGGCCGACCTTCAGATGCTTGTCGTCTGCCAGCTTCGAGTTGACCACGACCTCGCCCGAGGCCGTGGGCGCATGGCCGGCGGAGAACGTGTAGGGGTTGAACGTATCGGACAGGCTCGAGATGACCAGGCTGGGCGCGCCGCTGCTCGACCCCGCGTACTTCCCGTTCACGACCAGGGCGCCGGCCGCCTGGATCTGTCCCTCGGCCCTGGCGACGCCGTCGACGTGCGCGATCGTGCCGATCAGCGACGCCGGCAGCGGGCCGGGCTGGGCGCCGTTGTTGCTGGTGAAGGCCGTGCGCTTGGAGGCCAGCACGTCGGTCTTCTCGAGGCCGGTCTGGAAGATGCTGTCGAACGCGCCCGTGATCTGGTCGCGGAGGACGAACGTGCCCGCGATCATGGCCGTGCCCAGGACGATCGAGATCGCCGTCAGGATGGCGCGGGTCTTGCGGCCCCACAGGCCTCGCAGGGCGACCAGGATCACTGCCCGGACACCTCCGCCATGGCCGTCAGCACGTCCTGCTCGCTGGCGCGGCCATGGTCGCGCACGATCAGGCCGTCGGCCAGGAACAGGATGCGGTCGGCCATCGCCGAGGCGCGGGCGTCGTGGGTGACCATCACGGTGGTCTGTCCGTAGCTCTCGACCGCCTCGCGCAGCAGCACCAGGATCTCCTCGCTGGTGGTGGAGTCGAGGTTGCCGGTGGGCTCGTCGGCGAACATGACGGTCGGCCGCGAGACCAGCCCGCGGGCGATCGCCACGCGCTGCTGCTGGCCGCCGGAGAGCTGTGCCGGGCGGTGGGTGCGGCGGTCGGAGAGGCCGACCTTGCTGATCACCTCGTCGACCCATCCGGTCTCGGCGTCACGGCCTGCGATCCGCAGCGGCAGCACGATGTTCTCCTCGGCCGTCAGCATCGGAAGCAGGTTGAAGAACTGGAAGATAAAACCGATGTGTCGGCGCCGCAGCAGCGTCAGCTCCTGGTCGCCCATCGCGGTGATCTCCTGGCCGTCGATCGAGACGCTGCCGGTCGTGGGCCGGTCGAGCCCGGCCAGGATGTGCATCAGCGTCGACTTGCCGGAGCCGGACGGGCCCATCACGGCCGTGAACTGGCCGGGCGGGATCTCGAGGTCGACGCCGCGCAGCGCCTGGACGATGGTGTCGCCCTCGCCGTAGTCGCGGGTGACGTCGTGGGCGGCCACGACCATCGTTGTGGCACTGGATTCGGCTGGTGCGCTCAAGTCTTCCTCCCGGAGGTTCATCGTCACCGCATGGTCGTGCGTGCGCCCGGCGTTCGCGAGTGGGGTAGCCCGCGAGCGGGGTGCGGCTAACCGTACGTTCAGGTCGGCTGGCCGGCCAGCCGCGCTGCCTCGCTCGTGCAGATCTCGAGCAACAGACGGTACAGGTCGGCCAGCCGCTGTTCGGACAGCGGCCCGGTGTTGGTGGTGTTCAGCTTCTCGATCAGTGTCTGCTCCCGGGCGGGATCGCGCATCGGGTAGCCCTGCTCGCGCTTGTGGCTGTGCAGCTCTGCTACCAGCGTCACCCGCCGGTTGACGGCGTCCAGGATCTGGTCGTCGACGGCGCTGATGCGCTCGCGGTAGGAGGCGACGACCGGATCCTGGGTGGCATCCATCGCCTGCGAGTCTACCGGCAGCCGTGCGAGCTAGATGATTGATTCCACGAGCTGCGTGGCTCTGGAGCTTGTCCGAGTCGCCCCAGACGCCACGATCGCCCTTGAACAGGCTTCATCCAGCCTGCCCTTCGGTCGATCCCGTCGTCTGGAACACCTCGTCCTGCGCCCAGAAGCCACGGATCCCGTGGAATCAACCATCTAGTGGGACACGGTCGCCAGCGCCAGCAGGATGCCCAGCAGGTTGATGGTGGCGTGGGTGGCAACACCCGGCCAGAGCGAGTCGGTGCGGCGGCGCAGCTCGCCCAGTAGCAGCCCGGCGATCAGCACCTGGATCAGCAGCTGCGGCAAGCCGTGCGCCAGCGCGAAGAAGACCGCGCTGCCGGGCACCGCATAGCGGCCCAGCGTGGCGAACGTGAGCCCACGGAACAGCAGCTCCTCACCCAGCGGCACCAGCAGGCCCAGCACCAGCAGCGCCAGTGCCAGCACCAACCACTCGTTGCCGTGCGGCGAACGGGTCGGCGTCAGCCCCTGGTCGCGGTCGCCGTGCAGGAACGGGTCGAGCGCCAGGCTGACTGCCGAGACCACCACCACGCACCCGGCCGACATCAACACCGCCTGGCGTAGGTCACGCGGCCGGCGCAGCGCCAGCACGTCGCGCACGTTCGTGCGCGCGAACCACGCCGCCATCACCGAGTAGCCGCCGAATGCGATCGCGGAGACCAGCGCCGAGGCCACGACGGAGCCCTGGTAGACACCGTTTCGCATGTCCGACGGCGAGCTGGTGTTGATCGCGATCAGGTTGAGCGCGATCAGCGCCGCCGGCGGGGCCAGCCACCACGGGGAGATGCGCGGCCTGTCGTTCATGCCAGCAGCGGCTCCAGGTCGAGCAGCGACGGGATCGTGCCGGCCGTCGGCGCCGGGCTGCGGTCGACGATCACCACGTCGATGCCGGCCGCGCGCGCACCCTCGCCGTCCAGCTCCGGCACGTCCCCCACGTGCAGCGCGGCCGCCGCGTCCACCTCCAGCCGCCGCAGCGCCAGCTCGAATATGGCCGGGTCGGGCTTGGCCGCGCCGCCCGTGGCGGAGTCGACGACGACGCCCATCTCGATGCCTGCCGACCGAAGCGCGCCCGGCAGCGAGCAGTCGCCGTTCGACACGACGGCGGTGGCCAGTCCCCGCTCGCGGACCATGCGCAGCGCCCGCGTGGCGTCGGGGTAGGCGCGAAACGCGATCGCATCCGACAGCACGCCCAGGGCGGTGGCGCCGTCGGCGTCGAGCCCCAGCCGGTCGAGCACGATCGCCGCGCACTGGCGCTGCAGGTGAAGCAGGGTGGTCTGGTCGCGCGCCGCACTGCAGTGAGCCGCGTAGTGGGTGAGCTCGGCGCGCATCGCCTCCGCCGCCTGCTCGTGCGAGATCTCGCTCCCGAGGCGCATGCGCGCGGCGGCTTGCAGCCTGGCGGCGGGACGGTCGAGCTCGATCAGCGTGCCGAACGCATCGAACAGCACCGCCCGGTACCTGCTCACTGCGGAGCGGTCGCGTCCGGATGCAGCGCCTTGGCGATTTGCGCCAGCGCCACCGCCACCCGCGGTCCGTCCTCGTTCAGCACCGAGGCCGGCAGCTGGATCACCCGTTTGTTCCTGACCGCCGGTATCGCGCGGGTGGCCTTGTGCTGCCGCAGATCCGACAGCGTGGCACCCTGACCCTCCTCCGACAGGTACACGTCTGGCGCCAGGCCCGCCATCTGGGCGAACGTGACCGGCTGGGAGGGCGACACCTCGGAGGCGACGTTGATGCCGTTTGCCAGCCGCACCAGGTCGCCGGTCATGCTCACCGGGTCGATCGTGAACGTCGCGCCGGTCACCAGCCCGACGTCGACGTAGGTGCGGGTCGGCGTCTCGGCGGCCACCGACTGCTTGACACGGCCGACGGACGCGGAGATCGCGCCGGCCAGCGCGCGCGCCGCATCCGCGTGGTCGGTGATCAGCCCCATCGCAGCGATGTCGTTCTCGACCTGGCTGACCGAGTTGCCACCCACCACGTAGACCTCGGCTGCCGCCTTCAGCTGCAGCCGGTCGACGACCTGAGCCGTTGGCACCATCGACTGTGGCACCAGCACCACGTCGGCCTGCGCGTGCTGGATCTGTTTCAGATCGGGCTGTCCGCCGGTCACCATGACCGGCAGGTGGAGCGACTGCTTGGGGTAGGTCTCGAGGCCGCTGCGCCCGACCAGCAGCTTCTCCGCTCCGATCCTGTACAGCGCCGCGGTCATGCCCGGGTCGAGCGAGACGATGCGGCGGGGAGCCGTGTCGATGTGCACCTGGCGGCCGAGCGCGTCACGCACCGTCTGCGGGTACGCGGGCAGTGCGCCTGTGGGCTCGGGCTTGAACCCGCACGAGCTGCAGAGCAGAACGATCAGCGCAAGCGCGGTCACCCGGGACAGCATGAGGCGCGATTGTACTGTTCGATCGTGAGACGACACAGCTGGTTGTTCTGGGCGTTTCTGCTGGTGCTGGTGACCGGCGCCGTGCTCTACGGGCCGGCGGAGCTGGCGCAGCGCTCCACAGCCGCCGACGAGCCGGTGTCGTTCCTGTCGCACCCGCTCGAGGGCTGGAAGTTCATGCTGACCGCGGCCCGCGAGCGGCCGGGCGCGGTTGCCGGCACGCCGGCGGAGGCCCGGCAGATCGCGCTGCGCACCTTCGACGACGGCACGCTGCGGCCCACCCGCGTCGACTTGCTGTGGCTGCCGGACCGTCGCGTGCGCTTGCGCACGTTGCAGGGAAACCGCGAGCTGACGACGAAGTCCCAGCTACTCTGGAAGGTGACGGGGCACCGGGGCCAGGATGGCCCCAACGTGACCCTCGGCTTGATCGACCTCGCCACCGGAAGGGTGATCTACGACGGCCGATTGGCTGCAGAATAACTGGCCCACGATTGCGATTGCGTGCGGCGGCCTGCTGGTTTTGTGGGCCGTCGACCGGATGCTGGTCCGGTACGGCCACCGCTGGTCGGAGCGGCTGCCGGTGGCCGACCGCGCCATGCTCGAGACCCGCTACCGGCTGCTGCGGCGGGTGGCGTCGGCGGTGGTGCTGTTCCTGGCCGTGGGTGCGCTCCTGTTCAGCATCCCGGCCACGCGCGAGTACGCGCAGGCGGTGTTCGCATCCTCTGCGGTGCTGGGCCTCGCGGTCGGCTTCGCCGCCCGGTCGACGATCGCCAACTTCGTGGCCGGCGTGATGATCGCGATCACGCAGCCCGTGCGGCTGGGTGACCGCGTGCAGATCGGCGACGCCGACGGCCAGGTCGAGGACATCGGGCTCACCTACACGCGCCTGCGCACGCCCGACAACCGGCGCGTGCTGATCCCCAACGAGGAGCTGGCCAGCTCACGCGTCACCAACCAGACGCTGGTCGACTCCGTCAGCCTGGCGCGCGTGCTGGTGACGGTGCCTCTGAGCGCCGACGCGGCGCGCGTGCGGGAGCTGCTGGCGGGCCTGGTGCTGGTCGCGCCGGGCCGGCTCGGTGACCGTCCCGATCCTGGCGTGGCCGTGGCCGAGTTGACCGCCGACAGCGCCGTATTCAGCCTCGGTGTGTGGGTGGCGGATCCGCAGACGGCGGTGCAGACGGCAGCCTGGCTGCGCGAGCAGACGCTGGCGCGCCTTGCCGACGTGGGCATGTTCCGCGGCATCGAGGCCTCGATCGCGAAGTGACATCCCGCGACGGCAATCGTTCGTACGACGACGTCCTCGCCCACGTCGCCGCCAAGCGCCGCAAGCGGCGCTCCCGTGAGCGCCGCAACGGCCGCAGGTCGGCGATGGCGACGCTCGTGCTGCTGCTGGTGTTCGTCGTGATGGCGCTGCTGGTCTCGGGCGCCGTCGCGGGTGCGATCTACGTGCACGGGGTGCTCACGGGAGTGTCTTTGGACACGCTCCAGGCGGACCCGCCGGGGATCAACTCGCAGATCTACGACCGCGACGGCCACCTGCTGGAGACGATCTCGTCGACCGAGAACCGCACGCCCGTCAAGTCCAGCCAGATCTCGCCGTGGCTCAAGATCGCGACCGTCGACGTCGAGGACAAGCGCTTCTGGCACCACGGCGGCCTCGACTACCCCGGCATCATCCGCGCGGCGATCGACAACCTTCAGGCGGGCCAGATCACCCAGGGTGCCTCCACCATCGAGCAGCAGCTGGTGCGAAACCTGTACCTGTCCGACGAGCAGTCGGCCACCCGCAAGATCCGCGAGGCCTGGCTGGCCACGCAGATGGCCGACGAATGGTCGAAGCGCAAGATCCTGACCGAGTACCTGAACGTCGTCCCCTACGGCGCGGTCACGTACGGCTGCCAGGCGGCGGCGCTGCGCTATTTCGACCGCCCCTGCTCGAAGCTGACGATGAAGCAGGCGGCGCTGCTGGCAGGGCTCCCGCAGAACCCGATCACGTACAACCCGCTGTCGAACAAGGCGGCGGCCCGGGCTCGCCGCAACGAGGTTCTGGCTGCGATGCTCTCGGCCGGCCACATCACGCAGGCCCAGTACGACACGGCCTCCTCATCGAAGCTCGGCACCCACCCCGGCCGCTACCTCGACCAGACCGGGGGCGACGAGGGCTACTTCGTGTCGTGGGTGCGCCAGACGCTCGAGGAGAAGCTGGGCCGAAACACCGTCAAGAAGGGCGGTCTGGCGATCCACACCACGCTTGACCCGCGGCTGCAGGCGGCGGCGCACAACACGCTCCACAACATGATGAGCTGGTCGGGTGCTCCGGCCGCCGCGCTGGTCTCGATCGACCCCCGCAACGGCCAGGTGCTGGCGATGGACGCGTCGGTGCCGTTCAGCAAGACCTCGCAGTTCAACATCCCGGCCGAGGCCTACCGCCAGGTCGGGTCCACGTTCAAGATGTTCACCCTCGTCACGTCGATCGCCGACGGCTACAACCCGAACACCACATCGGAGCTGTCGGCGCATCTGTCCTACACGTTTCCCAACACGCCGCTCGGGCCCAGCAACCCGTGGGTGGTCGACACGGCCTCGGACAGCGAGGAGCTGAATGCTCCCCGCACGATCGCCGACGCCACCGCCCAGTCCGACAACACCGTGTTCGCGCGACTGGCGATCGACCTGGGTGCGCCCTCGATCGTGAACACCGCCCACCAGATGGGCATCCCCAAGTCGGTCAAGCTGGCGCCCTACCCGTCGATCACGCTCGGCGTCAGCCCGGTGTCGCCGCTGTGGATGGCGGCCGCTTACTCGACCCTGGCCGCGAACGGTGTTCGCCACGATCCGCAGTTCGTGACCAGCATCGACAGCATCGCCTCGGGCCGTACCCTCGAGAGCAACAAGCCGCAGGCCAAGCGGGTGCTGCCGGACGGCGTCGCCTATGAGGCAAACAAGGTGCTGGAGGGGCCGATCTGCTGCGGCACCGCCGCCGCAACGGCGCAGTTCCCCGACGGGCGCGTCGAGGCCGGCAAGACCGGCACCACCAACGACTACAAGGACGCCTGGTTCTGCGGCTATACGCCCAACCTCACGACCTGCGTCTGGATGGGCTACCCCAAGGGCGAGATCACCCTCACCAACCTGAACGGCCACACGCCGTTCGGCGGCGACATCCCGGCCACGATCTGGCGCACCTACATGGAGCGGGCGTTCTCGCTCGAGCCGAAGAAGTTCCCGGCGGTCTACGACTGGCCGCTGCCCAAGCACCCGGTGCAGTGGGTGCCGTTCCACTCGCAGTTCCCCACCTTCGTGCCCTGCACGGTCAAGTGCCACCCCAAGACGACCACGGGTGGGGGCGCCACAAGCGGCGGCACCAGCGGCGGCGGTAGCAGCGGCGGAACCGGTGGCGGTGGCGGCGGTGGCGGCAGCGGCGGACCACCGCCCTCGACCTGATCAGCCGGTTGGCGCGACCAATCATCTAGCATCGGTCGGTGCTGTCGGTCGTCGAAGCTCTCGAGGTGATCCGCGGCGCCAGCCCGCGGGTGCGCACGTCGGTGCAGCCGCTGGACTGGACGCTGAGCGGCCGGGTGCTGGCCGCCGACGTGTTCGCCGCGGTGAGCCTGCCGCCGTTCGCAACCTCTGCCATGGACGGCTACGCGGTGCATGCCGCCGACCTGGGGGGCGCCCCGGTGCCGATCGCGTTCCGCGTCGCCGCCGGCGACCCGCCGGGCCGCCTGGCGGCGGGCAGCAGCGCCGGCATCGCCACCGGCGCCCCGCTTCCGGAGGGCGCCGACGCGGTGGTGCCGATCGAGGACGCGCGCGAGCAGGACGGGCTGATAGCCGAGCGGCCGGCGGTGGGGGCCTGCATCCGGCCGGCCGGCGGCGACATTGCCGCCGGCGGCCTGGTCGCCTCGGCCGGGACGGCGCTCTCGCCCGCCGTGCTGGCCGCCCTGGCCGCATCCGGCTGCGATCGGGTGACGGTGGCAGACCGGCCGCGGGTTGCGGTGCTGGCCACCGGCAGCGAGCTGGTGGCTCCCGGGCAGCCGCTGGAACCGGGCCAGATCTATGAGTCGAACGCCACCGCCCTGGCCGCCCAGGCCGCGCGGGCCGGCGCCGAGCTGATCTCCTCCGGGGTCGTGCCCGACGACCCGGCCGCCACCGAGCGCGCATTCGCCGACGCGATCGCCGCTGCCGACGTGGTGGTGTCGACCGGCGGCGTGTCGGTGGGCCCGCACGATCACGTCAAGCCGGCGATGGAGGCGCTGGGCGTGCGCGAGCTGTTCTGGCGCGTTGCCCACAAGCCCGGGAAGCCGCTCTGGTTCGGCGCGGCGCCCTCGGGCGCGCTCGTGTTCGGCTTGCCCGGAAACCCGGTCTCCAGCCTGGTCTGCTTCGAGCTGTTCGTGCGGGCCGCGCTGGACACGATGACCGGCGCCCGGGCGCGGCCGCTCCCGGTGGCTCGGCTGGCGGCGCCGGTGCGGCGGCTGCACCTGCGAGATCACGCGGTGCGCTGCCGCCTGGAGCCGGGGGATGACGGCATGCGGCTGCATCCGCAGGACGCACAGGAGTCACACATGATCGCGCACGCTGCGTCGGCCGACGCGCTGGCGCTGGTTGCGGCCGGCGTCGGCGAGGCGGCGGCCGGTGACCTGGTCAGCTACCTGGTGATCTAGCTCGACAATGGAACCGTGCGGCCGTTCTTGCCGGGCAGCGTCACCGAGACGCCGCGGGCGAACACCACCCAGCGGTGCGAGGCGCTGTAGAGCGGATGGCAGGCCGAGAGCACCAGGCGCTCGTAGCCCTGAGGCGTGATGATGCCCCAGTCCGTGTTGGGCACCACCTGGTGCATCTGCACGCGGTACGTGAACGTGGCGTACGGCATCTGCAGCGTGATGGTGTCGCCGTTTCGGATCTCGTCGATGTGGCGGAACCATGCGCCGTAGGTGGTGCGGTGGCCGGCGATCGCCACCGTGGATCCCATCCCCGGGAAGGACGTGTTCATGTAGTGACCGGGGCCCTTGCTGAGGTCGGCGTCGAAGCCGGCCGTGGTGCCCTGCACCACCACCACGTCGGACAGGCCGATGCGATGGATCGTGAGCCGCCCGAACGCACGTCCCTCCTTGAGGTTGTGCTTGAACGACAGCGCGTCCTTCCGCACCAGTGCCAGGGCGGCGGTGTTGTCGGGCGGCGGCGTGACGATCTTGAACTGCTGCTGGGACTCGTGGAACTCGGAGGTCAGCGCCCGCTGCTGCCAGTGCGCCCACAGCCAGGTGACCGGGTCGCCCCAGGCCAGGATCAGGCCGGCGTACAGGATCACGCCAACGCCCACCACGATCAGGGTGGTGGAGATGCGCCGGAGCCGGCGGCCTGGGGCGCCGGCGGCCTTGCCGGCCGCCATGGTGCGAGTCGCCATGACTCAGTTATACAGCCGATGCGGCGGATGCGCAGGTCCATACCGGCCCGCGATCAATGCCGCGACCTGCGCGGCGGAGGCGGCGGTCAGGATCAGGCAGACCGCGATCGCGGGTGACAGGTAGCCGCTGGCGGTCATCGCCAGCATCGCCCGCGGGGTGGAGAGGCCGAGGTGGAACTGGGTCGCGTACTCGAATAGCAGCAGCGCCGGGCCCAGGAGGCCGGTCAGGTAGACCAGCACCATGTAGCGGCGCCCGGCCCGGGCCGCCGTGGGCAGCAGCAGCCATGCGTGCGCGGCGGGCAGCACCAGGATCAGCGCGAACGGGTTGAACGCCACCAGCAGCGTCGACGCAAACGCCAGCCCCAGCAGGCCGGCCACCAGCCCGCTGGTGCGCTCGCCACCGGAGACGGTCGTGATGATCGCCGTCCGCGGTCGGGTTGCGAATCTCCAGACCGCAACCCCTGCCAGCGCCGCCAGCAGGATGCCGCTCCAGGTGATGCCGAGCGCGTGCGGCCGCGGCGCCAGGTTGAGGCCGGACGCGAGGTCCCCCGGCAGCACCGGCAGCAGCCACAGGGTGACCAGGAACGCGGCCCACGGCAGCACCCGCCAGCACAGCGCCGTCACCGCCGGCGCCAGCGGCAGCCGCCGGCGCCGGCAGCGCGCGGCCATGTCCAGCGTGCAGGCGAGAGCGGGGGCGAGCAGCGCCACCAGGGCCGTCTCGGCCAGCCACCCTCGCATCGTGCGGGTGCCGAGGAAGATGTCAGGGCGTCCGCCCGGCTCGATCACGGACGCGCCGTCCAGCTGCTGCACCAGGCTGGCCGTCGCGTTGCCGACGTCGGTCAGCTGAGCGGGGCTGTAGCTGGTGAACGTGGCATTCGGATCGGGCGGCGGGCCGGCGGTCAGCGACAGGGCGGGCACGTTGCGGGCCAGCAACGGCCCCTGCTCACCCAGGGCATAGGGCACGGCCAGGCCGGAGAGCTGGTCGAGCAGGCCGGGCACGACGGGCGATCGTCCGGTGGTGCGCTGGATCGCGCTGCGCGCGGTGCGAAACAGCGTCGGCGACGTGCCACGGGTCGTGTCCGGCCTGATCACGATCCGGATCGGAGTCCCGTCCGGCGCGGCAACCGAGTTCAGCACGATGGCGGACACCACACGGCGGGCCAGCAGTGAGTGCTCGGCGAAGTAGGCGGCGCCCTGCCCTCCGGTGGTGCCGCCGTCCGTGGACACAAACAGCAACCCGTGCTCGAGCGCGGCCGGCCGCAGCTCCCTGGCCAGCTCCAGCATCACCCCCACCGAGGACGCGTTGTCATCGGCGCCGGTGCCCACGCCGTCGTGGTGTGCGACGACCGCGATCAGGTCGGGCAGCCGTCCAGGCAGGTAGCCGATCACGTTCCTCATGGGCACGTTCGGCTGGCCCGGCAGGTCGGCGGCGAACGTCTGGTTGGTGACCTTGTAGCCGAACCGTTGCAGCTGGGAGCTGATCCAGCCGGCCGCGGCCAGATCGCCCTTTCCGCCGGGTCCGCGCATCTTTGGCAGCGACAGCATGTAGGCGGCACGGGTGGCCGCAGCGCCTCCGTTGAACGGCGTCGGCGGCGTCGGTGGCGTCGGCGGCAGGGCCGGTTCGCGCGTGGCCAGCGCCGCGACCAGCACCGGAACCAGCGCGATCACCAGCAGCAGCCGATACAGCGGCCATGAGACCAGTCCCCTGCGGGTGTTGGCGGCACGGCGCGGCACGCGGCCTTATAGCACGCAATCGCCCTTTGCACGGGGGATGGGGCACTACGATGTGGGGGTGACCGGTGACGCAACCATCCTGCTCGTGGACGACGAGGAGTCGATCCAGAAGCTGCTCACCTTCCCGCTCGAGCGGGAGGGATACCGGGTCGTTCAGGCCCGTGACGGGGAGGAGGCGTTGCTCCGCTTCCAGGAGGGGCCGGTCGATCTGGTGGTGCTGGACGTGATGCTGCCCAAGCTGGACGGCCTCGAGGTCTGCCGCAGGCTGCGCACCACCTCCGCCGTGCCGATCATCATGTTGACGGCGCGCGACGACGAGGTCGACAAGGTGCTGGGCCTGGAGCTGGGCGCCGACGACTACATCACCAAGCCGTTCTCGATCCGCGAGTTCCGAAGCCGCATCCGGGCGATGCTGCGGCGGGCGACGCTGCTCTCGGAGCTGCGGCCGTTCGGCACCGAGGCGATCGTCGTCGACGGGCTCGTGATCGATCCCGCCAAGCGCACCGTCCAGGTCGACGGCGAGCCCGTGCAGCTCACCTACGTGGAGTTCGAGGTGCTGCGGACGCTGGCGACGCACCCGGGCCGCGTGTACAGCCGCCAGTCGCTGCTGGAGGCCGTGTGGGGCGGCTCCGCCTACCGTGAGCCGCGCACGATCGACGTGCACATCCGCCACCTGCGCGAGAAGCTCGAAGCCGATCCCGCCGACCCGTCGTTCATCCTGACCGTGCGCGGAGCGGGCTACCACTTCCGCGACATCGCGCCGGCACCCTCCGTGCCGTGAGGTCGCTGCGCCTGCGCCTGATCCTGGTGCTGGCGGCCGTTGTTGCCACCGCCATGGGCGTCGTGTTCCTGTACGTGGTGCCGACGCTCCGCGACAACCTGATCGCCGGACGCCTCAAGCGTCTGGAGCAGGTGTCGCACGCCGAGCAGGACAGAGACTCGACCCTGCGGGGCGAGATCGCCCACCTCAAGAACACCGGCGTGCTGCCGCCCGGCACGCACAAGACGGTGCGCCGCATCGGGCGGCTCGCCAACGCGCGCGTGGGCGTCTTCCAGCGGACCGGGGGAACCGTCCAGGACACGCGCGTGAACGGCCTGGCCGGGGTCACCAAGAACGACCCGATCGTGCTGCGCGCCGCGCGCACCGGCTTCGCCAGCGGCCACCGCGGGGGGACGCTGGTGGTGGCCTTCACCGTCGGCGACGTGGGCCTGGTGGCGCTCAGCCAGCAGGTCAGCGACGTCAACCAGACCGCCGACCTGGTCGAGCGCCGGATCCTGATAGCGACCGCGCTGGCCCTGCTGGTGGCGATGCTTGTCGGCTGGGCGTCGGCGCACGCCGTCACCCGCCGCCTGTCGCACCTCGAACAGGGCGCGCGGCGGATCGCTCTGGGTGAGTTCGACCGCCCCATCGGCGACCAGTCACCCGACGAGCTCGGCCAGCTGGGGCGCGCCTTCGACCTGATGCAGACCCGCCTCGACCGCGCCGACCGGGTGCGCAAGGAGTTCGTCGCCAACGCCTCGCACGAGCTGCGCACGCCGCTGTTCTCGCTGAGCGGGTTCATGGAGCTGCTGGACGACGAGGATCTCGACGACGAGACGCGAGCCGCGTTCATGCAGCAGATGCGGGAGCAGGTGAACCGCCTCACCAAGCTCGCCACCGACCTGCTCGACCTGTCCCGGCTGGACGCCGACGCGGTGGCGGTCGAGCACGAGCCGATCGACATGGCGGCGGCGGCGCGGGGGCTGGTGCGCGAGTTCCGCGGCCTGGCCGTCGGCCATGGCAGCCGCATCTCGCTGGTGAAGCCGGACGCCGACCTGCCGCACGCGATCGGGGACGAGCTGCGGGTGCAGCAGGTGGGCAGGGCGCTGCTCGACAACGCCATCCGGCACAACCCG
>DATNEO010000033.1:0-9326 GCA_035553035.1 Gaiellales bacterium | reverse complement strand
TCACCTGGGTGTTCACGTACCTGAGGCGCCGGAAGATGGCGTGGTGGGCCAGCCAGATGCCGCCGATCGTAATGAAGCTGGTCGCGTAGGCCAGGTAGTTCGGCCACTGGTGCACGATGCCGTGCAACAGGTCGTTCATCGCCGACTCGGGCACGTGCAGGTCGAGCACCAGCAGCGTGACCGCGATCGCGAACACGCCGTCGCTGAATGCCTCCGTGCGGCCGCCGGCCCATCGGCTCTCCATCTCGTCCCGTTCGCCCCGAGGCACGCGACTCCTCGCCCGCCCCCAGGCGGTTCCCAGGAAACCCTAAGGTTCGGCTCATAGCCTGGAGGCACGATGCAGAACGAGGCACCCCGCATACTGGTGGTCGACGACGAGGAATCGATCACGCAGCTGGTCTCGACCGTGCTGCGCTACGAGGGTTTTGAGGTCGAGTGCGCCGGCAGCGGCCGCGCCGCCGTGAAGCTGACCGACCGCTTCCGGCCCGACCTGATCGTGCTGGACGTGATGTTGCCCGACCTGGACGGGTTCGAGGTCTACCGGCGGCTGTCGGCAACCGAGCCGCGGGTGCCGGTGCTGTTCCTGACAGCGAAGGATCAGCCCGCTGACCGCGTGCACGGGCTCACGCTGGGCGCCGACGACTACGTCGGCAAGCCGTTCAGCCTGGAGGAGCTGGTCGCGCGCGTGCGCGCGATCCTGCGCCGCACGCAGCCGGGCGCGGCCGCCGGGTCGGCGTCGCGGGTCGCCTACCACGACCTCTCGATCGACGACGACGCGCACGAGGTGCGCCGCGGCGAGCGGCTGGTGCAGCTGACGCCGACCGAGTACAACCTGCTGCGCTACCTGCTGGTGAACGCCGGCCGCGTCGTCAGCAAGGCGCAGATCCTCGACCACGTCTGGCGCTACGACTTCGGCGGCGACTCGAGCGTGGTCGAGACCTACATCAGCTACCTGCGCAAGAAGATCGACCAGCCGGGCGAGCCGCGCCTGATCCAGACGGTGCGCGGCTTCGGCTACGCGATCCGGCTGCGGACAGGCTGACGTGCTCTCGCCCCGGCGCATGACGCTGCGGCTGCGGCTGTCGATGCTGGCGGTGGTGCTGGTCGCAGCCGGTTTGCTGGCGGCGGGGATCGCCACCCGCTACGAGCTTCGCGGCTTCCTGATCGACCGGGTCGACTCCCAGCTGCAATCGGCCGCGAGCCCCGTCTCGCTCTACTTCGCGCGCGGCGACACCGACGAAGGCGCGCAGCGGCAGGTGCTGGGCGTCCTGCCGCGTGGCAGCTACGCGGCCGTGGTCGCCCCCGACGGCTCGGTGCTGGCATCCCTGTACTTCGACGACGATGGCGTACCCGCGAACCTGAAGCACGAGGTGACCCAGGCGCCGCTGGGGAAGAGCACCCAGGGCGACTACCGCATGTACGCGACACCCGGACTGCCCGGCACGCTCGGCGGCGACAGCGTGCGGACGGTGATCGCGACGCCGCTCCACGACGTCAACTCGACGCTCAACCGGCTGGCCATGCTGGAGCTGCTGGTCGGCCTGATCGTGCTGGCGGTGGTGGCGGCGATCGCCTTCTGGCTGGTGCGCCGCGAGCTGCGGCCGCTGGAGCGGATCGAGGATACGGCCGCGGCGATCGCCGGCGGCGACCTCACGCAGCGCGTGCCGGAGGAGGCGCCCGGCACCGAGGTCGGTGACCTGGCCCGCTCCCTGAACGCGATGCTGGCCCAGATCGAGCAGGCCTTCGAGCAGCGACGACAGTCGGAGGAGCGGCTGCGCCGATTCGTGTCCGACGCCTCGCACGAGCTGCGAACGCCGCTGACATCGGTGCGCGGCTTCGCCGAGCTGTTTCACCGCGGCGCGGCCAGCCGGCCGGACGACCTGGCGCTTGCGATGAGCCGGATCGAGTCGGAGGCGGAGCGGATGGGCGTGATCGTGGAGGACCTGCTGCTGCTCGCGAACCTCGACCAGGGCCGGCCGCTGGGGCAGGAGCCGTTCGACCTGGAGGCGGTGCTGGCCGAGATGGTGGCCGATCACGCCATGCTCCACGCCGACTGGCCGATCAGCTTCAGCTCGAGCGGCGGCTCCGACCTGGTCGGCGACGA
Organism: Gaiellales bacterium; assembly: GCA_035553035.1. Taxonomy (GTDB): domain Bacteria; phylum Actinomycetota; class Thermoleophilia; order Gaiellales; family JAICJC01; genus JAICYJ01. Next base: position 7,222 of record DATNEO010000033.1, on the reverse strand, counting down.
GCTGCGGATCCGCCAGGCGGTCGCGAACCTGCTGGCCAACGCCCGCGCCCACACGCCGCCCGGCACCAGCATCGCCGTGGCGCTGGCGACGGCGGACGACGACCGCACGGTCGAGGTCAGCGACAACGGGCCGGGCATCGCCGCCAACGACCTGCCGCACCTGTTCGAGCGCTTCTACCGCGTTGACGCCTCGCGCGCCCGCCGCAGCGGCGGCAGCGGGTTGGGGCTCGCGATCGTGCAGGCCATTGCCGAGGCCCACGGCGGCTCGGTCGGTGTGACCAGCGTCGCGGGCGAGGGCGCGACCTTCACGATCGTGCTGCCGATCGCGGGCGCGACGAAGGCAACCCATAAGGACACGGGGCTGGCTTCAGCCTGAGCTACAGCTGCGTGGCTCCGTGCGGGGTCACCAGCAGGTTGATCGGCTGGGCCGGGTAGGCGGTATGGAGCGTGTGGCCGTTGACCCGCAACCGGACGCTGGTCGGATCCCCCAGCCGCAGCCACACGCGGCGGCCGTGCAGGCGCACGGCCTGGCCCGGCGCCAGCGTCCGCTCGGCCAGCAGTGCCCCGGTCGCGGAGCCGCGACGCGCCTCCAGCCAGCAGCTGCCCTGCGCCGCGGTCACGGTCATATGCACGCCCGTCGGCTGTGCCGGCGGCGGCGTCTGCGTTGCCGTGGTGTCTGGGCTGGTGACAGGTTGCGTGGCCGGCGGCTGCGTGGCCGGCGGGGGCTGCGCGGTGTGGCCGCCGCCCGAGCCGCCCATCAGGTAGAGCACAGCCGAACCGGCCAGCAGCAGGCAGGCCAGCGCCACCCACAGGCTGAACAGCCCGGCCGGTGCGCTGCGGGCGACCGAGACCGGCGTGTGGGGAAGCGCCGGCTCCGCCCGGTGGGCCGAGCGGTTCCACTGCTCGTTGAAGACCGCGACGACGTCGTCGCCGTTCAGGCCCAGGTAGTCGGCGTAGGTGCGCACGAAGCCGCGCGCATAGGCCTCGGCCGGCAGCGCGTCCAGGCGGTCGTCCTCGATCGCCCGCAGCTGCGCCGAGCGGATGCGGGTGGCCTCCTCGATGCGATCGAGCGGGATGTCGCGCAGCTCGCGCTCCTTCCGCAGCATCTGGCCGAGCGTCGGCACCGACACCACCTCGTCGACGAGGCCGGCGTCGTCGATCACGGGCAGCTCCCGCTGCTCCGGCAGCTCGCTGCCGGCGCCGTCGCGGACTCCGTTCTCACTCACCTGCCAACTCACACGTCCCACCCCTAACGCCGCCGAGTTGCTCGCCGCCGTTTGCCCGCTACCTATGGTGCCACCCGTCGCGCGCTACGGCAAACATCGCGCAATCGGGCACACCGAGCGTTGCTCGGCGGCGGCGTTTCTGCGAGCATCGGGCCGTGGCCCCGATCACCCGCGATGGAGTAGAGCTCGGCCTGCCGTTCACGGAGACGGAGTACCGCGACCGCGCCCGGCGCGTGCGCGAGGAGATGGCGCGACGCGAGGTCGACGTGCTGCTGGTGCTGAGCCCCGCGAACCTCTGCTACCTGACCGGCTTCGAGTCGATCTGGTACCCGCCGCGGGCGCCGGTGGGGGTGATCGTGGCCCGCGACGACGAGCGGCTGCTGTTCGTCGACTACGACCGCCACCGCACGCTGGTGGAGCGGGTGGCGCTGTTCGACGACGCCGTCTTCTACGACTATGCAACGGCGATCGACCAGTTGCGCGCCGCGGTGCAGGAGCGCGGGTGGTCGTCGGCGACGATCGGCGTGGAGCGATGGGCGGCTTCGCCGGGCGCGCCGCTGGTCGATCGGATCGCCGAGGCGATCGCCGCGACCGGCGCGAACGTGGTGGCCGGCGACTGGATCGTCGACCGCGTGCGGCTGGTCAAGTCGGAGGCGGAGCTGGCCTGCGTGCGGCGCGCCTCGGAGATCGTCGACGCCGCCGTCGAGTCGCTGGGCGAGTACGTGCGGCCGGGACGCACCGAGCTCGAGATCGCCGCCCACCTGAGCTCCGAGATGGCGGCTCGGGGCGGCGAGGAGCCGGCCATCCGCACGATGGTCTCGGCCGGGCCGGACGTGTGGTGTCGCACCCACTCGCCGCCGTCGCGGCGGCCGGTGGAAGCCGGGGACGTGATGTACGTGGACGCCTGCGGCGTGCAGAGCCGCTACCACGTCGACGTCTGCCGCACGTTTGCGATCGGGCGCGACCATCCCGCCGCGCGCGCCATCCTGGAGCAGACCGCCGGCAGCGTGGACGCCGTGATCGCCGCGGTGAAGCCCGGCGACCCGCTGGAGGTGGCGCAGCAGGCGGCCGAGCAGCACGTGTTCTCGCGCTTTGACCGCGAGCAGGTGTGGTGGGTCGGCGGCTACGCGCTCGGCATCGCGCTGCCGCCCAACTGGGTCGGGCACACCTACCTGGCAAACGACGCGTTCGAGCGGTTCACGTGGGAGCCGGGCTACGTCACCAACTACGAGAACATCCTGTTCGACCGCGAGGCCGGGTTCACCGCCAGCTACATGGAGACGCTGCTGATGGGGCCGGAGCGGATCGAGGTGCTGTCCCGCCTGCCCCGCACGTTGACCGTGCTGCGCTAACGCTCCCAGTGGAGAACGGGCCCCGCATCGAGCTCCGCCGGCTCGACGGAATGGCGCATCCACAGGTTCAGCTCGACGTAGGCGCCACGGCCGTTTGAGAACTGCACGGGCACGAGCGCACCGGGCACGACATAGCTCCCGTCGGCCGGAAAGCGCATACCGACCCACTCCTCCCACTCCTCGCGCGTCCCCTCGATTGCCATGGACGCGGGGCACACTTCGAGCTGCTCAGCGCCGAGCCGGGCGTGCAGACGGATCCACGGGTCGAACGGGAGCCCGTCCGCTCGCGTCCAGCGCACGTAGTCGTCCATCCCGATCAGCGGATAGCGCTCCTTCCAGGTCGGGCGCACGGGCGCGATCAGCGAAGCGAAACCGACCCGGCCGGCGAGGCCACGCATCTCCTGGATGATGAGACCCGAGAGCCCCTCGCCGCGGCGGCGATGGTCTACGACCACCAGGAGCGCCGAGAGCACGTCGGGCTCGGGACGGGCTCCCCCGCCGAACCAGCGCCCGACCATGTCATCAACGCCTCCAGGCAGGCCCTCACGCTCGCGGGCGGGGATCGTGCGGCCGTAGCCGACAACGGCGTCGCGCTCCTCATCCCAGAGCACAAGCTGCAGCTCGGGGAGCTGCGTGCGGAGCTTGTCACAGTGGGCGACGAGCACCTTTCCGTGCCCCATATACTCGGGGAACGCCTCGGGAACCTCGTCGGTACGCTCCGCCAGATCCGGCCGCTCGGCGAACGTGAACACCCGCATGACGGCAACCCTACACATGCACCCATGGGATCGAGATTCTCTCCAACCTTGCCGCGCGAGCTGACCGTCCTGTGATCGACGTCTTCTGGCACCCGGCCGTGCTCGACCACGACACCGGGTGCGGCATCTTCGAGGGTGGGCCGTCAGACCTGCTGGAGGTGCCGGAGCTGCACCCCGAGAACGCGGAGCGGGTGCGGAACATGGTTTCGGTGCTGCAGCGAGGGCCGCTGGCCGACCGGCTGCGCTGGCGCGACGGCCGCCTGGCCACCGAGGAGGAGCTGGCGGCCGTCCACGACCCCGTCTACATCGCGATGCTGCGCGAAGCCTGCGAGCAGGGTGGCCGCGTGTTCGCGTCCTCGACGCTGCTCACGGACGAGTCGTGGCAGCCGCTGCTGGCGGCGGCGGGAACGGCGATGGCGGCCGGCGACGCGGTCATATCGGGCAACTCGCGGATCGCCTACGCCCTGGTGCGCCCGCCCGGCCACCACGCCGCCCCGGCCACGGCCGACGGCTACTGCTTCTTCAACCACGTGGCGCTGGTGGCCGAGCGAGCGCGTGCGGCCGGCTGTGAGCGGGTGGCGATCATCGACTGGGACGTCCACCACGGAAACGGCACGCAGGCCTGCTTCTACGACCGCGCCGACGTGCTCACCGTCTCGCTGCACATGCGCCACGGCAGCTGGGGGCCGTCGCATCCGCAGACCGGATCGGCCGCCGAGGTCGGCGTCGGCCCCGGGGCCGGGCACAACGTCAATGCCGAGCTGGGTCTGGGCGGCGGCATCCGCGCCTATGAGGCGGCCTTCACGCAGGTGATCCGGCCGATCCTCGACCAGTACCGGCCCGATCTGATCGTGGGCGCGTGCGGGCAGGATGCCAGCGGCTTCGATCCCAACGGCCGCCAGAACCTGCTGATGGCCGGGTTCCGCCGGGTCGGCCGGCTGGTGGCGGAGGCCGCAGACGACCTGTGCGACGGGAAGCTGGTGCTGGTGCAGGAGGGCGGCTACGCGCGCACCTACGCCGCCTACTGCCTCCACGCGACGCTCGAGGGCGTGCTCGGCACGGGGCCGCTGCTGGCCGACCCGATCGGCTACCTGCCAGACGACGCCGGCCGCCGAGACGGCGACATCGCCGCGCTACGCACCTACCTGTCGCCGTTCTGGCGCCTGCCCTGATCCGGGCGCGGCGTCAGGCCGGCGCCTGCAGCTCGACCAGCCCCAGCGCGTCCACGCAGAACACGCCGTGCACCTGGGTGATCACCATCAGCAGGCCGTCGCACGCCCGGCACCGCACCACCACTCCCGGTGCCCGCGTATAGACGACCACCTCCGCCACCGGCCCGCGTGCCCCGCAGTGCCCGCACCTGCCGACCGCGGTCGTCATATCGCCGCCGAACACCTCCGCAAGCGTGCCTGCGATCGCGTTGCCGTCGAGGGCCTGGCTGTCGGTCATGGCGTCTCGCCTCCCGTCGGTCCGAATCGTTCGGTTCGAATCCTGGCCGCGTCGTGGCCAAGCGAGACGAGGGCGCCGGCCACGGCCTCGACGAACCCGGTGGGACCGCAGACGTACACGAGCGGCCGCTCCGCCTCCGGCCAGCAGACCTCGGCCGCCAGCTCGCGGTCGACGCGGCGTCCGTATCCGGTCCAGCCCGCCGGCTGGCGGCGCGTCAGCGTGAGCCGGACGTCGCCGGCATCGGCCGCCGTCAGCTCGTCCCGGTAGATCACGTCCTCGAGCGAGCGCGCCGAGTACAGCAGCCGCACCGGGACGGTGCTGCCGGTGGCACGGTGGTGGCGCAGCATCGCGCGCAGCGGCACGACCCCCGAGCCGCCACCGACCAGGAACACCGGCGTTCCCGGCGCCTTCTCCCAGGCGAAGTAGCCGCCGATCGGGCCGCGCAGCTCGATCTCGTCGCCCGGCAGCAGCTCGTCAGCCAGGAACGGCGAAACCTCGCCATCGTCGATCCGCTCCACCGTCAGCTCGATGTGGCGGTCCTCCGGCGCGGAGGCGATCGAGTAGCTGCGCTGCGCCTGATACCCATCCTCGGCCGTGAGCCGCACGTCCACGTGCTGGCCGGCCCGGTGCCGGCTCCAGCCGGGGACGCCGAACACGATGCTCCTGGTGCGGGCGGTCTGCTCGATCAGCTCCAGCACGGTTCCCGGCTGCCAGTTCAATCGCCGGCGTAGCGCTGCTCGCGCCACGGATCCCCGTAGCTGTGATAGCCGTAGCCCTCCCAGAAGCCGGGCTCATCCTCCAGCTGCAGCTCCAGCCCGCGCACCCACTTGGCGCTCTTCCAGAAGTAGAGGTGCGGCACCAGCAGCCGGGCCGGCCCGCCGTGCTCGGGGTGCAGCGGCTCGTCGTCGTAGCAGAACGCGATCCAGGCGCGGCCGCCGGTGAGGTCCTCCAGCGGCAGGTTGGTGGTGTAGCCGCCGTCGCTGAACGCGGTCACGTACTCGGCGCTGGTCTCGACCCCGTCCAGCAGCGTGTCAAGCGACACGCCCGTCCAGACCGTGTCCAGCTTCGACCATTTCGTCACGCAATGGATGTCCCGCGTCACCGTCTCACGCGGCAGCGCCTGGAACTCATCCCACGTCCAGGTGTGCGGCCGGTCGACCTGGCCACGGATCGTGAAGCTCCAGCCCTCGAGCGATCCGTGCGGCGTCGGCCCAGCCGAGAGCACGGGAAAGTCCTGCGTCACGTACTGCCCGGGCGGTACCCGCGCCGGATCGACGTCGGGCCGCCGGCGACCGTGGAACCCGCGGGTGATGCGAGTCATCAGCGTTGACCTCCCCTTGGTGGCATCCGTCACACCGCACCGTGGAGCCTACGCTACGCACCCACCTGCCGCCCCTCTGCCGCCGGTTGCAGTCCGACCGCCGGCGGCGCGGCCGGCGTGTCGATGTCCTCGAACCGGTCGATGCGGCGCAGCGCCGGGAACTTCCAGGCCCAGACCAGGGCCACCACGATCGAGGCGGCGCCGCCCAGCACCACGGCCGGCACCGCGCCGATCAGCGCCGCCGCGACGCCCGACTCGAAGGCGCCCAGCTCGTTGGAGGCGCCGATGAAGACGCGCTCCACCGCCCCCACCCGGCCCCGCAGCGCGGGCGCGGTCAGCAGCGGCGCCAGCGTGCCGCGGATCGACATCGACACCATGTCGGCGCCGGCCAGGGCGGCCAGCGCGACCATCGACAGCGCGAAGCTGGTCGAGAACCCGAACACGATCGTGAAGGCGCCGTACAGCGCCACCACCACCAGCAGCGTGCGGCCGACGCGGCGCTTCAGCGGACGGCCGGAGAGCACCGATCCGACCACCACAGCGCCGATGCCGGGCGCGGCACGCAGGAGACCGTTGCCAAACGCGCCAACGTGCAGGATCGTCTGGGAGAACACCGGCAGCAGCGCCGTGGCGCCCCCGAACAGCACCGCCATCAGGTCGAGCGAGATCGCGCCCAGCAGCGCCGGCGTGTCGAAGATGAAGCGGACACCGGCCAGGGCGTCGGACAGGCTGGCCTCCTGCTCGGCCACGTGCGCGCGGCCGATCGCCCTGGGCACCAGCATCACCATCGCCATCGCCAGCACCGCGCAGACGGCGGCGAAGGCGTAGGGCACCGGCGAACCCACCACCTGCAGCAGGCCGGCGACGGCGGGGCCGGCGATCATCGCCGCCTGCATCACCGTCGTCAGCACCGCCACTGCCCGGGCCAGCATGGCCTGCGAGACGCCGGCAGCCAGCAGCGGCCCCACGGCCGGAGCGGAGTAGGCATTGCCGATCCCGATCACGAACGCCAGCACGTAGAGCGGCCAGACGGCGGTGTCACCGCGGCCGGCATCGATCGCCAGCGCGACCGCTGCGACGGCCACCACGGCCAGCCCCAGCGCCGTCACGCGGCGG
>DATNEO010000032.1:0-9765 GCA_035553035.1 Gaiellales bacterium | reverse complement strand
CTCGCCGCCGTCCAGCTCGAGGTCGGGCACCAGCACCAGGAACTCGTCGCCGCCCTGGCGGGCGACGATGTCGGTGGCGCGCGTGACCGACTTCAGCCGCGCCCCGAAGTCGCGCAGCAGGGCGTCACCCGCTTCGTGCCCGAAGCTGTCGTTGATCAGCTTGAAGTTGTCGAGGTCGATGAACAGCACGGCCACCCCGAAGTGGTGGCGATCGGCCCGCGCCAGCGCCAGCGCCAGGTGCTCGTGGAACATCGAGCGGTTGGGCAGGCCGGTCAGCTGGTCGTGGTAGGCGAGGTGCTCGATCTGCGCCTGCGCTCGCATCTGCTCGGTGATGTCGCGTGCGATCGCCGACACCGCCACGATCTGGCCGGAGTCGTCGACGATCGGCGACACCGTCAGCGACACGTCCACCGTCGATCCGTCCTTGCGCACGTGCACGGTCTCGAACTGATCGATCTGCTGACCCCGCCCCACGCGGGAGAGCACGTCGGCGATCTCGTCGACGCCCTCTTCGGTGGCCAGCATCCCGGCCGCCCGCCCCACCGCCTCCTCGGCCGCGTAGCCGTAGAGCAGCTCCGCGCCTCGGTTCCAGGTGAGGATGGTGCCGCCCAGCGTCTTGGACAGGATCGCATCGTTGGTGGTCTCGACGATCGCGGCCAGGTGGCGCATCGCCGCCTGCGCCGCGCGGCTGGCGGTGACGTCGCGTAGGTAGACGGTGAACGACGGCGGCCCGGGCAGGTCGATCTGCGTGATCGCCAGCTCCACCGGAAACTCGCGCCCGTCGCTGCGCCGCCCGATGGCCTCGGTGGGCAGGCCCAGCAGCCGCGGCAGCTGCCCCGCCAGCAGAGCATCGATGTCGGCGCGGTGCGGCTCGTCCAACCGGTCGACCACCAGCAGATCGGTGACCGAGAGGCCCAGCGCCTCCTCCCGCGGACGCGCGAACGTCAGCTCGGCCGCGGGGTTGAACTCGGTCACCCGCCCGTGCGCATCCAGTCCGATGATGCACTCGAAGGCCGCGTTCACGATCGCGCTCTTGCGCGCCTCGCTGGCGCGCACGTCGCGCTCGGCGTCGCGGTGGCGGATGAACTGGCCGACCAGGCTGCCGATCCCCGTCAGCAGCGCCATCAGCTCCTCGTCGGGCTCGCGCACGCGTGAGCTGAAGAACTCCATCACCCCCGTCACCTCGCCGTATGCGGTGACCGGCAGCGCCAGCGCCGCGTGGATGTCCTCGCGCGCCGCCTGCGCCCCGCGCTGCTGACCCGGGTGCGCGCCGATGTCGGGCACCCACAGCGGGATGCCATCCTGCCAGACCTTGCCCGGCAGCCCCTCGCCCTGGGCGAACGCCGCATGGCGCGTGGCCAGCGAGAAGCCGATTAGCGGTGTGCCCGGCATATGCCAGAGGTCGACGCAGCGGATCACCTGCTCGTCGGAGTCGACCCGCCACAGCGCCCCCATCTCCCAGTCGAGCCCCCGGCAGACGACCTCGAGCAGGCGCGGCGCTGCCTCCGCAAGCGTGTGCGCTTCGGCGAGTGCACTCGTCACCGCCAGGTGCGTCCGCAGGCGCTCCTGCACAACGTGGTGACGGCGCTCTCGGTCGCCCTTGGTGTCGCGTCCGTGGCCCATCAGATCCCCCGGCAGCCGGCAGGAGCCGCGCCGCCCTTGAGATTCACCTTACGCCCGTCTCCGGAAGTCACACTCCACCGTTCGGGTGATACCCGCGTAAGAAGTTTGTTAGGTCAAGAGGATAGGGATGGCGCCAGATGGCACCTGGCCATGGCGCGAGACGGTGCCAGGCCCGGAGATGATTGATCGGTATCTCCGTGATGTCCTGGACGGCGAGAACCGAGTCTCGCGTAGGTGCAAGTCGGAACGACTTGCACCGGTCATGAGCGATCTGCGATCACGCAGATCGCGAATGGCAGGGAGCGTGAATATCGGGAATATTGGCGCGACCGAGGACGCCGCGAGACGACGGTTCGCAGTCGTAGTCACCCCGACCGCCACTCAGGTCAAACCGACCGTAGCGGCCAGGCTCGCGAGAGATACCGATCAATCATCTCAGTACTCGTAGAAGCCACGGCCCGACTTGCGCCCCAGCCGGCCGGCCTCGACGTAGCTGCGCAACAGCGGGCATGGGCGGTACTTGTCGTCCCCGAGCCCGTCGTGCAGCACCTCCATGATCGCCAGGCAGGTGTCTAGGCCGATCAGGTCGGCCAGCGTGAGCGGGCCCATCGGGTGGTTCATGCCCAGCTTCATGACCGTGTCGATCGACTCGCGGTCGCCCACGCCCTCCATCAGGCAGTAGACGGCCTCGTTGATCATCGGCACCAGGATCCGGTTGGAGATGAACCCGGGGTAGTCGTTCGCCTCCGCCACCGTCTTACCCATCGCCTCGGCGGCGGCCACCACGCTGGTCACCGTCTGGTCGCTGGTCTCGAGACCGCGGATCACCTCCACCAGCTGCATCAGCGGCACCGGGTTCATGAAATGCATGCCGACCACCTGCTGCGGGCGCTTCGTGGCCGCGGCCAGGCGGGTGATCGGGATCGAGCTGGTGTTGGAGGCGAGGATGGCGCCGTCCCCGGCCACCTCGTCCAGCTGGGCGAAGATGCGCAGCTTCAGCTCGACGTTCTCGGTCGCGGCCTCGATCAGGAGGTCGGCGTCGGCCGGCTCGGGCGCGGTCTGGATCCGCTCGAGCGCGGCGTCGCGCGTCGCCTCGTCCAGGCGGCCCTTCTCGGTCAGCTTCGCCAGCGAGGCCTCGATGCCGGATACGGCCTGCTCCAGCTGGCGCGGCGCCACGTCGCTGAGGGTCACGTCGAAGCCGCCGACGGCAGCCGTCTGGGCGATGCCCGCCCCCATCTGGCCAGCTCCGACCACGGTGATCCGCCGGATCTCGCTCATGCCGGCAGCACCTCGATCAGCATCGCGTCGCCCTGGGCCGCGCCGGAGCAGATCGCCGCCAGCCCGATGCCACCGCCGCGTCGCCGCAGTTGGTGCACCAGCGTGCCGACCAGGCGCGCTCCCGAGGCGCCGATCGGATGGCCGAAGGCGACCGCGCCGCCCTGCACGTTGAAGCGGTCGGCGTCGGCCCCGAGCAGGTCGATGGTCGAGAGCACCACCGAGCAGAAGGCCTCGTTGACCTCGAACAGGTCGACGTCGGCCACGGTCATGCCGGCCCGCTCCAGCGCCATCCGCGCGGCCGCGGCCGGGGTTCGCACCAGGTAGGGATAGTCGTCGGCCACCTGGCCCTTGCTGAGGATCCGGGCCAGCGGCGTCAGCCCCTGCGCCCCGGCCCACTCCTCCGACGCCAGCACCAGCGCCGCGGCGCCGTCGTTGACCCCGGGCGCGTTTCCGGCGGTCGTCGCGCCGTCCTTGCTGAACACGGGCTTCAGCGCCGCCAGGCGCTCGGCCGACGTGTCGCGGCGCGGGCCCTCGTCGGCGTCGACCACCGTGTCGCCCTTGCGGCCGGGCACCGTCACGGCCACGATCTCGTCGGCCAGGTGTCCTGCGTCCTGGGCGGCCACGGCGCGCTCGTGGCTGCGCAGGGCCCACGCATCCTGATCGGCGCGCGAGCACGCGATCTCGGCCGAGACGACCGAGTTCTCCTCGGCCATGATCCGGTGCGTGAAGGTGGAGGTGAGGCCGTCGCTGGTCATGTGATCGACCAGCACGCCGTCGCCCATCGTGTAGCCGAAGCGGCCCTTGGGCACCAGGTAGGGGGCGTTGGACATGCTCTCCATGCCGCCGGTCAGCACCACGTCGTGGTCGCCGGAACGGATCAGCAGGTCGCCGTAGGCCGTCGCGCGCATGCCGGAAGCGCAGACCTTGTTGATCGTGTCGGAGCCGACCCCGACCGGGCAGCCGACTCCGGCCGAGACCTGACGGGAAGGGATCATGCCGACACCCGCCTGCAGCACTTCGCCCATCACCACGTAGCCGACCTGGTCGGGGCTGACGCCGGCCCGCTCCAGCGCGGCGCTGCCCGCATGGATTCCCAGCTGCGGCGCGGGCAGCGACGCCAGGCCCCCGCCGAGGCGGCCGAACGGGGTGCGCGCGGCACCCAGGATGACGGTTCGTGGCATGACATCAGTCCCTGATCGCAGTGGCGTGTACTGGCAAGAGGTCTAGCACAGGGGCGCAAACGGGTTGACCGGCCGTCGCCGCCCGGTCATACTTCCACTCCCATGCAGACCAAGCCCAGCAGCTGGTGGTGGATTCCCGCGCGAGGTACGGACCGCTAGCTGCGCCGCGGCACCCGCTCCTCGCACAGGCCTTTCGCCGGATCCGGCGGGGGGCTTTTTTGTTGCCCTGATGACAGACGACCGCATCATCCGAACGCTTCCCGCAGACCTGCTGACGCCGGTCGGCGCCTACCTGCTGCTGCGCGAGGCGCTGGGCACGCCGGCATTCCTGCTGGAGTCGGTCGAGCGTGGTGAGCAGGTGGGCCGGCACAGCTTCCTGGCGGCCGGCTGCGAGACCACCGACTCGCTGGAGGAGGCGATGGCGTTCACCGCCACCCGACCCGGGCCCGGCCCCGGCGACCCGCCGTTCGTGGGCGGCGCCGTCGGCCACCTCAGCTACGACTGGGCGACGCAGCTGGAGCCGGTGCCGCTGCCGCCGGCGCACCCCGACGACGCCGGCCTGCCGCTGATGCGCTTCATGCTGGCCGACTCGGTGGTGGCGTTCGACCACGTCCGCCGCACGATGTCGCTGATCGGCCCGCGCAAGGCGGTAGAGCGGCTGGTGGTGGCGCTGTCGAAGCCGCCCGCGGCGGCTGCAGCTGCGCCCCGGCCAGAGGGCGCCGCGCACCGCGAGATCACGCGCGAGCGCTACATGGCGGCCGTCGAGACCGCGCGCGAGCACATCGCCGCGGGCGATGCGTTCCAGATCGTCCCCTCTCAGCGCGTCCGTCGCCAGACCGGCGCCTCGCCGTTTGCGATCTACCGGGCGCTGCGCGGCGTCAACCCGTCTCCCTACATGTTCCTGCTCGACAACGGCGAGTTCCAGCTGGTCGGCTCCTCGCCCGAGGTGCACGTCCGGCTCGACCTGGACGGCACCTGTGAGCTGCGGCCGATCGCGGGCACGCGGCCGCGCTCGGCCGACCGTGCCCAGGACGACGCCCTGGCCGACGAGCTGCTGGCCTCCGAGAAGGACCGGGCCGAGCACGTGATGCTGGTCGACCTGGCCCGCAACGACCTGGGCCGCGTGTGCGTGCCGGGCAGCATCCGCGTGGCGCGCTCGATGGTGGTCGAGCGCTACTCCCACGTCATGCACATCGTCTCGAACGTGTTCGGCCAGCTGCGCTCAGACCAGGATGCGGCCTCGCTGCTGCGCGCGACATTCCCGGCGGGGACGCTGTCGGGCGCACCCAAGGTGCGGGCGATGCAGATCATCTCGGAGCTGGAGGGCCGGCGCCGCGGCGCCTACGGCGGCGCCATCGGCTACCTCGGCTTCGGCGGCGACATGGACACCTGCATCGCGATCCGGACGATCGCCATGCGCGACGGCGTCGCGTACCTGCAGGCGGGCGCCGGGATCGTGGCAGACTCCGACCCGGCGGATGAACACCAGGAGTGCCTGAACAAGCTGGCCGCCCTGGGCGCCGCCATCGACCAGGCCGAGACAGGGGTGTACGGGCCGTGAGGGTGCTCGTGATCGACAACTACGACTCGTTCACCTACAACCTGGTCGACTACATCGCCTCGGCCGGCGCCGAGGTGCGCACCGAGCGCAACGACGCGATCGAGCCCGACGAGGCAGAAACCTGGGAGCCGACCCACCTGGTCGTCTCGCCGGGGCCGGGCACGCCGCGCGAGGCCGGCGTCTCGCAGGCGATGATCGAGCGGTTCGCGGAGCGATTGCCGGTGCTGGGAGTGTGCCTCGGGCACCAGGTGATCGTCGAGATGTACGGCGGCCGCGTCGATCGCGCCACGCTGCTGATGCACGGCAAGCCCGACCAGGTCAGCCACGACTCCTCCCCGCTCTACGCGGGCCTGCCCAGCCCGTTCGAGGCGGGCCGCTACCACTCGCTGGCGGCGATCCAGGTGCCGGACGTGCTGGTCGTCACGGCGCGCACGCCGGACGGCGAGGTGATGGGCGTGCGGCATCGCGAGCGGGCAGTGCACGGCGTCCAGTTCCACCCCGAGTCGGTGCTGACGCCCCAGGGCCGGACGCTGATCGAGAACTTCCTGCAGATGGGGGCGGCCGCATGATCGACGTCGCCATAGCCACGCTGGTGGAGCGGCGCGACCTGCTGCCGGAGGAGGCGCACGCGGCCATGATGCAGGTGATGGACGGCGGGGCCACGCCCGCCCAGATGGCCGGGTTCCTGGTGGGGCTGCGGATGAAGGGCGAGACGGTGGGCGAGATCACCGGCTGCGCCCGCGCCATGCGCGCGCACGTGACGCCGGCGCGGCCGCAGCACCAGACGCTGGTCGACACGGCCGGCACCGGCGGCGACGGCGCGCACACGTTCAACATCTCGACATCGGCGGCGCTGGTCGCCGCCGCCGGTGGCGCGTATGTCGCCAAGCACGGCAACCGGGCGGTGTCGTCGCGTAGCGGGTCGGCCGACGTGCTGGAGGCGCTGGGCGTGCGTATCGACCTGGCGCCGGCCGACGTGGCCGACTGCATCGACGAGGTCGGATTCGGGTTCATGTTCGCCCAGGCCCACCACCCGGCCATGCGTCACGCCGGTCCGGTCAGGCGCGAGCTGGGCGTGCGCACGGTGTTCAACGTGCTGGGCCCGCTGACGAACCCGGCTGGCGCGCAGCGGCAGGTGGTGGGCGTGTACGCGCCGGAGCTTGTCGAGCCGATCGCGCAGGTGCTGGCCGCGCTCGGCACCGAGCACGCGCTGGTCGCCCACGGCGCCGGTGGGCTGGACGAGCTGACGCCGACCGGCGAGAACCTGGTGGCAGAGGTGCGGGGCGGGCAGGTCAGCGTGACCACGGTCGACCCGCGCGAGTTCGGCGCCGGGCCGGGAACGCCGGAGGATCTGGGCGGCGGCGACGCCTCGGCCAACGCTGCGATCATCCGCACCGTGTTCGACGGTGAGACCGGGCCGCGACGCGACGCCGTGATCCTGAACGCCGGCGCCGCCCTCTACGTCGCCGGGCTGAGCGAGACCCTCGAGCTGGGCGTGTACGCCGCGCGCGACGCGATCGACGACGGCCGCGCGACCGCCACCCTCGAGCGGCTGGTCGCGTTCACGAGCAGCCGAGCCGGAGCCGAGGCATGAGCGGCTACCTGGCCCGGATCGGAGGCGACGCCCGCCGCGACGCGCCGGAGCCGACGCGTGGCTTCGCCGAGGCGCTGGCAGCCGGGCCCTCGGTGACGGTGGTGGCGGAGGTCAAGCGCAGCTCGCCGTCGCAGGGCGCGATCGCGCCGGACGCGGACATCGCCGCCACGGCGCTGCGCTACGAGGCGGGCGGTGCGGCGTGCATGTCGGTGCTGTGCGCCGAGCGCGACTTCGGCGGCTCGCTCGACCACCTGCGCGAGGCCCGCGCGGCGGTCTCGATCCCGGCCATCGCCAAGGACTTCACGGTCTTCCCGGAGCAGGTTGCCGCCCAGCGGCTGGCGGGCGCAGACGCGATCCTGGTGATCCTGGCGATGGTCAGCGACGACGAGGCGCGGCGGCTGATGGAGACGGCGGCGCTGCTCGGCATGGACGCGCTGGTGGAGACGCACTCGCGCGAGGAGATCGACCGCGCCATTGCGGTCGGCGCGCGCGTGGTGGGCGTGAACGCCCGTGACCTGGAGACGCTCGAGATCGACCGCGACCGCCAGCTGGCGCTGCTGTCGTCGCTGCCGCGCGACGTGATCCGTGTTGCCGAGTCGGGCATCGCCGCTCGCGAAGACGTGGAGCGGGCGCGTGACGCCGGCGCCGACGCGGTGCTTGTGGGAACGGCGCTGATGCGCAACCCGCTGCTGCTGGCGGAGCTGGTGGGGGTGCCGCGTGGCTGAGACGCTGGTCAAGATCTGTGGGATCACGCGGGCCGAGGACGTCGCGGCGGCCGTTGAGGCCGGCGCCGACGCGGTCGGGTTCATCGTCGTGCCGTCCAGCCCGCGGGGCGTCGAGTTCTCGACCGCGTGCCGGCTCGCGACCGCTGCCCCGGAGCACGTTCGCACCGTCGTCGTCTACGCCGACACCGCCGTCCACCTCCACTCATGGGACAGGTTCAACCTCGTCCAGGTGTACGGCCGCTTTGTCCACCCGAACAACCGCACGATCGTCGGCATGCGCGGCGATCCGGGCGGCGACCTGCCCGACGACGTGCCGGTGCTGCTCGACCTGCCGCGCGACTCGGCCCCCGACGCCGAGACGCTGCGCGCGCACTGGCTGCGGGCGGCCGGCGTTCGCGCGCCCGTGATCCTGGCCGGCAGCCTCGATCCCGACAACGTCGCCGAGGCGGTGCGCACCGCGCGGCCGTGGGCCGTCGACACCGCCCGCGGCGTGGAGAGCTCGCCCGGCATCAAGGACCCGGACCGCATGCGCCGCTTCATCCGCAACGCAAAGGACGCCACATGACCACCATGCCCGACGCCCGCGGCCGCTTCGGAGACTTCGGCGGCCGCTTCGTGCCCGAGACCGTGATGGGAGCGCTGGACGAGCTGCTGGCGGCCTGGGAGACGGCCTGGTCGGATCCGGCGTTCCACGAGCGACTCGACCTGCTGGCGCGCGACTACGTGGGGCGGCCGTCCCCGCTCTACCGCGCGGAGCGGCTGGAGCAGTACGCGAACGGTGCCCGCATCTACCTGAAGCGCGAGGACCTGAACCACACCGGCGCGCACAAGATCAACAACGCGGTCGGGCAGGCGCTGCTGGCCGAGCGGCTGGGCAAGCGGCGGATCGTGGCCGAGACCGGCGCCGGGCAGCACGGCGTGGCCAGCGCCACGGTGTGCGCGCGGTTCGGGCTGGACTGCCACGTCTACATGGGCGAGGCGGACATCCGCCGGCAGCACCCCAACGTGGTGCGGATGCGGATGCTGGGCGCCGAGGTGATTCCGGTGACGGCCGGCTCGGGCACGCTCAAGGACGCGATGAACGAGGCCATCCGCGACTGGATCACGAACGTCGAGGACACGCACTACCTGATCGGCTCGGCGGCCGGGCCGCACCCCTACCCGGTGCTGGTGCGGGAGCTGCAGTCGGTGATCGGCCGCGAGGCGCGCGAGCAGGTGCTGGCGGCCGAGGGACGGTTGCCCGACCTGGTCGTTGCCTGCGTGGGCGGCGGCTCGAACGCGATCGGGCTGTTCCATCCGTTCATCGAGGACGCGGACGTGCGGCTGCTGGGCGCGGAGGCGGGCGGCGACGAGAGCGGCACGGCGGCGACGCTGTCGGAGGGTCGCGTGTCGGTGCTGCACGGCTCCAAGAGCTACGTGCTGGCCGACGAGGGCGGCCAGGTGCTGGAGACGCATTCGATCTCAGCAGGGCTCGACTACCCGGGGGTCGGCCCCGAGCACGCGTGGCTGAAGGACACGGGCCGCGCCGAGTACGCATCGGTTACGGATGCGCAGGCGCTGGAGGCGTTCCACCTGCTGTGCATGCGGGAGGGCATCATCCCGGCGCTGGAGTCGGCACACGCGCTGTGGCTGGCGCTGCAGCGGGCGCAACCCGGCCAGGTCGTGGTGGTGGGGCTGTCGGGTCGCGGCGACAAGGACGTGGACGCGGTCGAGGAGCGGGAGTCGCGAGCGTGAGGATCGAGACGCCGGCGCTGGTCATCTACCTGATGGCCGACCACGACACGGTCGAGCTGGCGGTGGCGG
>DATNEO010000031.1:0-4952 GCA_035553035.1 Gaiellales bacterium | reverse complement strand
ACGTGCCCTCCCGCGAGGACGCGCTGGAGTGGGCCGCCAAGATTGCCGTCGCCTGCCGCTGTGCTCAGGAGTGCCACGAGATCCTGCCCGACCCGGCGGTCGGCAACTAACCGAAGCCTCATCTCACCCTCAACGTCGTGCAGTCTGGAGACGACGGTCTGACGAACGGCACTGGAGGGCTGCTCCACCGAGGTGCGGCTTGCCATGCCCAAGAACCGAGGGTGCAGGTGGATCCTCGCTCGACGCTTACCGTGAGCGCGGAGGTGCAGAGTGGGGATCCGTACGTCCTGGGCGTCGTCGGCGCGTTGACCGTCGCAAGCCATCGGCCAGGCGAGCGTGAGGCCGGCCGCCGGAGGCCGTTCACCGCCGATCAGCAGGCAACGCGCGACGTGTGGGCGCGGTGGCGAGCCGAGCAGGGTCGCTAACGCCGAAACGCCGCCGAGATCGTACGCTTGGCGGGCAGCCCACCAACCCACCAGACGGCCGGGGGGAGGGGTTCCGCCGGTGGGCTGGCTGTACCGAATTGTAGTCCCAGGCGCGCACCCGCCACGGGGCACGAATCACAAAGGCCGCTGCCGCCCTCCAGGGGTCGACAGTGGGCGCGCGGGAGCCGCAGATACAGTCTTGGCATGCCGAGGGTCGCCCTCGCCTCGGGTTTCGCGCTCTCGCGCAGCCGCTCCGCTTCGTGCAGTCGGTCGTCTCTGAGCTGGAAGCTGGTGACGTTCGCACGCGCCGTGTGGCGCTAGTCACCTGACCGATTTCTGTCGCCACGCGGATCTCCGTGCGATGATGCCAGCCCTGTGGCTGAGGCATCCGAAATCCGTGTGCTGGTGGTCGATGACCACACGGCAACCCGCTCCGGCATCAAGGCCATCCTCGATTCCGAGATCGGCATCACCGTCGTCGGAGAGGCCACCAACGTGGAGTCGGCCGTGAGCATGGCCGACCGTCGCAAGCCCGATGTCGTGGTGATGGATCTGCAGCTGGACGGCGACATGGGTGGCGGGTTCGCGGCCACGCGCCGGGTGCTGGACGCCGACCCGGACGTGGGTGTGATGATGTTCACGGCGTTCGGCGAGCACCATCTGCTGACCGACGGCCTGGAGGCGGGCGCCCGCGGCTTCATGGTCAAGGACGCGACCCCGGCCGAGATGGTGCGGGGCGTGCGGATCGTGGCCGAGGGGGGCGCCTACCTCGACCCGTCGCTCAGCGCCGACCTGCTGCGCGGCCGCGGGATCGGCCAGATCCCGGGCCTGTCCGCTCGCGAGCGCGAGATCCTGGCGATGCTGGCCGACGGCGAGTCGAACCGCGAGATCGCGGCGAAGCTCTACCTCTCCACCGAGACCGTCCGCACCCACGTGCGCAACGCGATGCGCAAGCTCGACGCGGACACCCGCACGCAGGCGGTGGCGCTCGCCATCCGCCAGCGGCTGATCGGCTGACTACCATGTAATCAGGCGACCAGGAGATATCGGTGGGCAGGGCTTCACGAGTTCGCGAGCAGCGCGACCAGCAGCAGAAACGGCTGCAACAGCGCAACCTGTGGCTGGCGACCGGCGGGGTGGTGCTGGCGATCATCGCGATGGCCGCCGTGCTGAATCGCCTCAACCAGGCGCCCTCCGCGCCTGGGCCGGCCAAGCCGACCGCCGCCGACCTGAACGCGCCCAAATCGCTGCGCGTGGCGGCCGCCAAGGTCGGGTTCCATCCGCAGCTGATCCCGGGCGTGGGGCAGATCGAGGACAAGAGCGCGTCCGACTCGCCCCCACCCAACAACACCACCCTGCTCAAGCCCGGCGCCGTGGCGCCCGCGTTCTCGTTGAAGACGCCCGAGGGTGAGACCGTCTCACTCAGCGACTACGCAGGCAAGGCGCTCCTGATCGAGTTCTTCGCCACCTCCTGCCCGCACTGCCAGGCCGAGGCACCGCACCTGCACGGCTTGTACACCACGCTGGACAGGTCCCGCGAGCAGATCGTCTCGATCAACGCGGACAGCGAGGGGGCGCCGAGCGTGTACGCGTTCCACCGCTACTTCGGGCTCCAGTACCCGGCTCTGCTCGACCTCGGCCCACAGGTCGGCAGCTGGCACTCGCCTCAGAATCCCGGGCCGATCACCAACGCCTACCACATCCAGGGCTATCCCACGTTCTATGTGATCGCCCCGGACGGCACCGTGCACTGGGCGTCCGACAACGAGCAGCCGACGGCCAAGCTAAAGCAGGAGCTCGACCAGGCGGCCGCTGGTGCGTAACCGCGAGCTGCTGCCCTGGGTAGGGTTGGCGGTACGGCTCACGGCGGCGGGCATCTGGCTGTTTGCCGGCATTACCAAGCTCGCCGATCTGGACGGGTTCCGGGCGCAGGTCGACGCCTATCAGGTGCTGCCGCACGCCCTGGTGTCGCCCTTCAGCTACGCCCTGCCACTGGTCGAGGTTGCGATCGGCGGCTACCTGCTGGTGGGCGCGATGGTGCGGCCGACCGCGATCCTGGCTTGCGTGCTGATGGTGATCTTCCTGGTGGCCGAGGCGCAGGCATGGGCGCGTGGGCTGTCGATCGACTGCGGCTGCTTCGGCACCACGGTGCAGACGCAGGTCGGGGCCGCGACCATCCTACGCGACATCGCGCTGGGTGTGCCGTCCGCGCTGATGGCCTGGCGGCCGGCTCGCAAGCTGTCGGTCGACGCAAGCCTGCTCGGGCGCGAGGACGCGTTCGCGCCCGGCCCAAGCGCGGGCGTCGAGCCTGCCTAAGCCGCCCAGCGCTCGAAGGCGCGGGTGAACGCTCCCAGCAGGGCCGCGTGCAGATCCTCGGGAGAGGCCAGGCGCAGGCGCCGAGCCCAGCGGCCGCGCTCGGCCGCGCGCTCGCCGAGCCACGCGCTGTCGAGGGAGCGGGCGGTGGCCCGACCGGCCTCCGAACGAGCCTCGATCGCCGTGCGGATGCGGGGGCCCTCGGAGGATCGCTGCTCGAGCCGGCGCAGGTCGCGAAGGCAGTCGCTGCACGGACGCGTTACGACGGCGCCGTCGACCGGTCCCTCGCAGGCGCCGCAGACGGGGCAGCCGTATGCAGCCAGCCGCACGCGGTGCGACACGGTGGCCGAGCCGTCGGCCAGCAGCACCCAGACGGTGCCCGCCCCCGCCTCCACCTCGGTGCCGCGCACGGCCACCGGGTCGCCGTCGTAGGGCCAGGTGCGCACGCGGTCGCCGGCCCGCAGGCCGGTGTGCTTGCAGACCGCGGCAGCGGGCGGTTCCGGGTCAGGTTGTGAGACGGGCTGCGCCGGCACGGTGCGCCCACCCATGGCGGGCTGTGGCCACTCGCGGCCGCTCGCGATCCAGGCCTGCACCGTGTCCCGGGCGTCGTTCAGCGCCCGCGTCAGCACTGTCGCGGCCTCGCTGCGCTGTTCGGACACGGCGTGCAGGTCTGGGTGCGCGCGCGTGACGCGGCGCTTCCAGGCCGCCGCCAGCTCGTCCGGATCGACCGGCGGTTGCAGCCCCAACAGCCACAGCGCGCGGGCGCAGTCGGCCGTTCTCGGGGCTCGTCGTTTCATGCTCTCAGGGTAGCTCCCGCGCCAGCACCAGCTCGTCGCGCACGGGGATGCCGTACGCGCCCACCAGCGGGATCTGCGGCTTCGTGCGGCGGGACTCGTCGACGGCCTCTGGCCGCAGCTCGGTCAGCACGAAGCCGCGGCGCTGGTAGAAGCGCAGCGCGTCCAGGTTGTCGTTGGTCGTGATCAGCCGCACCCGCCGGCAGCCGGCCGCGGCCGCCGCCTCGCATGCCGCCTCCAGCAGCGCCGTGCCGACGCCCTCGCCGTGGACGACGGCGTCGATCGAGACCACCTCGCAGACGTCGGAATCGATCAGGTAGGTGACGACGCCGGCCACGGCGCCGTCCGCCGAGACGGCCGCGAAGCCGGGCAGGTCGTCCAAGCGGTGCAGCCGGCCGCCGCCGGCCGCCAGCGGCACGCCCCAGCGCTTGGTCATGAAACCGGTGAGCCACGAGCGATCACTCGCCACCAGTGGTCGCACGTCCGGATCCACGTCAGATCGGCCAGTAACGCCGCATCGATCCGCGAGCGGCTGCGATGCCGGCGTCGCCACGGCTCTCGTCGTCGGGCAGGTAGCCCATCGGGTCCTCGAGCAGCCGGCCGGTGGCAAGCACGCCTTCGAGCGTGGCGTGCATGCACAGGGCGGAGTAGGAACGGCCGTAGCCGCCCTCCTGGATCAGCGCCAGGCGGCCGTCGCAGTGACGGTCGGCCAGCTCCCGCGCCAGCGTGCCCAGTCGCCGGAACCCGTTCATGGTCAGGCACTGGCGGCCGTTGGGGTCGAACTGGCTGGCATCCTGGCCGGCTGCGATCAGGATCAGACCCGGCCGGAAGTGGTCGAGAATCGGGAACACCACTCGCTGCATGGCGGATGCGTAGGCCGTGTCGCCGCTGCCATAGGCCAGTTCGATGTTGACGTTGTGCCCGGCGCCGTCGCCGATCCCGGCCTCGAGCGTCGATCCGGTCTGCGGGTGCGCCGGCCCCCAGGAGCCGTGCGGCATGTGCAGCGAACAGCTGAGCACGTCGCCGCGGTCATAGAAGCACTCCTGGGTGCCGTTGCCGTGGTGGACATCCCAGTCGATGATCGCCACCCGATCGACCCCCCGCCGGAGCGCCGCCTCGGCCGCCAGCGCCGTGTTCGAGAACATGCAGTAGCCGTCGGTGCGGTCCGGCTGCGCATGGTGGCCGGGAGGGCGCACCAGCGCGTAGCTGCGGAGGCAGTTCCCGTCCAGCACCGCCTCCGCCGCGGCGATCGCGGTGCCGGCCGACGACAGCGCCGCCGGCCAGGTGCCGGCGGAGACGACCGTGTGGCCGCCCAGCAGCCCGCCGCCGGCCTGGCAGAACTCGCGCACCTGCTCCACGTAGGCGGGGTCGTGCAGCATCTCCAGCTCGGGGATCGTCGCGTGGCGGCCGTCCCGCCAGG
>DATNEO010000030.1:0-5520 GCA_035553035.1 Gaiellales bacterium | reverse complement strand
CTCGTCACCCTGGCCGACGATGCGGGCGACCTGCGCGCGCACCTCCTCCACCGTGATGTCGAGCGAGTCGAGCTCGCGCGCGGCGAGCCCCTCCTCTTCGCGCAGCAGTCCCAGCAGGATGTGCTCGGTGCCGATGTAGTTGTGCTTGAGCGTGCGCGCCTCGTCCTGCGCCAGCACGACGACCTATCGGGCACGCTCGGTAAATCGCTCGAACATGGCCCTATTCTCGCACCGGGCTACGGCGCGAGCATGTGCGCGGCCAGCGTGTGGCCGCCGGCGCTGCCGCGAATGCGGGCCTGCCCGTAGGGGGTGGCCAGCGACCAGCGCATGACCAGGTGCTCGTGCGCGCCGTACCCGGCGGTGGTGACGTTCACCGCCACCGCTCCGGTCGAGTACCGCCAGCGCACCTGGCCGCTCACCCGCAGGCCCGGCAGCCACTGCGCCTTATGCAGGTGGAACGCGGTGAGATCGCCGCCGGTGTATGACCAGGTGCCGCCGCGCAGGCCGACGCTGGTGCCGTCGTAGTTGACCCACCACCGCGCGATCACATCCGATGCGGTCGCGGCTGCGGCAGCGGCCACGCGGCGCTGGTCGACGGTAGTGGAATCGCCGGTGTCCGCCGTCGCCGGGTCGACTTGGGCGAGGTTGAGCGGGAACCGCTTCACAACCCGTACCGGCGCCGTGTGGCTCGCGCAGGAGGTGTCGCCGGTGTGCAGCGACTTCACGAACCGGGCGTAGATGCGAGAGGCGCAGTCGTACTGATCGCCCAGAGCCTGCACATGGTTGACGTTCTGGATCACCACCAGCTTCGAGTTGGGGAAGTTCGATGCCACCTGCTGGGCGTCCTCGAGCGGCGTGATGTTGTCGAGGTCGCCGTTCAGGATCAGGGTGGGTACGTCCGGATAGGTGGCGCCGGCCGGGATCGGCGGATCCGTCTGCGACGGCGACTGCGGCCAGTTCACGCAGGCCAGGGCGCCCTCGTTGTCGAGGCCGGTCCAGACGCCGACCGAGAACGGATCGAACGCCGAAGCCGGGTAGCCGGCAAAGGTCGACTGGGCCGTCCCGGCGCGGGCCGATAGCGGCGTGCCGGCCGGCCACGGCTGCGGGTAGTCGTGGCAGATGACCGACAGGTAGAGCGCCTCCGAGAACGAGGTGGGATCGGCGCCGTAGTCGACGTCCAGACCGTTTTCGGCCACCAGTCGCAGCAGCGGCCCGTTGTCTCCGGCGCGCGACGAGGCGATCGCGGCCGGCAGGTCGCGCAAGACACCGAGGTTGCCGTAGATGACCTGGATGGTGGTCGCCAACGTGCGATCGTCGACGACAACGTGCTGCCGGGTGCCGTCGCCGTCGGGGGCGTTGCCGACGATCGGGTCGGCGCGCACGGATTGCACCAGCGCGCGCAGCTGGGAGACGGGATCGCTGACAGGGCAGTCCGGCCAGCGGCCGCAGGCCAGCCGCATCGCCTCTCGGGAGCGCAGGGCGAGGTCGGCGAAAGCCGGGTCGGTTCCGGGGACCGGGTAGGTGCTGTCCAGCACCAGCGAGCGCAGCCGGTGCGGGTAGCGCACGGCAAAGGCCTGGGCGGCATAGGAGCCGTACGAGTCGCCATAGAGATCAACTGGGCCGGCCCGGATCGCCCGCAGCACGCTCGCGACGTCCTGCACCGACTGCGAGGTGTCGTAGAAGCGGCGCCGCGGACCTAGCTGCCGGGCGCAGCGACCGGCGCGGACGTTGTAGTCGGTGACGTGGTTTGCGAATGCCTTGCAGGCCAGCGCGCCGGAGCGTCCAGTGCCGCGCAGGTCGACCAACAGCAAGTCGCGGTGCTGAGAGACTGGACGCCACAGCGCCAGGTACGAGTCACGGCTGCCCGTGGTCGCGTACCCGGGGCCACCCTCGATCGCGACGACGGTCGTCGCGGCTGGATCGCGGCCGTCCCGTCGCAGGTAGCGCTCGAAGTAGACCCGGATGGTCGGGCCCGTCGGGTTCTGGTGGTCGAGCGGGACGCGCAGGAACCCGCAGCGGACGTGCGCGTGCCCGGCCGGACAGTGGGCGGCGCGGATGATCGCCGGCGGCGGAGCAACGTCGGGGGCCAGCAGCATGGAACGATGGTACGCGGCTGCCGTCCCCTTGGCCAGCAACCATGACCCTACCTTCGCAGGAAACGTTAAACCGTCCCCAAGCTTCCGCTCATCTCGCGTCCGTAGGATTCCCCCTATGGAACCGACCCCGAACGATCCGCCCCGACGGATGGTCGCGGCCAGGCGCCGGGCCGCAATCGGCAAGGGCGCCCTGGCCGCCGCGGCTGTCGCCGTTTTCGCCGGCGGGATGCTTGCCACGCGCAGCACCGCATCCGGCCACTCCCGGCACTCGGCAACACCGTTGACGGCACCGCGCCGGTTCGCCAACACCGTGCGGCAGAGCTCGCTGCAGTCGGGCTCCATCGCTCCGCCCCAGTCAGCACCTCCTCAGGCGAGCACCAGCCAGTCGTGAGCGGGCCTGTTCTGCGATTCCGGGCGATGGGCTGCGACGTGCGCGTGGCCGGCGCCACGACCGAGCAGGCGCGGCGGATTCGGGCCCTGTTCGATCGCCACGAGTGCCGGTTCAGCCGTTTCATCGAGGGCAGCGAGCTGAACGCGGTGAACGCCGGCGCCGGCCGGGCGATGCGTGTGTCCCGCCCGTTCGCCGACATGCTTGAGCTGTCGCTGTGGGCCGCCCGCGAGACCGGCGGCCTCGTCGATCCCACCATCGGCTCCGCCCTGCGGGCGGCGGGCTATGAACGCGACTTCGGGGAGGGCCTCGACCGGCCGGAGCCACCAGCACCAGCGGTCGCTGGTTGCTGGCACCGGATCGAGGCGCACGGCCAGCTGCTGCGCGTGCCCGCCGGCGTCGAGCTCGATCTGAACGGCGTGGTCAAATCGCGTGCCGTGGACGAGGCGCTCGCCTGCCTCGACGGCAAGGGCTGGATCTCCGCCGGCGGCGACGTCGCTGCGGTCGGAGCAGTCGACGTGGAGCTGCCCGGCGGCGGCGCTGTGCGGCTCGAGTCCGGCGGCCTCGCCACCACCGGCCGAGGACGGCGCGCCTGGCGCCGCGGCGGACGGCAGCAGCACCATCTGATCGATCCCCTTACCGGTCGGCCCTCAAGGACGCACTGGCAGCAGGTGACGGTATCGGGCGCCACGTGCCTGGATGCAGACGTCGCCGCCAAGGCGGCGTTTCTGCTGGGCGACGAAGGCCCGGATTGGCTGGACGAACGGGGCATGCCCGGCCGCTTCCTGTGGGCAGACGATCGGGCCATCACCAACCGCTCATGGCGGAGGTCGCTGGAGGGTGCTCCCTCGTGCACCTGACATCGAACCCGATCGACTGGTACGCGGCCCGCGCGGCCGGCATCGCCGCCTACGTGATGCTGACCGCGGTGATCGCGCTGGGACTCGCCCTGGCTGGAAAGGCGCCGGGGCGGCGCTGGCGGAGGTGGCCGATGTTCGCGGTCGAGGACGTGCACCGCTACGGCGGACTGCTGGTGGGAACGTTCATCGTCATCCACGTCGTCACGATCGGCATCGACTCGTTCCTGCCGTTCTCGCTGACCCAGCTGGCGGTGCCGCTGGCGGCCGGCTACCGGCCGATCTGGACCGGCCTCGGCATCGCGGCGGCCGAGCTGCTGCTGGCACTGGCGATCACCAACCACTACCGCGGGCGGATGTCCCACCGCTGGTGGCGGCGGGCGCACTACGCGAACTTCGCGGTGTGGGCGGCGGCCACGCTGCACGGAATCGGGTCGGGCACCGACAGAAACGCGCCGTGGATGCTCGCGATCTACATCGTCTCCACCACGCTGGTCGTGTCGCTCGTGCTGTGGCGGATCGCGGAGCGGCCGGGAGCGCCCGCGCAGCTGCTTACCCGGCGCCCGCTGGTCGTCGCCGCGGTCTCGGCGGCTGTGATCCTGGGCCTGGCGTTGGGGCCGCTGCGCGTCCACTCTCACCAGTGGAACGCGGCCAGCTTCGACGACCGTCTGAGCGGGCGGATCCTGCAGCAGCAGGGATCCGACGTGGCGCTCGTCTCCATGACCGGAGTCGGGCGCGGCAGCCAGAACGTCCTGGTACGGGCCGACCTGCTGGTCCGCTTCACCAGCCTGCGGGCGACCACGTTCCAGATGGAGTACCTGCCCAGCGGTGTGGTCTGCAAGGGGAAGGTGACCGCGGTGCGGGCTCTGGGCTTCGACGGCGCCTGTATGACCGGCGGAGTGCAGCGGCACGTGGTGGCCAACTGGCGGCTGACCCATGACGGGCTGCTGTCCGGACGGGTCACCGCGCACACCTGATCGGAGCCCCTCCGGTCCGGTACCTTGCCGGATACCGATCGGAGGATCAGATGGGCGGCGAGCAGTATCTGCACTGGCACGACGGCGTCGAGTTCGATGAAGAGACGCAGACGTGGCGCGGCTACATCGAGGACAACAACTTCAGGTCGAACAAGCACCTGACCGAGCAGACGTTCGACGACAAGGCCGACGCGATCGTGGCCGCGAGCAAGATGCTCTCCGAGGCGCGAAAGGGCCGTCCGCCCGCCTAGGGCTGCGGTCGGTCGGCGGCACGGCCCCCAACGGACATACCGCGCGCTCGATCTTCGGCCGCGCGCTGACGACCTACCGGGCGCGCTTCCGGGTGCTTGGCCCGATGGCCCTGCTGGTGTTCTCCATCGGCGGCGTGGCCGACGCGGCGGCGCAGCTCGTCGCGGATAGCGTCGCCCACGGGCACACGGGCGGCTGGGGCATGCTGCTTCGGGCCGGCGCGCTCCTGACAGGCGCGGTCTCGTCGGCCGGCATCGTGTTCTACGGCGGGCTCAGCGAGCGAATCGTCTCCGAGCATCAGCACGGCAGGCGTGCGGCCCCGGTGTCGGAGGTGCTGCGCACGCTGCCGTGGGTGTCGCTGCTGGTGGCCGACGTCGTCGTGATCGCCATCGGCGTCGGACTGACCCTGCTGCTCGTCGTGCCAGGGCTGGTCGCGTTCACGCTGATTTCTCTGACAGGCCCGGTGATCGTGATGGAGCGGGCCGGCGTGGCACGCAGTCTCGTGCGATCGGCCCGGCTGGTGTGGCCGCGGTTCTGGCTGACGGTCCGCGTCGTGACCATCCCGGTCCTGATCGAATCAGCCGCGCTGCACGCGCTCTACGTCGTCGGGCTGCCGCACCCGTTCCTGGCAGGCGCCGCCTACGAGGCCGCGCTGGGCGTCACGATCGGGGCACTGGTCGGCCTGGCCGAGGCGACGCTCGCCATCGACCTGGTCAGCCTCAGCCCGCGGCCAGCGCCTTTGCCTTGAGGGATTCGTATTCGGCCTGGTTGATGGCGCCGCTGTCGAGCAGTTGCTTGGCTTTCGCGATCTCCTCGGTCGAGCTGGTCGGCGCGACCGATCGGATGTGGTCGTCCAGCTGTTGCTGGGCGGCCTGCTGGTCTCTGGCAGCGCGCTGGGTCATGCCGTCGTGGTTTGCGATCAGGTAGATGAACACGCCCAGGTAGGGCAGGAT
>DATNEO010000029.1:0-9193 GCA_035553035.1 Gaiellales bacterium | reverse complement strand
CAGCCGCCGCACCTCGTCGGCCCAGCCGGTGATCGTCTCGAAATCCTCGTTCAGCTGCGCCGGCACCAGCGGCACCGCGCCCAGCATCACCTCGCCGGTGCCGCCGTCGATCGTGATCTGGTCGCCCTCGGACACGACCGTACCGTCGACGGTGAACGTGCGCGCCTCGGCGTCGATCTGCAGGTGCTCCGCCCCGGCCACGCAGGGCTTCCCCATCTGCCGCGCCACCACCGCCGCGTGCGAGGTCATACCGCCGCGCGCGGTCAGCACCCCCTGCGCCTGAAGCACCCCGTGGATGTCGTCCGGCGTCGTCTCCCAGCGCACCAGGATCACCGCCCGCTCCGCCTTGCCGCGCTCCTCCGCCGTGTCGGCGTCGAACACGACGGCTCCGACGGCCGCCCCCGGCGAGGCGTTGAGGCCGCGGGTAAGCACCTCTCGCGGCGCGGACGGATCAATTGCCGGATGCAGCAGCTGGTCGAGCTGCCCCGGATCCACCCGCAGCAGCGCCGTCGGGCGATCGATCACGCCCTCCTCCACCATGTCTCGCGCGACCCGCACTGCCGCGGCGGCGGTGCGCTTGCCGGCCCGGGTCTGCAGGATGTAGAGCGTGCCTCGCTCGACCGTGAACTCGATGTCCTGCATGTCGCCGTAGTGCTGCTCGAGCCGGTCCATCTGCTCGCCCAGCTGCCGGTAGGCATCGGGCATGAGCGCGTCCATCTCGGCCAGCGGCTGGGGCGTTCGGATGCCAGCCACGACGTCCTCGCCCTGCGCGTTCACCAGGAACTCGCCGTATCGCTCACGCTCCCCGGTGGACGGGTTGCGGGTGAAACAAACGCCGGTTGCCGAGCCGTCGCCCATGTTGCCGAACACCATCTGCACGACGTTCACGGCGGTGCCCAGGTCGTCGGCGATGTGGTACTCGCGGCGGTAGGTGCGGGCCCGCGGCGTGTTCCACGAGGCGAACACCGCGTCGATCGACCGCTGCAGCTGCGCTCCGGGATCCTGCGGGAACTGCTCGCCGGTCTGCTGCCGGAAGATCTCCAGGAACTCGCCCACCAGCGCGCGCAGGTCGTCAGCCGACAGGTCGACGTCGGCGTCCGCGCCGCGAGCCATCTTCATCCGCCCCAGCGCGTTCTCGAACAGGTGGGGGTCCACGCCCGCCACCACGTCCCCGAACATCTGCACGAACCGTCGGTAGGAGTCGTATGCGAACCGCTCGTCGCCGCCGGCCTCGGCCAGCCCCTGCACCGACTCGTCGTTGATGCCCAGGTTCAGGATCGTGTCCATCATGCCCGGCATCGAGACCACGGCGCCCGACCGCACCGACACCAGCAGCGGGTCGTTGCGCGCACCCAGCCGCTTGCCGACGCGCTGCTCGAGCGCCGCCAGGTGCGCGCTCAGCTCTGCGTCCAGGCCGTCCGGGTGGCGGCCGTCGTTCGCCAGGTAGGCCAGGCATGCCTCGGTGGTGACGGTGAAGCCGTCCGGCACCGGCAGGCCGATCGAGGTCATCTCGGCAAGGTTGGCGCCCTTGCCGCCGAGCAGCCGGCGCATCTCGGCCGACCCCTCCGAGAAGTCGTAGACGTAGCGGCTCATCCGCGCGAGAGCGCGCCCTCGAGTGCGGCCCGGCGCCGCTCCTCGACCAGCTCCGCGCAGCGCGCGGCGGCCTCTTCGATCGCCAGCTTGGTGACGTCGATGACCGGGCAGCCCAGCCGCTTGTGCAGGTTGGCGGTGGTCTCGAGCTCCTCGTAGATCTCGGCCAGATCGGCGTAGCGCGCCGACGAGCCCGCGGCCAGCGCCCGTACCCGGCGGCGGCGGATCTCGGCCAGACGGTCGGCGTCGATGGTCAGTCCCACGATCTTCCAGGGATCCAGAGTGAACAGCGCCGGGGGCGGGTCGATGCCCTTCACTATCGGGATGTTCGCGGCCATCAGACCCATGTAGCCGAGGTGCATCGAGGTCGGCGTCTTGGACGTGCGCGACACCCCCACCAGCACCACATCGGCCTGCTGCAGATCGTCGGCGCCGCGGCCGTCGTCGTGCTTGACGGCGAACTCGATGGCGGCGATCCGCCGGAAGTACTGCGCGTCCAGCGGCGCCTGGCGGCCGGGCACCTGCATCGCCTGCATGCCCGAGGCGGTCGTGATCGCGTTCAGCGCGGGGCCGAGCACGTCCAGCGCCACCAGCCGGTGCTGCCGCGAGATCTCGACTACGGCCTCACGCAGCCCGGGGTCGACCAGCGTGTAGAACACGGCGGCGCGTCGGCCGGTGGCCGCCTCCAGCGCGCGCGCCAGCTGCTCCCGCGACTTCACCCGCGCGTGGCGGTGCAGCTCGATCTCGGAGTCGCCGAACTGCGATTGGGCCGCCCGCGCCACCCGTGCCGCGGTGTCCCCGGTGGAGTCGGAGATGATATGGATCTCGAGCGTGTCCGCCACGGCCCGGACTCTACCGCCCGTCACCGCCGCGGGTGCGGTATACAGCGCCCGTGCGCGACGTTGCCGTGATCGGCGGTGGAGTGGTCGGCTGCGCGGTGGCCTGGCGGCTGTCGGGCACCGCCGCCCGCGTGACGCTGATCGAGGCCGCTCACGATCTCTGCGAGGGCGCCTCGAAGGGCAACACCGGCATCGCCACCAGCGGCGGCGACTGCCACCCGGGAACGCTCGAGCTCGAGCTCGTGCGCCGGTCCAGCCCAGGCTGGGAGGCGCTGTGCGCATGCCTGGATACGCCCTTCCACCGCATCGGCACGCTGGCCGTGGCGCTGACCGAGGAGGACGAGCGCCGCCTGCCCGAGCTCCTGCGCGACGCACAGGACACCGGTGCGGCCGCGGAGATCGTGACCGGTGATCAGGCGCGCGGGCTGGAGCCGCTGATCAGCGAGGAGGCCCGCGCCGCGCTGCACTTCCCCGACGATGGCATCATCGACTCGATCCGCCTGACCATCGGGTACGCCGAGCTGGCCGCCCGCAACGGCGTCGAGGTGCTGCGCGGCGCGCCCGTGCATTCGATCGAGCGCGACGGGGACCGGATCGTCGCCGTCACGGCCGGTGACCGGCGGATCGCGACCCGATCGGTCGTGAACGCGGCAGGGGTCGAGGCGGACACCATCTCGCGACTGGCCGGCGGCGAGCAGTTCCGGACGTGGCCGCGGCAGGGGCAGTACTGGCTGCTCGACCGCGAGCTGGGTGGCCGGTTTCGCAAGGTGGTGGGCGGCGTGCCGACGCCGGTTACCCGCGGCATCTACTGCGTGCCCACCACCAACCGGTCGCTGCTGCTGGGACCGACGGCGGTCGACCACGAGGACCGCACCGACCGGGCGGTTGATGCTGAGACGCTCGATCACGTGTTCCACGCGGCACAGCGGCTGGCGCCCTCGATCGCCCGCGAGCACGCGATCAAGACGTTCGCGTCCAACCGCCCGGCCTCCGATCCCACCTACCGCATCGCCGTCGACGCCGAGGTCACGAACCTGGTGCACGCGGCCGGCATCCGCTCGACGGGCGTGTCGTCCTCACCGGCCGTCGCCGAGATGGTGCGCGGGCTGCTGGAAGGGCTGGGCCTCCCGGTCGGCGATCAGCGGCCGGATGCGATCACCGAGCTCGAGCCGCTGCCGCGGCTGCTCGGGCATCCCCGTCCGGAGCAGCTGTTCGCCCGCGACCCGCGCTACGGCCAGGTGATCTGCGCGTGCGAGCAGGTGACGGCGGCCGAGATCGCGGCCGTGCACGGGATGGCCGTGCCGCCCACGTCGCTCGAGGGCGTGCGCAAGCGCACCCGTGCAACCGGCGGTCGCTGCCAGGGCGCGTTCTGCCTGTCGGGCGTCTCGTTCCTGCACTCGCTGCACGCCGGCCGCCGCCCGCCGCAGATTGCCGTCTCGGAGCCCGACGCGACGCTGGGCATCGGTGCGCACGATGTCTGACCGGCCGGCGGTCGCGATCGTCGGCGCGGGCATCACCGGCCTTACCTGCGCGCATGCGCTGCGCGACGTCGCCGAGATCACGGTCATCGACCGCATCCCGGTGCCGGGCGGCGTGCACGGCTGGGAGGCCACCGAGACCCGCGAGCTGGCGCCGGCCTGCGGCGCGCACCTGCGGCTGGGCGAGACGGCGATCCGCTGGGACGGCCTGACGCTGCTCGCGATCGGGCAGGACGGCCCACGGCAAATGGGGGCCGCCGCGCTCGTGATCGCGACCGGCGCACGGCCGCTGGGCCGTGCCGAGCTGGGCATCGCCGGCGGCCGCCCGGCTGGCGTCGTGGCCGCCACCGTCGCCTGCCACCTGGCCGAGAACGGCCTGCTGGTGGGACGCCGCCCGCTGATCGTGGGCGGCGGCGACTGGGCGATGCGGGCGGCGAGCGAGCTGCGCGCCGTCGGTGCCGAGCGGGCCACCCTGGTCTGCCCGGACGGGCTGCTGCGCGAACGCCCCAACGACGTCGCGGTGCACGTGCGCGAGCACGACCGCGTCGTGTCGGTCGCCGGCACGCCGCGGGTGCGTACGGCCACGCTCGCCTCGGGCGAGACGCTGGGCTGCGACGCGGTGGTGCTGGCCCACGGGGTGGCGGCGCTGCGCAACGTCGACGGCGCCGTCTGGGCCGGCGACCGCGCGGTCTACGCGCAGCCGCTGGCGGACCCGGCCACGGTGGCGCAGGCGCGTGCGGCCGGCGCCGAGGCGGCCGCCGCTGTACGGTCACTGATCGATCAGGAGGAGCGTCCATGAAGGTGACATCGCCAATCGGTGAGCTGCCGTTCGTCCTGCACGGCGTCTCGCTGCACGACCGGCACGTGGTGGTCGAGGGCGAGCTCGGCACCTGGCGGTCGCGGATCGAGGTCGGCGCCGAGGACCTGCCGATGCTGGGTCGCGCGCTCCGCGGCCCGCTGATCGCGGCCGGGCTGGGCCTGGCCGGCATCGCCCTGCTGCGCCGCCGATGACGATCCTGATCGGCGTCGACCAGGGCACCAGCGGCACCCGCGCCGTGGCCTTCGACCAGCGCCTGCGCCCGCTCGGCGAGAGTTACCAGCCGGCCCACGTCAGCCATCCGCAGCCGGGCTGGATCGAGAAGGACGCCGACGAGACGGTGGCCACGGTGGAGCGTGCGTTGGGCGACCTGACGGCGCAGCTGGACGGCGAGGTCGCGGCGGTCGGCCTCGACAACGAGGGCGAGACGGTGGTGGCGTGGGACGCGGAGACGCTGCGACCGCTGGCGCCCGCAATCGTGTGGGGGTCACGTCACAGCCAACCGATCGTGGAGCGGCTGGAGGCGTCCGGCCACGGCCCGCGCATCCAGGAGCTGTCCGGCCTGCCGCTCGATCCCTACTTCTCGGCCACCAAGATCCGCTGGCTGGTCGAGAACGACGAGGCGGTCGCGGCGGCCGCGTCCGAGGGTCGCCTGCGCGCGGGAACGCTGGATGCCTACGTCTGCGCGCGGCTGGGCGACGGCGCCCGCACCGAGCCGTCCACGGCTGGGCGCACGCAGCTGCAGGCGCTCGCGGCGCCCGGCAGCTGGCATCCCGAGCTGCTCGAGCTGCACGGCATCGACCCCGCCTGGCTGCCGCCGATCGGGCCGTCGGCGGGGCACTTCGGCAAGCTGGCGGGCCTACCGCTGCGCTGCTGGTCGACCAGACCGCCTCCCTGGCCGGGCACGGCTGCCTGCTGCCGGGGATGGCCAAGGCCACCTACGGCACCGGCATCTTCCTGCTCCAGCAGGCCGGCGAGGCGCCACCCGCGCAGACCGGCGGCCTGCTATCGGTGGTCGCCTGGGAGCTGACCGAGGGCCGGCCCAGCTACGCGCTGGACGGCGGCGTGTTCTCGGCCGGAACCGTGCTGACATGGCTGCGCGACGGCCTCGGCGCGTTCCAGGATCCGGCGGAGAGCGAGGCGATGGCACGCTCGGTTCCGGACACCGACGGCGTCCGGTTCCTACCCGCGCTGGCCGGGATGGGCGCTCCCTGGTGGCGTGCCGACGCGCGGGCGGTGGTCGCAGGGATCACCGCCTCCACGACCCGCGCGCACATCGTCCGTGCCGCCCTCGACGCGCTCTGCTTCCGCGTGCGCGACCTCGTCGACGCGCTGCCGGTGCGGCCGGACGTGCTGCGCGTCGACGGAGGGCTGACCGCGAACGGCTACCTCGTGCAGCGGCAGGCCGACGTGCTCGACATGCCCGTCGAGGTGGCCGAGATGCCCGAGACGACGGCGCTCGGCGCGGCGGCGGCTGCGGGCGTCGGTGCGGGCCTGTTCACGATCGTCGACCTGGCGGAACTGGCGGCGGAGGGACGACGGGTCCAACAGGCTGACGTGCGCGCGGCCGGCGCCGACTACGTGACCTGGCGGCGGTTCGCCGAGCGCGCATCACAGCTGTAGTGGCTACTACCCCGGGAGCTGCTCGAAGTCGCCGACCAGGCGCAGCGTCGAGACGACGTCGGCCAGCAGCTTGAGGCGGTTCCCGCGCAGGGCCGGATCCTCGGCCATCACCATCACCTGCTCGAAGTACTCGTTGATCGGCTCGACCATCAGCGCGGCCGCGTCCAGCGCGGACGCGTAGTCGCGCCGCGCGGCGGCGTCGGCGATCTCGATGTCCGCCGCGGTCAGGGCCGCGCACAGCGCCCGCTCCTCGTCCATCTCGAACATCGACGTCCGCACCTCGGAGGCCGTCTGCTCGGCGGCCCTGGCCGTGATCCGGATGCAGCGTCCGTAGGCGTCGCGGACGGCCGCCAGCCAGTCGGCGCCACGCGCGTCTCGCAGCGCCCGGCAGAGGGCGGCCAGTGGCAGTGGCCCGGTCACCCCGGAGCCGCGCGCGGCACGCATCTCATCGACGGTGACGCCCTCCTCGGCCATCAGCGGCTCGACCCGGTCGAGCACGAAGTCGACGGCGTCGGGCACCGCCTCGAGCGGCTTTCGGCGCAGCTCGTGACCCTGGGACACCAGCATGTGCACCGACTCGGCCATCAGGTCGACCAGACCCAGCTCGTAGCCGCGCTCGAGCGCGATCGCGACGATGCCGGCCGCGGCCCGGCGCAGCCCGTAGGGGTCGCGGCTGCCTGTCGGCTGTGCGCCCAGGGCAAACGCCACGGCCACCGTGTCGGCCTTGTCGGAAACCGACAGCAGCGCGGCACCCTCGTCTGCGGGCAGCGCCCCGCCGGCCTCGATCGGAAGGTGATGATCCGCGATCGCGTCGCACACCTCAGGTGGCTCCCCCGCATCGCGCGCGTACAGCGACCCGGCGTACCCCTGCAGCTCGGAGAACTCGGCCACCAGGCTCGACACCAGGTCGGCCTTGCACAGCCCCGCCGCCCGCGCCACCGCCTCGCGCAACGGCGGCTCGACCTCGACCCGGTCGCACAGCTGTCGCGCCAGCTCGCGCACCCGCTCCGCCTTGTCGGCCAGCGACCCCGCCCCCTCCAGGAAGCTGACGCGGGGCAGCTCGGCCAGCATCGCGGCGATGCCGCGGGCCCGGTCCTTGTCGTGCGCGAAGACGGCATCCTCCAGCCGCCCCACCAGCACCTCCTCGTTCCCGGCCGCGACCACCGCCGCGTCACCGCCGTTCGCGACGAAGGCGAAGCGGGCGTCCAGGCGACCCTCGCGGACGATCGGGAAGTACCGCTGGTGGGACTGCATCGCGGTGATCGGAACGCGCTCGGGCAGCTCCAGGTAGCCCTCGTCGAACCGGCCTTCGAGCACCACGGGCCACTCCACTAGCTGGACGACCTCATCCAGCTTGCCCATCGGGTCGATCCACTCCCCGGCGGTGTTGAGTCCCTCCACGATCAGCTCACGGCGCTCGGCCGCGTCGGCCAGGACGTGGACGCCGCGCAGGTCATCCAGGTAGCTCGCGGCCGAGCCCACCCGGACTGCACCCAGCGACCGGTGGCCGCGGGACTCCCCGCCGCTGGCCACACCCGCCAGCTCCATCTCCACCACCTCGTCGTCGAGCTTGACCACCAGCCACCGGATCGGCCGCGAGAACCGGCCGCCCGGCCAGCGCATCGTCTTTGCGAACTGCAGCCCCACCACGATGCGGTGCACGGCGTCCGGCACCAGCTCAATCGCCGGCGCGGTCCGGCCGTCACTGACGGCCCACACGAAGCCCTCACGCTGCTCCAGCTCGTCCACTGCCAGCCCGTGCTTTCGCGCGAACCCGGCCCTGGCCGCCTCCGGGGCGTCGGCGCGCGGGCCGCGCTGCCGCGTCGCGACGGCATCTCGCTGCGGCGGCACGCTCGCGATCGCCACCAGCCGCCTCGGCCCGACGTGGATGCGGGAGTCGCGCGACTCCAGTCCGGCTTCGGAGAGCGAGCGGGTCAGCAGCTCGGGCAGCTGACGCTCGGCCTCGCGGCAGGCCGCGGCCGGCAGCTCCTCACAGCCGATCTCGATCAGCAGGTCAGGCATCCTCGCCTTCCTGCTTGGCCAGGTACGCTCGCGCCACCGTCTGCGTCAGGCGCCGCATGCGCAGGATGTATGCCTGCCGGTCGGTGACGGCGATCGCCCGCCGCGAGTCGAGCAGGTTGAACGCATGCGAGCACTTCAGCACCTGGTCGTAAGCGGGCAGCGGCAGGTTGGCCTCCAGGCAGCGGCCGGCCTCGGCCTCGTGATCGTCGAAGTGCCGCGCCAGCATCCCGGTGTCGGCCAGCTCATAGTTGTAGGCCGAGAACTGGCGCTCGTTCTCGAGGTAGACGTCGGCCCACGACACGCCGGGCGCCCACTGCATGTCCTGGGCCCGCCGCACCTTCTGTAGGTGCATGCCGATCCGGTCGAGGCCATACGTCATCTCCACCGACACCGGCTCCAGCTCGATCCCGCCGGCCTGCTGGAAGTAGGTGAACTGGGTGATCTCCATCCCGTCCATCCACACCTCCCAGCCCAGCCCCCACGCGCCCAGGCTGGGGCTCTCCCAGTTGTCCTCGACGAAGCGGATGTCGTGCTCGAGCGGGTCGATACCGATTGCAGCCAGCGAGCGCAGGTAGACGTCCTGGCTGTCGTCGGGCGCCGGCTTCAGGATCACCTGGTACTGGTAGTGCTGCTGGAAGCGGTAGGGGTTCTCGCCGTAGCGGCCGTCGTCGGGCCGGATCGAGGGCTCGACGTAGGCCGTTCGCCACGGCTTCGGGCCGAGCACGCGAAGCAGCGTCGCGGGGTTGGACGTGCCCGCCCCCACCTCCGTGTGGTACGGCTGCATGATCGCGCACCCCTCGGCCTCCCAGAAGGCCTGCAGCTGC
>DATNEO010000028.1:0-6926 GCA_035553035.1 Gaiellales bacterium | reverse complement strand
GCAGCCCGAACTTCTCCGCGAACTCGAAGTCGCGCTCGTCGTGGCCGGGCACCGCCATCACCGCGCCGGTGCCGTACTCCATCAGCACGTAGTCGGCCACCCACACCGGGATCGCCTGGCCGTTTACCGGGTTGACGACGTTGCGCCCGGTGAACACGCCCGTCTTCTCCTTCTCGGATGACCGCTCCACCTCGGACAGCGCCGAGGTGTGCCGGACGTAGTCGGCCACCGCCTGCTCCTGATCGGTACCACGTGCCAGCTCCGCCGACAGCGGGTGTTCGGGAGCCAGGACGAAAAAGGTGGCGCCGTACAGCGTATCCGGGCGCGTGGTGAACACCGGCAGCTCGATCGATGGGTCATGCTCGACCCGGAACGTGACCTCTGCCCCCTCGCTGCGGCCGATCCAGTTCCGCTGCATGGTCACGACCCGTTCCGGCCATCGCACGTCGGCCAGGTCGTCCAGCAGCCGCTGCGCGTAGTCGGTGATCTTGAAGAACCACTGCTCCAGGTTCTTGGCCTCGACCTCGGCGCCGCAGCGCTCGCAGTGGCCGTCGATCACCTGCTCGTTGGCCAGCACCGTCTGGTCGTTGGGGCACCACTTGACGGCCGCGTTCTTGCGGTAGGCCAGGCCGGCCTCGAACAGGCGCAGGAAGATCCACTGCGTCCACCGGTAGTAGTCGGGCTCGGAGGTGGATAGCTCCCGTGTCCAGTCGATCGACCAGCCCATGCGGCGCATCTGCACCCGGATCGCCTCGATGTTCTCGCGCGTCGACACGCTCGGGTGCTTGCCGCTCTTGATGGCCGCGTTCTCGGCCGGCAGCCCGAACGCGTCGTAGCCCATCGGGTGCATCACCCGCCAACCGTTGCGTCGTTTGTAGAGCGTCACCACGTCGCCCATCGTGTAGTTCTTGACGTGCCCCATGTGCAGCTCGCCCGATGGGTAGGGCAGCATCTCCAGCACGTACATCAGCTTCGAGGTGTCCTCACCGGGCTCCGGGTTGGGCACCTCGTGGATCCGCTGGTCGTGCCAGATCTTCTGCCAGCGGGCCTCGATCGCTGCGGGGTCGTAGCGTTCCATGGGCCCTGCATTCTACGGAAGCGGTGCTTCCGCCTGCCCCTTCCCCGTGCTCAGAGGCCTGGTTTGACCACCATGTCCACGACCACCAGCATCAGGAACAGCAGCTCGATGCGGCTGACCAGGAAGATCCGCTCGATGCGCCGGGTGGCCTCGGTCGAGCCGACGCCGTGCAGCTCGATGGCGCGGGCGATCCGGGCCGACTCGGGTGCCAGGAAGCCGATGCCGACGCCGAACGAGACCGCGAACACGGCCAGCGCGAAGATCAGCCAGGTGCTGCCGAGCGACCAGTTGCCCTCGTTGACGAGCAGGAATCCGAACACGACCAGCACCAGCGAGGCCGGCGTGAACATGGTCTTGCCCACGAACTCGGCGTCGCGCGCGAAGCCGGCCAGCCGCTCCGGGCTGGGGTCGGCCATCGCGCGGGCGGCGTAGACCTGGGTGATGGTGGCGCCGCCCACCCACACGACCGCGGCCAGGATGTGCACGGTCAGGTAGAACTGGTAGGCGGTGACGAGTTCGATCATCGGATGGTTGATCTCACGGGATGCGTGGATGCTGGGCGCCGGATGGGGCGCGCTGGGCGTCGGGAAGCTGCAAGCCCTGGCTTGCAGCGGTCGGTAGCGATCTGCGATTCACGCAGATCGCGGACGGCGCAGGGCAGGCTGGGATTGTCCTGGCCAAGGACGATCGTGGCGTCCAGCGTGTCCCAGACCTAGGCGCAAGCCATGGCTTGCGCCGGTCGGGAGCGATCTGCGATGACGCAGATCGCGGACGGCGCGCCGCGCAACTCGTGGGATCAACCATCTTAGGAGTCGAGCCGGTCCCAGAACGCGGCCAGCTGCGCCTGCTCGTCGGCGTCGAACCGCGACAGGAAGCGCTCGCGCACGTCGCTGACGTGGGTGCGCCGGGCGGTTTCGAGCCGCGCCCGACCGGCGTCGGTGATGACGGCGAAGGCGCCGCGGGCGTCGGAGTCGCAGGCCTGGCGCTCGACCAGGCCGTCTCGCTCCAGCCGATCGACCAGCCGCGTGACGCCGCTGCGGCTGAGCCACACCGACTGTGCCAGGTCGCTCATGCGCTGCTTGCCCTCGTCCTGCTGAGCCAGCCGCGCCAGCACCTCGAACGAGGTCAGCGGCAGGCCATGGGCCTCGACCAGGGTCGCGTCGAGCTGGCGCACGATCGCCGCGTGCGATCGCAGGTATCCGCCCCAGGCGGCGCGCTCGGACTCGGTCAGGCGGTCGGTGGTGTTCGGCAACGTTGCCACGCCCTGGAAAGGGTACCGAATCGGGTTACAGGTAACCACGCCCAGACGATTGATCGATATCTCTCGCGAGCCTGGCCGCTGCGTCCGGTTTGACGTATGTGATGGTCGGGGTGCCTACGGCTGCGAACCGTCGTCCAGGACCTCACGGAGATATCGATCAATCATCTAGGCTTGGCTGGTGAGCACCGTGCAGGCCTCCGGAGTGCGCTGGGATCTTTCCCCCCTGTTCGCCTCCGCGGAGGCCGCCGAGGCCGCCATCGGGCCCTCGCTGGAGCGGGCACGAGCCTTCGAAGCGGCCTGGCGCGGGCGCATGGCGGAGCTGACCGCGGCACAGCTGGCCGACGCGTTGCACGAGCTGGGTGAGATCGACAACGAGCTGTCGCGGATCGCCTCATACACGATGCTGCGAAAGGCGGTGGACGTCACCAGCGAGCAGAACCGCGACCTGGGCGCGGCCGTCGACGCTGCCATCGTGCAGGCGCGAAACGCGCTGCGCTTCTTCGAGCTCGAGTGGCTGGCGCTGGACGACGAGCGGGCGGGCGAGCTGCTCGCCGCTCCCGAGGTCGCGGCCGACCGCCACTACCTGACCGCCCAGCGCCGCTATCGCGATCACGTGCTCTCCGAGCCCGAGGAGCGCGCGCTCGGCGAACGCGACCCGGCGGCGGTGTCCGCCTGGCAAACGCTCTACGCACAGACCACGTCGACCATCGAGGTGCCGTTCGACTCGGGCGACGGGCCCCAGCCGCACACCATCGACCGGCTGCTGGCCTACGTGCACGATTCCCGCCGCGACGTGCGGCTGGCGGCGCTGGACACGCTCTACGCCGCGCTGGAGGCGCCGGCGCCGGTGCTCGCCCACTGCTACGACTCGCTGGTCGCCGACCGGCTCGTGAGCGACCGCCTG
Source organism: Gaiellales bacterium (assembly GCA_035553035.1). Classification (GTDB taxonomy): domain Bacteria; phylum Actinomycetota; class Thermoleophilia; order Gaiellales; family JAICJC01; genus JAICYJ01. The sequence goes on along the minus strand of DATNEO010000028.1, from coordinate 3,683 downwards.
CGCAGCTACGGCGACGACCCGATGTTGCCCACACACCTCGACAACGAGCTGGACGCCCCCGTCGTGCAGGCGATGCTCGAGCAGGTCGAGGCGCGCTACCCGCTGGCACAGCGCTGGTTCCGCGCAAAGGCATCGATGATGGGCCTGGACGTGCTCGAGCTGGCCGACCAGTACGCGCCGCTCGGCGAGGCCCGCGCGGTCGGCTACGACGAGGGCCGCTCGCTGGTCGACGCCGCCTTCACCGGCTTCTCGCCGCAGGTGGCGTCGATCGCCGAGGCCTTCTTCACCGAGCAGCGCGTCGACGCCGAGCCCCGGGCCGGGAAGCGCGGCGGGGCGTTCTGCTCGCCGGTCGCCCAGGACGCCTCCCCCTACGTGATGCTGAACTACACGGACACGATGAACGACGTGCTCACGATCGCGCACGAGCTAGGGCACGGCATGCACTTCCAGCTCGCACACGCGGCCCAGACGCCGCACTCGGCCCACACCGGCCTGGCGCTGGCCGAGGTGCCCTCGACGTTCGCGGAGTTCGTCGCCTACGACCACCTGCTCGCCAACGAGGAGGATCGGCCGACGCGGCAGGCGCTGACCTCCGAGCGCGTCGAGGGCGCGTTCGCGACCATCTTCCGCCAGACCGTCTTGGCCCGCTATGAGCAGGGCGCCTACGGGCTGCGGGCCGGCTCGCAGGCGCTCTCAGTCGACCGCCTCAGCGACATCTGGATCGAGCAGAACCTGCGTTACTACGGCGACAGCATCCACCTGTCGGACGGCTACCGGCTGGGCTGGTCGTACATCCCCCACTTCATCTCGACCCGCTTCTACACCTACGCCTACGTGTTCGCGAAGCTGGTCGCGCTGGCGCTGTACGCGCGCTGGCGGGCGCAGGGCGAGGAGTTCGTGGAGCCCTACCTGACGTTCATGGCCGCCGGCGGATCGGGGGCACCCGCCGACCTGCTGGCGGTGCTGGGGATCGACCTCTCCGGTCGCGAGATCTGGGACACGGCCTTCGACGAGCTGGAGCGGATGATCGCCGCGGCCGAGAGCGAGGCTTGACCGACCGCGCGATCCTCTGGAACGCGCGGGTCGTGGCCGGCGACGGCTCGCCGCCGCCGAACGGATGGCGGTCGCCGTGGCGGATGGCCGGATCGAGTCGATCGGGCCGATCGGCGCCGCGTCGCCGCCGCCGGGATCGATCGACGTGGGCGGGCGCACCCTGATGCCGGGGCTGATCGACGCGCACGTGCACCTCTCGAGCGACACCTCGCGCAGCCCCGGCTTCGGGCCGCCAGAGCATCTGCACGGCGAGGAGCCGCGCCGCCGCGAGCTCGGCTACTTCGTGCTGGCCAAGACCACCACCGCCCTGCTGTCGGCGGGCATCACCACGGTGCGCGACGTCGGCAGCTACGACGACGAGGGTATCGCGGTGCGCCAGGCGGTCGAGCTAGGTCTGCTGGACGGGCCGCGGGTGCTTGCGTGCGGCCGCATCATCTCGGCCACCTCACCGGGCGGCGCCATCTTCGGAACAATGTACCGGCAGGCCGACGGGCCCGACAAGATGCGCAAGGCCGTGCGCGAGCAGATTCGCGCCGGCGCCGGCTTCATCAAGGTGATGGCAACCGGCGCGCGCTCGGTGGTGCGCGAGGATCCCGAGCCCGCACAGATGACGCCCGCAGAGCTGGCCGCGATCGTGGACGAGGCCCACCGCATGGGCTTTCGCGTCGCCGCCCACGCCGAGGGCCTGGAGGGCACGCGGATGGCGATCGAGCAGGGCGTCGACACGATCGAGCACGGGCTGTCTCTGCACCGCGCGCCCGAGCTGCTGGCCACGATGGCCGAGCGTGGGCAGGTGCTGGTGCCGACCCTGTCCACCTTCCACGATCTGTCCGAGCGGTTCGTCACCTGCTTCGCACCGGTGCTGGTGGAGCAGGCCAAGGTGCAGCAGGAGGAGGCCTACGCGACGGTCGCGGCCGCCCGGGCCGCGGGTGTCACGATGGCGATGGGCCACGACAGCGGCCCTCCCGGCGACAACCTGATCGAGCTCGTGCGCATGGCCGATGCCGGGCTCGGCAACGCGGAGGCGGTGCGCACGGCCACGGCCAACGGCGCCGCCGCCCTGGGACTGGACGACGTCGGCGTTGTCCGGGCAGGCGCCGTGGCTGATCTGCTGGTGGTGGACGGCGACCCGCTCGCGAGGATCGCCGTGCTGGCTGAGCGGCGGCGGATCTGGCTGGTGCTGGTGGCCGGCCGACCGGTTGCCGGGCAGGCGCTGGCGCCGTCACCGCTGTAGGGATCACAATGGGCCTGCAGCGACACTTTGGGGGTGGCGCAAAAGCCGGTAACCCGCTAAACTGTTAACCATGATAACTACTTTGGATACGGTGACCGTGGCAAACCGGCTGAGGCCGGTGCTCCTACAGCTGAACCGTCATCTGCGCCGCGAGCTGGCGCCGCTCGGCATCACCGGCGGCCAGGCGGCGCTGCTGCACGTGGTCCGTACCAGCCCCGGCATCGGGGTCCGTGAGCTGGCCGTCCGCGAAGGCGTGTCCACCGCCGCGATGTCCACCGCCCTCACCCGCCTCGAGAGCGCGGGCCTGCTGCAGCGCACGCGCGCGCAGGCCGACAGGCGCCGGGTTGGGCTGGAGCTGACCGATGCCGGCCAGCGGGTGCTGCGCTCCGCGCGGTCGCGCCGGACAGCCTGGCTGGCATCCCGTCTGGGACGCCTGACCGAGGTCGAGCTGGCCGCCATCGACAGCGTGATCGATCCGCTCACCCGGCTGCTGGAGGCTGAGCCGGCTTGACCGCGGCCCTGCTTCGCGCCAACCGCCGCACCTTCGCCAGCCTCCGACGGCACCGCAACTACCGCCTGTTCTTCAGCGGGCAGGTGATCTCCGTCAGCGGCACCTGGATGCAGAACATCGCGACCGGCTGGCTGGTGCTCGAGCTGTCGCACTCGCCGCTGGCGGTCGGCCTGCTGGCGCTCTGTCAGTTCCTGCCGTTCACGGTGTTCGGCCTGTTCGCCGGCGTGGTCGTCGACCGCCTCGACGCCCGCCGCACCGTGATCTCGACGCAGGTCATCTCGATGGTGATCGCCGGCGTGCTGGCCGCCCTGACGCTGGCCGGCGCCATCACCACCTGGGAGGTGCTGCTGCTGGCGGCGCTGCGCGGCACCGTGCTGGTGCTGGATGCGCCCGCCCGCCAGGCGCTCACCTTCGAGATGGTGGGACGTGACGAGCTGCCGAACGCGGTCGCGCTCAACTCGAGCCTGTTCAACGCCGCCCGCGTGGTCGGCCCCGCCATGGGCGGCGTGGTCGTGGCCCTGGCCGGCGCCGGCCTCTGCTTTGCGCTCAACACCGTCAGCTTTGCGGCGGTGCTGATCGGCCTGCTGCTGATGCGAAGCGACGAGATGTTCCCGCGCTCGGCCAACGCCGAGCGGCCCACCCTCCTGCGCGGCACCCGCGAGGCATTCCGCTACGTGCGCGGCGCTCCGGAGGTGCTGATGGCGCTGATGATCGTGACCGTGGTCAGCACCTTCTCCTTCAACTTCAACGTGCTGCTGCCGGTGATGGCCAAGCAGACGCTGGGCGGCGGCCCCGAGGTGTTCGGCGTGCTGAGCGCATTCTTCGGCCTGGGTGCGCTGGGCGGCGCGCTAACGTCGGCCACGCTCGGCCGCGCCAGCTGGCGGG
>DATNEO010000027.1:0-2810 GCA_035553035.1 Gaiellales bacterium | reverse complement strand
CGGTATCGCGGAGCGGATGGTGGTGACCGAACGCGCCGTCGAAAAGCACGTCACCAGCATCTTCCAGAAGCTGGGACTGCCCCAGGCATCCGAAGACCACCGCCGCGTCCTGGCCGTCCTCACCTACCTACGATGAGTCCGGACTAGCCGCGCCGCCGCGTAGAGTGGCGGCCGTGATCAAGTACCTCGGCTCGAAGCGGCTGCTGGCGCCGTCGCTGGCCGAGATCGCCCGCAGGGCAGGCGTCGCCACCGCGGCCGATCTGTTCGCCGGCACCACCCGTGTCGGCCAGGCCCTCCGCGCGGCAGGCATCCGGGTGCTCTCGAACGACACCGCCGCCTACTCCCAGGCGCTCGGGCGGGCCTATATCGAGGCGGACGGCTCGGTCGACCGATCCCGCCTCGGCGCACTGCTCGACCACCTGAACGCGGTGCCGGGCGAGCGCGGGTACGTGACCGAGACGTTCTGTGAGCGCGCCCGCTACTTCATGCCGGAGAACGGCATGCGCATCGACGCGATCCGTACCGAGATCGACCGGCTGCCCCTGGATGCGGTCGAGCGGGGCTTGCTCCTGACCAGCCTGCTGGAGGCGGCCGACCGCGTCGACAGCACCGTCGGCGTGCAGATGGCCTACCTCAAGCGCTGGGCGCCGCGCGCCTCCAACCCGCTGCAGCTGCGCGAGCCGATCGCGGTGCCGGGCCCGGCCGGAACGCCGCGGATGGGCGACGCCAACCGGCTGGCGACCGAGCTGGGCGACGTCGAGCTGGCATACCTCGACCCGCCCTACAACCAGCATAGCTACGCCGGGAACTACCACGTGTGGGAGACGATCGTCCGAAACGACGCACCCGGCCACTACGGCGTGGCCTGCAAGCGTCTGGACGTGCGCGAGCGTCGCAGCCCCTACAACTCGAAGACGCTGGCCTGGGACGCCCTCTCAGATCTGGTGTCCAGCCTGACGACACCCTGGCTGGTGGTGTCGTTCTCGAACGAGGGGTTCCACGCGCCGGCCGACGTGCAGGTGCTGCTGGAGCAGCGCCGCCACGTGGCCGCCGTCGCCATCGACGCGCCCCGCTACGTGGGCGCGCGCATCGGCATCCACAACCCCTCCGGCGAGCGGGTCGGTCGCGTGTCGCACCTGCGAAACACCGAGCTGGTGTTCGTGTGCGGGCCGGACCGCGCGGCCGTCGAGGAGTGCGTTGCGGGCGTGCTGCCTGCGGCGGTGTAGGCACAAACAGCGCGGGAACCGTCCGCCCCGATCGCCGGTCTGATTGCCGACGACCGGAGGAGGCATGATGCGATTCAGCACGGTGGCGGCGATCACGGTGGTCCTGGCGGCGGCGTCCGGCGTGGCCGGGTGCAGTGGGTCGAGCAGTAGTTCCGGGACGACGGCACCCGGGCCCGAGAAGCGGGCCGTCGGCAGCATGTCGAGCAGCGGCGGGGGCATCGTCGCCGGAGACGCCGCGGCCGCCCCGGGCAACATCGCGCACCCCGCCGACGTCAGCACCCAGCGGTCGCTGCCGCAGATGCCGTCGACGGTGATCAAGACCGGTCAGCTGTCGATCCGGCTGGGCCACGGCGACCTGGGCAAGGCGGTCCGCCGCGCCAACCTGGTCGTCGCCCGCTACGGCGGCTTCATCAGCTCCAGCAACATCTCGTCCGGCAGGCACGAGTCGTCGACGATCGTCCTGCGCGTTCCCGCCGAGCGGTTCGACCAGGCCATGACCGACCTCACCGGTCCCGGCATCGGCAGCGTGCGGTCCCAGCAGGTCAGCGGCGAGGACGTCGGCCAGCAATTCGTCGACCTGTCGGCACGGGCACGCAACCTGCGCGCCCAGTCACGGGCGCTGATCCGACTCATGAACCAGGCCGTCACGGTCGGCGACACGATCAAGATCCAGAACGAGCTGTTCAACATCCAGGGCCAGATCGAGGAGCTCGACGGCCGGTTGCGCTACCTGCACGACCAGGCGGACATGTCGACCATCACCATGCTCCTCGCCCAGCCGGCCGCCGCGCACCACCACGCTGGCCACGCCACCGCGATCGGAAGCGCGCTTCGCCGCAGCTGGCAGCGCGCCACCGACGTCGTCACCGCCGTGATCGTGGGTGCCGGCGTGGTGATACCGGTCGCGCTGCTGGCGCTGGTCGCGCTGCTGGCCGCACGCTGGCTGCTGCCGGCCGTGCGCGGGCGGACGTCGCACGCGATCGAGACGCCCGCCCCCGAGTAGGCGACGGAGAAAAGGGCCGGGCGAAGCGCCCGGCCCTCCCGTTTTTAGAACACTGTCATGATCAGCTTCGACCCGACGCAACCCGCCTTGCTGGCATTGAACGTCAGCTTGCCCGACCTGGTCGCCTTCAGCTTGAAGGTCACCTTGCCGCGCGACGAGAGCTTGGACGTCTTCGTGACCCCGGCACCGGAAGCGGTCACCTTCACGCCGTTCACCGCGTGCCCGTAGGCGTCCTTGGTGAAGATCGTGATCGAGACCGCCTTGCCCTTCATCGGGAAGCCCGACGAGGTCAGCACCAGCTTGGTCGGCAGCGTCAGTGTCTGCGCCGGCGTCTTGCCCCCGGCGTTGTTGTCGGCGTCGGTGGCGAACACGTGCCAGTAGATGACTCCACCGTTGTCGTAGGCGGAGCTCTCCAGGCGCGGTGCCACCGAGGTGTTGTCGGTCGTCAGCGTCTCGATGTTGCTCGAGAACGAGTTGGTTGTCGACAGCTCCACGGTGTACTGCTTCGCCCCCGGCAACGCGTCCCAGGACAGCAGCACCTTGTGCGCGCTGTAGCTGGTGACCGGGTTGCTCGGTGCCGG
>DATNEO010000026.1:0-3674 GCA_035553035.1 Gaiellales bacterium | reverse complement strand
GATCGTGACGCTGTCGGCGGTGGCGGGCAACCTGGTGTTCTGCAGCCTGGCCGGCTACGCGTTCGCGCGGATGCGGTTCTTCGGCCGCGACGTGCTGTTCGTGGCGCTGCTGGCGACGCTGATGGTGCCGTTCCAGGTGACGATGATCCCGACCTTCCTGATCGTCCAGAAGATGGGGCTGGTGAACTCGCTGCCGGCGCTGATCGTGCCCAACCTGGTCACGCCATTTGGGATCTTCCTGCTACGGCAGTTCTTCCGGACGCTGCCGATCGAGCTCGAGGAGGCGGCGCGTATGGACGGCTGCTCGCGCCTGGGAGTACTGGTACGGGTGGTGCTGCCGCTGTCTATGCCCGCCTTGGCAACGCTGACGATCGTGACCTTCCTGTGGACGTGGAACGACTTCCTGTGGCCGCTGATCGTGATCACCTCTACCAACCAGAGCACGGTGCAGCTGGGCCTGGCGCAGTTCCAGGGTGCGCACCAGACGAACTGGACGCTGCTGATGGCGGGCAACGTGATGGCGCTGGCACCGATGCTGCTGGTGTTCATCATCGGCCAGCGCTGGTTCGTGCAGTCGCTGGCCTCGACCGGACTGAAGTAGCCCAGCGGGCGGCCGTTCGTACCGGTCGCCGTGACCCTTCCGTGACGCCCCCGCGCACCTCGAGGGTGTCAAACACCGCATCAGCCGGCGTTGATGGGCCGTGACAGCTCCGTGACGGGCCGTTACAGGACGTCCGCATGGTTGAGCCGATCAAATCGTAAGAGGGTCAGAGGCCGACTCGGCCGTCGTGAGCACTCGCGGCGCCGGCTGTGATCGATCGTGACCGAATCGTTGCGATCAAGGGGTCGGCCCGGATCTCTGTGACGTTTCGGGCCCGTGACGGTTGCGTGACGGGTCAGCGGGCGGGCGAGAGGCGCACCGAGACCGCGATCGCCCGTGCTCGATCGGGGTCGAGCCGACCCGCGCCGGGCTGCTCGGCGTTGGCCGCGCCCGCCCCGATCGCCGCGCGCAGCGCATCGTCCCATCCTGCTCCGCCCTCGAGCGCGACCACCAGCCCTGCCAGGAAGGCGTCGCCGCTTCCCACCGGGTAACGGCCCTCGGCGTCGGCCGCGGCGGAACGCGCTCGTCCATCCGGCGCGACCATCACCGCGCCGTCGCGGCCGCGGGTGACGATCGCCGCGCCGCCGCCCGCTTCGTGCAGGGTCTGTGCCGCGTCGAGCACATCGGCCATGCCGGTCAGCTGTGCGGCCTCGGAGGCGTTCACCTTGACCAGCGCCGGACGGGCGGAGATGCCCTCCTCGCGGCTGTCGAACGCGCAACGGGCGACCCTGATCAGCGGCACGTAGCCGTCGGCCGGCGCCCCCGGCGGCAGCGACCCCGAGATGGTCGTCCAGCCGGCCTGGGGCAGGTGCCGCGCCGCCAGCTCCGCGAAGCCGCTCCACTCCTCGGGCGTGACCGCCACACCGTGCTCGTAGAACTCCGTCAGGCCCTGGTCGGCCTCGGCCACCGACAGCGACGAGCGCGTCTCCGCCTGCGCCCAGGCCGCCTCGAGCTCGATGCCCTCGCGTTCGCACTGCTCCGCGATCCAGCGCCCCGCGTGCCCGCCCAGCAGCGCCACCGCCCGCACCTCGGCGCCCAGCGCGGATGCCGCCCGCGCCACGTTCAGTCCCTTGCCTCCCGCCACCTGCGCGAACTCGGCTGGACGGTGGATGCCGCCCGGCGTCAGCCGGTCGACCCCGAACAGCCGGTCGATCGAGGGGTTCGCCGCCAGGCATACGATCATGCCGCCGCCCTCGCCTCGGCCATCGTCGCCTGCGCGGTGATGCCTCCCAGCGCCCGCGTCGAAAGCGCTCCGCAGGCGTTGCCCAGCGCCAGCGCCCGCTCCAGCGGCTCCCCGGCCAGCCACGCCGCCAGGAAGCCCGCGTCGAAGCTGTCGCCGGCACCGGTCGTGTCGACCACCTCGACGGAATGCCCGGCGGCGCGCACCACGCCGGCGGCGGTTTGCGCGGACGCACCGCCGGCGCCGTGCTTCACCACCACCAGCGGGCCGGCCACCGTGCCCAGCGCCTCGTGCTCCCGCTCGTTCAGCAGCAGTAGGTCGATTGCCGGCACCAGCGCGCGCAGCTCGGCGCCGCCGCCGTCGCCCACTTCGCCCTGCGGATTCACCGACACCGTCGCACCCGACGCATGCGCCGCGGCCACCAGCGCCGGCAGGCCGGGGCGCAGCCCGTCCAGCAGGTGGTAGGAGGCGACGTGCAGGTGCCGGGCGGACGCCACCAGCGCCGGCGGCACCATCTCGGCCGTCAGCAGCGGGATCGCCCCCGGCGCCGTCAGCATCGCACGGTCGCCGTCGCGCACGAGCGCGACCGTGAGTCCGGTGTCAGCGCCGGCAACGACCCGGCAGCCCGACGTATCGACGCCGCGCTCGCCCACCGCGTCCATCATGAACGAGCCGAACGCGTCGTCGCCGATCGTCGCCACCAGCGCGGCCGCCAGCCCCAGCCGGGCGGCGCCGCATGCGAAGATGGAGGCCGATCCACCCACCAGCAGCCGCCCGGTCTCGACCAGCTTCTCGCGCTGGCCGAACTCGGGCACCACGTCGCCGCCGGCCACCAGCAGGTCGGGGTTGCAGTCGCCGATCACCAGCAGGTCCAGCACGCCCGCCAGTATCCCCTAGCCCGCGATCGCAAGCAGCTGATCGAGCCGGCGCCGCGCCTTGCCGCCCAGGAACGCGCGCCGCTCCTCGCCGCGCATCGCCACCGACTCCTTCCAGATCGAGCGGCCCGCGATGAATCCCGCCGCCCCGGCCGCCAGCGCCGCGCGCAGCTGCACCATGAACGTCTCGTGGTCGACGCCGGCCGAGAGCAGCGCCCAGGGCACCGACAGCGCGTCGGTCACCCGCAGGCACGCCTGCTCGTCCCCCGGGTACTCGAGCTTCAGGTAGCGAGCGCCGCACGACTCGGCCAGCAGCGCGGCCTCCCGGATCAGGTAGCCGCGCGCCGCCTCATACCCGGCTTCGTCCTCATCGTCCAGCCGGTAGACCAGCACCTCGACCACCAGCAGCAGGTGGTGCGCGGCGCAGTCCGCGACCGCCTCGCGCAGCACCGCCGCGTTGTCGCCGTCGGCACCCTCGCGATCGGCCCGCAGCCGCAGCAGCAGCTTCGCCCCGGTGCCGCCCAGCCGGCGCACGCCGTCGGCGCCCACCCCCGGCAGCAGCTGCGCGCTGCGCAGGCCGTCGGGCGTGCGGCGCGAGCCACTGCGCTCCAGCGAGACCAGCAGCCCGGTGTGGGCCGGCAGCACGCCCGCGTCGGTCACGTGCGGCAGCGCGATCTCGGGATCCAGCAGCATCGCCGGCGCCGCCGGCGCCAGCGCCGAGACCAGGTCGAGCTTGTACGCGCGCATGAAATCCATGCGGCTCTCCAGCCCCGCCGCCTGCAGCGCCTCGACCAGCTTGGTGCGCTGATCGGCCGCCACAACGGCCAGCCGGCCGCTCTCGGTGGACAGCTGGTCGATGGCGCGCTGCTCGGCGGTCGTGAACATTCTTGCTCGGTTCTATCAAACCTGAAACACTTTCGCGCATGACCCGGATCGCCTTCGTCGGCGCGGGCAGCGTCGAGTTCACCCGCGACCTGCTCGGCGACATCCTCAGCTTCCCGGAGCTTGCCGACGCCAC
>DATNEO010000025.1:0-2648 GCA_035553035.1 Gaiellales bacterium | reverse complement strand
GGACGAGCCGAACCTCGCGAACGCGGTGATCCGAGGCGGGTCGCTGACGCGGGTGCGGGTGTCAGGCGGCCGCCTGACCGGCGCCCAGTGGGCCGAGACCCGGATCCACGACACCCTCTGGCGTAACGCCGCCGCCGACCTTTCGGCGTTTCGCCTGTCCGAGCTGGTGCGGGTCACGTTCGACTCGTGCAACCTGCGGGAGGCCGACTTCACCGGGGCGAGCGGCAGCTGGGTGCGGTTCCATGACTGCGACCTGACCGGGGCCGTGTTCTCGAAGGCCCGCTTCGCGAACTCCGAACTGCGGCGGTGCCGGCTCGAGGCGATCGAGGGCGTTGCGGGCCTGGCGGGCACGTCGATGGAGTTCGACGCGGTGCTGGGGCTGGCCCCGCAACTGGCGGACGCGCTTGGCATCCACCTGCTGGATTGAGCTACACCAGAGAGGCCAGCCACCCGAGCACCGCCGCGAGTCTGCCGGGCGGCCGCCGCTTCAGCTGCGGCGGTCCCGCCGCCCGGCGTACGTCGGCCGCCACACGGGCGGCGTGGTCAAACGATCACCAGTGGGCGCTGACCTGGGGCGGGTAGAAGTGATCCACCCTGGAATTGTACTGCCAGAGAACCTGCGGGCCCGGTCGGCATGTGACCGCCGCCGGGGCCCGCAGGTGTTTGTGTCAGGCAGCCAGGCCCGCGTCGTCGCCGCCGATCAGACGGGCGAGCTTCGCGCGCAGGCGGTCGGCCTCACGGACGTGGGCTTCGACCTCCTCGGCAGAGGCGCCGCGCTGTTCGAGCAGACCGCCGACCAGCACCAGGCCGCGAAGCCGCAGCAGCATGTCGTCGATGGTTCCGTCGAGCAGGGCGTTCTGCTGCCCATGGAGGCCGGAGGTTTGCGTCATCATCATCAGGCAGCCTCCTCGAGGCGAGCTGTGGACGGGGACGTGAGCGGCTCGACCGCCGCGCCCTCGGGGCGGGGCCGGAGCATCACAGCGGAGATCACGGCGCCGAGCACCGCCGCGCCGGCCAGGACGGCGAACCCGACCTGGAAGCCGCGGGTGAGGCCGCCGTCGACTGCCGCCACGCGTGCCAGGCCGGTTGCGCCGGCGCCCGTGGACGCGTACGACGCGGCGATCGTGGTCACCGCCGCCAGCCCGACGGCGCCCCCCACCTGGCGGGTGGTGTTGATCAGGCCGGAGGCGATGCCCGCGTCCGCGCGGTGCACGCCGGCCAGGCCGGCGATCGTCACCGGCACGAACGAGAGCGCCAGGCCCACGCCGCTGATCAGGAACGCCGGGAACAGGTTCCAGAAGTAGTGACCCGAGACCGGAAGCTGCGTGAACCACACGAGCGCGACGGCGTCCAGCGTGAGGCCGGTGGCAAGCACCGAGCGCACGCCCAGCCGCGTGACCAGCGTCTGCGCCACGTTCGAGAACACGATGATCGTGAACGTGACGGCGGCGAAGCCGACGCCCGTCTTGATCGCGGAGTACCCCAGCACCTGCTGCATGTAGAGCGTCAGCAGGAAGAACTCGGAGAACGCGATCGCGCCGATCACCGCGGCCGTCGCGTTCGCGGCCGAGAGCATCCGGTTTCGGAAGATCTGCATTGGCAGCAGTGGCGCCGGCGAGCGCAGCTCGATGGCGACGAAGGCGGCGAGCAGCACCAGCGATGCGCCCAGCAGCGAGACCGTGGCGAAGCTGCCCCAGCCCTCCTGGGTGGCCCGCGTCATGGCGTACACGAGCAGCATCACGCCGGCGGTGACGGAGGTGGCGCCGGCCACGTCGAAGTGGCGGTGCCCCTGCCCGCGGCTCTCAGCCAGCACGAGCGGCGCGGCCGCGATCACGGCGATCCCGACCGGCACGTTGATGAGGAACACCCACGACCAGTTCAGGTACGAGGTGAGGAAGCCGCCCAGCAGCACGCCCGCCGCCCCACCCGATCCGGACGCTGCGCCCCAGATGCCCAGCGCGCGGTTGCGCTCGGCGCCTTCGGCGAAGGTGGTCATCAGGATCGAGAGACCGGCCGGTGCGAACAGCGCCCCGCCCAGCCCCTGCAGCGCGCGAAACGCGATCAGCGACCCCTCCGACCAGGACAGGCCGCACAGCAGCGAGCTGATCGAGAACACCGCCAGGCCGATCATGAACACGCGCCGGCGGCCGAACACGTCCGCCAGCCGCCCGCCCAGCAGGAGCACGCCGCCGAACAGGATCGCGTAGGCGCTGATCACCCACTGCAGGTTTCCCTCCGCGAAGTGCAGGTCGCCCTTGATCGCGGGCAGCGCGACGTTCACGATGGCGATGTCGAGCACAACCATGAACTGCGCCGCCACGATCACCGCCAGGGCAAGCCCCTTGCGACGCGGCGGGCTTCCGATAATCGATGACTGCAGCATTCATTGACTCCTAAAATCGTTGATGACTGCCACGATAGCACATATCGACTATCGGATGCGCTACACTTCGGTGGTGATGAATGTGATCGACACCCAAAGCGTTCCCACACGGGAGCTTCCGGGGCCGCCCAAGGAGCTGCTGTCGAGCGACGTGTTCCTGCTCAAGCGGCTCGGGTTCGCGGCCAAGGACAGCTCCCACGCGGCGTTCGAGGGCACCGGTCTCTCGGCGTTTCACTTCGCGGTGCTGGCGCTGCTGGAGGAGGAC
>DATNEO010000024.1:0-8864 GCA_035553035.1 Gaiellales bacterium | reverse complement strand
CTCGGCCACCTGCGCGGCGTCGGCGAACCAGCAGCCGTCGTGGTGCTTCATCGGGATCGTCAGCTCGTCGCCCTCCGAGCAGCCCGGCAGCCAGGGCGACTCGCGCTCGATCGTGAGCGCCACGTCGTGGCACCGGAACCTGAGGCTGGCATTCGGCCGCAGCACGCCTGGCACCAGGCCGGCCTCCGTCAGCACCTGGAAGCCGTTGCAGATGCCCAGCACCGGCCGGCCGGCGGCGGCGTGGGCGCGCACACCCTGCATCACCGGCGACAGCGCCGCCAGTGCGCCCGGCCGCAGGTAGTCGCCGTAGCTGAACCCGCCGGGGATGATCACGGCGTCGACGCCGCCCAGGTCAGGATCGGCGTGCCACAGCCGCACCGGCTCCGCGCCCATCAGCGCGACCGCGTGCATCGCATCGCGGTCGTCGCAGGCCCCCGGGTAGCTGACCACGCCGACCCTCATCCGGCCACCTCGACCTGGTACTGCTCGATCAGCGGGTTCGACAGCACCTTTCCTGCGATCTCGTCGGCGATCCGCCGCGCGCCCTCGGCGTCGTCGGCGTCCACGTCGAGGTCGAACACCTTGCCGGCGCGCACATCGGCAGCGGGGTACCCGAGGCCGGCCAGCGATCGGCGAACCGCCTCGCCCTGGGGATCGAGGATGCCGTCGCGGGGACGGACGAGCACGGTCACTTTCATGGCGGCGGCACTCCGTTTCGTCGTAGGTAGTCGCTGAAGGGCTCGCCCGTGAGGCGCTCGTAGGCGTCCACGTAGCGGGCGCGGGTGCCGGTCACGATCTCGTCGGGCAGGTCCGGCCCCGGTGCCTGCTTGTCCCAGTCCAGGCCCTCCAGCCAGTCGCGCAGGAACTGCTTGTCGAACGCCGCCTGGGGGCGGCCTGGCTCGTACGCGTCGGCCGGCCAGAAGCGGGACGAGTCGGGCGTCAGCACCTCGTCACCCAGCACCAGCTCTCCGCCGGCGTCGAGACCGAACTCGAACTTCGTGTCGGCGATGATCAGCCCGCACTCGAGCGCGTGGACAGCGGCGTGCTGGTAGATGTCGATCGACAGCTGCTCGACCCGGTCGAACAGGTCGTCGTCGCCGACCATGCTGCGGGCGGCGGCGGCGGCGATGTTGATGTCATGGCCGCTCTCGGCCTTGGTGGCCGGCGTGAAGATCGGCCGCGGCAGCCGGGCCGACTGGCGCAGCCCGGGCGGCAGCCGGTGCCCGCAGATCTCACCGGTGGCCTGGTAGTCCTTCCAGCTCGATCCCGCCAGGTAGCCGCGCACCACGCACTCGATCGGCAGCATCCGCAGGCGCCGCACCAGCATCGAGCGGCCGGCCAGATCGGGCTCGCCGGCCGCCTCTGCGGGGAAGTCCGAGTGGTCGATCGAGATCAGGTGGTTCGGCACCAGCTCGGCGGTGCGGTCGAACCAGAACTTCGAGAGCCCCGTCAGCACCCGGCCCTTGTCGGGGATGGCGGTCGGCATGATCACGTCGAACGCGCTCATCCGGTCGGAGGTGACCATCAGCAGGGTGTCGCCGAAGCTGTAGATCTCGCGCACCTTGCCGGACGCCTCGTGCAGGCCGGCCAGCGCGTCAGACATGCTCCACCTCCAGGGCGTCGAGCGTGCGGTCGAAGATCGCGTCGACGTGGCGCAGGAAGCTCTCCAGGTCGAACACCCGATCCAGCGCGGCCGCATCCACCAGCGCCATCGCGTCGGGATCGGCCTCCAGCAGCCCCCGGAACGAGGTCTCCTCGTCCCAGGCGCGGAGCGCGTTTCGCTGCACGATCTCGTAGGCCGCCTCGCGCGAGGCTCCGGCCTCGACCAGCGCCAGCAGCGCCCGCCCCGAGAACACCAGCCCGTGCGAGGCCTCGAGGTTCCGCAGCATCCGCTCCGGGTCGACGGACAGGCCCTCGGCCAGCCACACGACGCGATCGAGCATGTAGTCGAGGGCGATCGTGGAGTCGGGCAGCACCACCCGCTCGGCGGAGGAGTGTGAGATGTCGCGCTCGTGCCAGAGCACCACGTTCTCAAGGCCGACAACGGCATTGCCGCGCAGCACGCGGGCCAGCCCGGACACGCGCTCGCACACGATCGGATTCTGCTTGTGCGGCATCGCCGACGAGCCCTTCTGGCCGCTGGCGAACGGCTCGAACGCCTCGCGCACCTCAGTTCGCTGCAGGTGGCGGATCTCGGTCGCGAAGCGGTCGAGCGAGGATCCGGCCTCGGCCAGGGCAGACAGCAGCCGGGCGTGGCGATCGCGCGGGATCACCTGCGTGGCCACCTCCTCGGCCTCCAGCTCCAGCCGGCCGAGCGCGAACGCCTCGATCCGCGGATCCGAGTTCGCGTAGGTGCCGACGGCGCCGGACAGCTTGCCGACCGCGACGCCCGCGAACGCCTCCGCCAGCCGCCGCCGCTGGCGCCGCAGCTCCATGGCGAAGCCCAGCAGCACCAACCCGAAGGTGATGGGCTCGGCGTGCACGCCGTGGGTGCGGCCGATCATGGGCGTGTGGCGGAACTCCTCGGCGCGCACGAGCAGCGCCCGTTCCGCCGCCGCCAGACCGGCCACCAGCAGCTCGCCGGCGTCGCGCAGCTGCAGCGCCAGTGCCGTGTCGACGACATCCGACGAGGTCAGGCCGTAATGGAACCAGCGCGCCTGCTCGCCCACCTGCTCGGCCACCGACTCGGTGAAGGCCAGCACGTCGTGGTGCGTGCGCCGCTCGATCTCGAGGATGCGCGGCACGTCCACGCGGGCCGACGCCCGCACGGCGGCGACGGCCTCGGCGGGAACGACTCCGGCCTCAGCCCACGCCTCCATGGCTGCGATCTCGACGTCCAGCCACCGCTGGAACTTGCGCTCGTCCGACCAGACGGCGCACATCGCGGGGCGGGTATAGCGCTTGATCAAGGCAATTCGGAGTCTACCAACCGGCCCGGAGCGCTACGGCAGCAGCACCGTCCCGTCGTCATTCAGCTGCCAGTGCGGGTTGTGCGCGATCTCCCACGGATGGCCGTCGGGATCTATGAAGACACCGGAGTAGCCGCCCCAGAAGGTGGGCGCACCCGGCCGCGCGATCGTGGCGCCGGCCGCCCGCGCCTGCTCGATCACCGCGTCCACCTCTTCCGGTGAGCGCACGTTCTGCGCCGGCGTGCACCCGCCCCAGCCGCCGCCATCGACGACGCCGCTGTCTGCGGCCAGCTCGTCACGGCCCCACAGCGCCAGCACCGTGCCCGGGCACTGGAAGAACACGACCCCCAGCTCGGGGTCGGTGTTGCTGTGCCAGCCCATCGCCTCGTAGAACCGCCGCGCACGCGCGAGGTCGGCGACGCCGAGCGTGATCAGGCTGAAGCGCTGCTCCATCCTTACTCGGTTGCCGTCCAGCGGCCGTGCGGCGGGGCGGCCCCGCCCTGGGCCAGGATCTTGGCGGCGTAGATGGCGGCGTTGCGGGCGCCGTTGATCGCCATGCAGGCGACCGGCACCCCGTCGGGCATCTGCACGACCGACATCAGCGCGTCCATGCCCCCGAGGTTGCCGCGTTCGATCGGCACGCCGATCACGGGCAGCTCCGTGTAGCTGGCGATCACGCCGGGCAGCGCGGCGGCGCCGCCGGCGGCGGCGATCACCACGCGCACGCCGCGCAGCATGGCGGTGGACGCGTACTCGGCCACCTCGCGCGGGTTGCGGTGCGCCGACAGCACCCGCACCTCGAACGTGATGGCGCGCTCCAGCAGCTCGTTGCACGCGGCCTCGATCCGCTCCCGGTCGGCCTCGTCGGGAATCACGATGCCGACCTGCGGCCCGTCGGTCTCGAGCTCCTCCCAGACCGGGTGCACCTCCGGCACCGGGGTGGGCGCGGGGCCTGCGGGCTGCGGCTCAGACACGGACCGGCTCCCCGACATCCGTGCGCAGCCGCATGCCCTCGAAGCTGATCAGCCCGGCCGCCCGGTAGGCGAGGTCGCGCGCCTCGGCCAGGTCGGCGCCCACGGCGGACACGTTCAGCACGCGGCCGCCTGACACCACCAGCCGGTCGCCCTCGAGAGCCGTGCCAGCATGGAACACGGTCGCGCCCGGCAGCCTCGCGGCCTGCTCGACCCCGGTGATCACGGCGCCCTGCTCGGGCGCATCGGGATACCCGCCGGCAGCCAGCACGATCGAGGCGCATGCCTGGCCGGACACGTCCAGCGATGCGCGGTGAAGCGTCCCCTCGGCGCAGCGGTGCAGCGCGTCCAGCAGATCCCCGTCCAGCCGCGGCACCAGCGCCTGCGTCTCAGGGTCGCCCCAACGCGCGTTGAACTCGAGCACGCTGGGTCCGTGGTCGGTCAGCATCAGGCCCGCGTACAGACAGCCTCGAAACACGATGCCGCGACGCGCCAGCTCGGCGATGACGGGGCGGTGCACGGTGGCCACCAGCTCGTCCACGGTGGACGGATCGAGCCCCGGCACCGGCGAGATGCAGCCCATGCCGCCGGTGTTGGGACCGCGGTCGCCGTCGAGCGCGCGCTTGTAGTCACGGGCCGGCGCCAGCGGCAGCACGGTCTCGCCGTCGCACAGCGCCAGCATCGACACCTCCGCTCCCTCCAGCCGCTCCTCGATCAGCACCCGCTCGCCGGAGCCGCCGAAGCGGCGGTCGACCAGGCAGGCACGGACGGCGTCGTTGGCCTCGGCCACCGAGCTGCACACGAACACGCCCTTGCCCGCGGCCAGGCCGTCGGCCTTGATCACGACGTTGCCGTCGGCCTCTGCGATCGCGAGGTGCGCGGCGGCCGGCGTATCGCAGATCGAGAACCCGGCGGTGGGCACGCCGGCGGCGGCCATCACCTCCTTGGCGAACGCCTTGGAGCCCTCGATCAGGGCGGCCGCGGCGACCGGGCCGAAGCAGAGCACCCCCGCATCGGCCAGCCGGTCTGCCAGCCCCGCTACCAGCGGCGCCTCGGGCCCGACCACGACCAGGTCGGCCCCGATCGACAGCGCCAGGTCGGTCAGCGCCGCCAGATCGCCCACCGGCACGTCGTGGCAGGTGGCGATCCCCGCGATCCCGGGGTTTCCCGGCGCCGCGTGCAGGTCGCCCAGCGAAGGCGAGCGCGCGAGGCCCCACGCCAGTGCGTGCTCACGGCCGCCGGATCCGATCAGTAGGACTCGCATGGGCCGTGCCGAGTCTACCCCTGCACGAGGAAGACGGGGATGCGCCGGGAGCGGTGCGACACGCGATAGGGCTCGTGCGCCCAGACGAAGTCGCCGATCAGTCCGCGATCGTGGTCTGCGCCCATCACGATCGCGTCCATATCGCGCATCTCGGCCTCCTTCACGATCCGCTTCGAGCCCTTACGCGTCGCCAGCACCAGGCCGTTCGCCGTGTGCCCCGCCTTCTTGAACTTGTCGACGGCCTCGTTCACGATCCGCTTCTGCTCGTCCCACTCGTGCTTGGTGGGCTTGAGGCCGGGATTGGGGAAGCCGAGGCTGGTGCCCCACACCCGCGCGATCGACATCACGAACACCTCGGCATCGAGCGGCCGCGCCAGCTCGAGCGCTCGCACGATCACCGGGTAGGGGATATCGCGGCCCTCGGATGCAACCATCAGCCGGCGCACTTCGAGCGTCGATTCATCAGGTGGGGGCGACGCTTTTCGCAGCATCGCCCCCAGCCTAGATGATTGTCCCTTGCCGGATCAGTCCCCGGCAGCCGCCGGCGCGGGCGGTGGCTCCCCGGCCTCGCTGTACTTGGGATCCTCGATGTACACGCGGTACCAGTAGAAGAACACGTACGACAGCGCCACCAGCCATCCGATGAAGTAGTAGATGCGGGTGTTGCCGATGCGTGCGTACTCGTACCCGCCGTACGACCAGATCACGAAGTAGAGCGCCGCCATCGCCAGCGCGATGTACTTGAAGAAGCCCGGCATCCGCACCGGGCGTGCCATGTCGGGGCGGAACCGGCGCAGCAGGTAGAAGCCGATCAGCACCGGGATGAACGATCCCAGGTAGCCCACGTTCGAGAACGTGTAGATCTCGACCGCGCCGCCGAAGAACACGACGATCAGGCTGCAGATCACGTTGAAGCCCATCGAGAACGACGGCACGCCGTGCTTGTTCACGCGCGAGAAGATGCGCGGGAACTGGCCGTCGATGGACATCTGGTGCAGCGAGCGGGCGCAGCCCATGATGGCGTTCAGCGCCGACAGCGCCAGCGCCACCACCAGCATGATCGTGATCAACCAGTCCAGCGTGTTGCCGCCGCTCGAGAACACCTTCCCGGCGAACGTCGAGAAGATCGTGGCGGGGTCGACCAGCGCCGGGTTGCTGAGCGCGCTCGCGCCCAGCACCACGATGAAGCTGATCGGGATCATGGTGTAGATGAAGAGGCCGTACAGGCCCTCCAGGTTCATCGCGATCTTGGCGTCACGCTCGGGGTCACGGCACTCACCGATGTAGCAGGCCGCAGCCTCCATCGCGATCACGTTCCAGGTCAAAAGGAACGCGTATGCCAGGTATACGGTCAGCCAGCCCTCGCCGCCGAGCCCGGTGAAGAAGCCGCTGCCGTCCAGCTGATGGAACCCCGACAGCTGCCCCCAGTCCGTCACCGACGGGCGGAAGATGGGCGCAATCGCCAGGAACGTCAGCGGGATCATCGACAGCAGCCCCAACACGGTCGCAAACACCGTGCCCAGGCGGATGCCCAGGTAGGCCGGGATGAAGACCAGGATGATGCCGACCACCGAGATCGCGACCGTCCAGTACGCGATCGGTGTATGGATCGGCGTGAAGCCCTTCTGCGACAAGCCGAACTTGTCCACCAGGTAGAACGACGCCAGGATCATGTTCAGCGGCGCCACCGGAAACCAGCCCAGCCAGTACATCCAGGCCGTGACGCCGTTCACATGCTTGGCGAACCGCGGCCACTTGTCCTTGTAGGCGACGTACGCGTAGGAGGGCGAGCCGCCCGTGCGCTCCGGCATCATCGCCGAGAGCTCCGCCAAAAGCAGGCACAGCAGGTAGCCGGTGATCGTGATGAAGACGATCAGCGGAATCGATGCGGCACCCAGCGTCGTCACCATCACCGGCGCGATGCCCGTCACCAGGATCGTGCCGGCCAGGCCGATCACGAACGCGCCCCACCAGTTCGTCTCGCGGCTCAGACCACCGCCTTCGTAGTCCGGAGCGCCAGATTCGACTTCCGACATACTGCCTCCCTCCGAGCGTCGTTGTAACCGGTGTTGCGATAGTCAACCACGCCGGGCGGACGCTTGTAAAGACCTGGAGGGAGATTGGTCGTAAGCGGTGCTACAACCCGATCGGCACGTACCGCGCGAGCTGCTTCTGATGGCCCGCGATCACCTGGAAGGCCTGCACCATCTGGCTGCGCGCCAGGGTCGGCAGACCGCGCGGATCGAGCATGTTGCGGGGCTGCTCGCCGCGCTCGACCTGAGCCACCTGCTGCTCGACGCGCAGCTCCAGCAGCAGCTCGAACACCTCGCGCAGTTCCGAGCTGGCCTCGCCGCTGAGCTGGCCGGCGGCCTCGGTGGCGGTCAGCCGCTCGAGGGTCGAGGAGACGGTGATGCCGGCCGCGATCGCGTGGAACCGGGCCAGGTTGACGATCGGGATGATGCCCTGCTTCTTCAGGTCGATGCGGCCGTCGTCGTTGGTGATCAGCTTGCCGCGCCGTCCCAGGGGAGGCGTGAAGTCGGTGGCCGTGCGCGCCAGCCGCGCGACGAAGTCCGGGTGGCGGGGCGCCTGCCGCTCGATCGAGACCAGCGGGCGCACGATGTCGAGGCCGCCGGCCACCTGGCGGAAGTCGAACGAGACCGCGGCGCGCACCAGGTGTGAGCGGTCAGGGTGCTCCAGGCAGTCGGCCAGCACCCGCGACCACTCGCTGCTGCTCATCCGCCACTGGCGATTCCGCGCCATCACGTCCGAGTTGTCGGCGCCA
This sequence comes from Gaiellales bacterium, assembly GCA_035553035.1. GTDB lineage: Bacteria > Actinomycetota > Thermoleophilia > Gaiellales > JAICJC01 > JAICYJ01. The sequence goes on along the minus strand of DATNEO010000024.1, from coordinate 938 downwards.
AAACCGCACCGTTCCAGGTCGTTGTTGATCTCGGCCGCGACCTTCGCGAAGAAGGCGTCGACCTCCTCTCCGCCGGGGTCGTCGTAGGCGAACGCGTTGTCCTGGTCAGAGGCCAGCGTCTGCTCACGGCGGGCGACGCTGCCCAGCGCCATCCAGGCCCATGAGCAGGGCGGCGCCCCGTGACGCTGGAAGCCCAGCTCAAGCAGCCGCGTGGTGGCGGTGTCGCCGGCGAGTGCCAGCACCCGGCAGGCGTCCACCGACGACACGCCGGCACGGGTCAGCGCAACGATCGTCTGGGGCAGGTAGCTCGCCGCCTCCACCACCTGGTCGGCGGTCTCGGCCTTGCTGATCGCGCGCCGCACGGCGAACGGGGTGCGACCCTCGAGGTACATCAGGTCAGTGGCGGTGACGATGCCAAGCGGCGTGCCGCGTGAGTCGACGACCGGCAGGTGGTGGATGCCGAGGTCGAGCATGTCGATCATGGCGTCGATGGCGAGCCGATCGGGCGGCACCGTCATCGCGCGGTCGACCATCAGCTCCGACACGGGCGTGTCGTAGGACAGGCCGGCGGCCACCAGCTTGCGGCGCAGGTCGGAGTCGGTGAGCACGCCCCACGCGCCGTCGAGGTCGACCAGGATGCAGGACACGTCCTTCTCGGCCATCCGCCGGGCGGCTTCGCGGACGGTGTCGGTGGGCGCGCAGATCGGCGCTGGCCGGTGCACGAGGTCGCCCAGGTGCGCCGTTCGGACGTCGCCCTGCGCGTGCGCCACCTGGCCGGTGCGGATCATGCGCGCACGCAGGGTCGAGGCCACGAACTCGCCGCTCAGGTGCGGCACCGCCTGCTTGGCCGGGATCAGGATCAGCTCGCACTGCTCGCGGGCGCGCACGGTGAAGGCGGGTGCCTGCCCGGTCAGCATCGACGGATGGCCGAACACCTC
>DATNEO010000023.1:0-5342 GCA_035553035.1 Gaiellales bacterium | reverse complement strand
GAAGCGCCCGATCACCGACCGGATGCGCAGGTTCTCGGTCAGCCCCGGCACCCCCGGCGCCAGGCAGCACAGCCCGCGCACGATCAGGTCGACGGGCACCCCCGCCCCGGAGGCGCGGGACAGCAGGGCGCACATCTCGGGGTCCTCGAGCTGGTTCATCTTGCAGACGATCCGGGCCGGCCGGCCGGCCTCGTGGTTCGCGATCTCGGCCTCGAGCAGCTCCACGAACCGCGCCCGCATGTGCAGCGGCGCGACCAGCAGCTCCGAGAACGACGGTGTCCGCGAACGCCCGGTCAGGTAGTGGAACAGCGAGACCACGTCGCCGGTGATGACCGGATCGGCCGTGAGCAGGCCGACGTCCTCGTACAGCTTTGCGGTGCGGGTGTGGTAGTTGCCCGTGCCGACGTGGGCGTAACTGCGGATCACGCCGTCTTCATTGCGGACAACGAGCGCCACCTTGCTGTGCGTCTTGAGGCCGGTCACCCCGAACATGACGTGTGCTCCGACCCGCTCCAGCTCCCGCGACCAGTGCAGGTTGCGCTCTTCGTCGAAGCGGGCGTTCAGCTCGATCACGCAGGCCACCTGCTTGCCGGCCTCCGCCGCCGCGATCAGCGAGCGCACGAACGGGGTGTCGTCGCCAACCCGGTAGACGGTCATCTTGATAGACAGCGTGTGCGGATCGTCGGCCGCCTCGCGGATGAACCGCTCAACGCTCGCATAGAAGCTCTCGTAGGGGTGGTGCAGCAGGATGTCGGCGCTGCGGATCGCGGAGAAGATGTCGGAGTCCGGGGCGGCCTCCAGCACCCGCGGGGCGAGCGGTGTCCACGGCGGGTCACGCAGCTCGGCGACGTCCAGGCCGGCGACCTCGAACAGGGTCGTGTAGTCGAGCAGGGCGCTCATCTCGTAGACCGCGTCCGGCCCGAGGGCGAAGCGGTCGACCAGCTCGGCCACCATCGCGGCGTCGGCGTCGGGCTGTACCTCGAGCCGCACGACCGGCTCGAAACGGCGCTGCCGCAGCTCCTCCTCGACCATCGCCCGCTTGCTGAGCCCGTCGTTCTCGTCGAGCTCCACGTCGGCGTCGCGGCAGACGCGGAACAGGCTGGCGCTGGCCACGAGCATTCCCGGGAACAGCCGCTCGGCGTTGGCCCGGATCACCTGGTCGAGGCCGACGAACACCCACTCCGACGAGCCGGCTGCACTCAGCCGCAGCCACTGGGGCAAGTCGGTCGGCAGCTTCAGGCGCACCAGCACCGCCTCGCCGGTGACCGGATCCTCGAGCTGGAACGCCCAGGAGGTCGACAGGTTCGAGACGTACGGGAACGGGTGCGCGGCATCCAGGCTGAGCGGCGTCAGCACCGGCGAGATGTCGCGCTCGAAGACGGCGGAGGCCTCGTCGCGCTGGGCCGCGTCGAGGTCGTCCCATCCGACCAGGCGGATCCCGTGCTCGGCCAGCCGCGGGCGCAGCACCTGCGTGTAACAGCCGGCCTGCTCGTCAAGCATCGACGTCACGATCGCGCGAATCTGCGCGGCCAACTCGCGCTGAGCGGGCGCGGCCAGGCCGGTGGGGTCCGCCAGCCGCGACATGCGTTTCATGAAGAACTCGTCGAGGTTCGCGCTGAAGATGGCCAGGAACTTGACCCGCTCGAGCAGCGGCGTGCGCTCGTCCAGCGCCTCGTGCAGCACCCGCCGGTTGAACTCGAGCCAGCTGATGTCGCGATCGATCCAGGCGCCGCTCAGGTCACCGGCCTGGCCGGCGGTGGGAGACGACTCACCGACCGCCACGGCCAGCTCCCGGTCTGGTCGGGCACCACGTGGGCGAGAAGCACCGGTACATCGATGGCAATCTAGTGGAATCGCGCGCGGCGATCTGGTCTAGATGATTGATCGATATCTCTCGCGAGTCTGGCCGCTGCGAGAGGTCGGTGATGGACAGGGCAGGGGTGGCTACGGCTGCGAACAGTCGCCTCCTAGACATCACAGAGATATCGATCAATCATCTACAGGTCGTCGCTGGCGATGCGGCTGTCCCAGATGGCGCCCAGCGGTTGCGGCAGCCGGCAGACGGCGATGATCCGGCCCCGCTCCTCGTTGTCCAGCTTGTAGGCGTTCTCGATCGTTGCCAGCCGGCGATAGTTGGTGCACATCTCGCGCAGCGTGCCGGGGTCGTACCCGACGGTCAGCACCGTCCGCTGTGGAAGGCGTGCGGGCCGCCAGTACTGCCAGCTGAGGTGGCCCGACAGCGGCTGCGGCAGGCCCAGCGAGGGGCCGAACCGGGCGAGGGCGCCGGCCTCGCCGTAGTTCTGGGCCAGGATCGCCGCATGCGCGCGCTCGGCCGCAGGCAGCGACCGCCACGCTCGCGCGGTCTGCGCGACCATCTCCGGCCAGCCGATCTCGTCCTTGAAGAAGGACACGTTCCAGATGCCGGAGTCGATCATGCCCGTCGTCGAGCGGATCGGCACCACCACCTGCGCGGCGACGGCGATCACCAGCAGCTGGACGGCGACCAGAGCGCCCAGGACGGCCCGGCGCCGCCAGCGGGCCGCCGGCCGCCACCGCTCCAGCGCCACCGCGCCGGCCGCGACGCACACGATCATCGCCGGCAGCGGGTAGTAGCCACGACCCTGCTCGAGCCCGAACCCGACCACCACGAACAGCGCCGCCCAGGTGAACGCGCGCAAGGCCGGCCGCCGCCACATCCAGACGCCCCCGATCACGGCCAGCGCCGTGCAGGCCGCCAGGAACACGACCGCGTCGGCCACGTACGCCGGCGGCGGCGTGTCGGCCGCCGTCTGCGCGCGCTGGCTGTGCGCGAAGGCGGCGCTGGGCCAGCCGTTGTGGATCTCCCAGGCGATGTTCGGCAGCAACAGGACGAATGCGATCCCGGCGGCAATCCACGGGCCGCGCGTCTTCAACACCACCCGCTGCGGCGTCAGCGCAAGCCCCGCCACCAGCGCCAGCAGCATCGTCACGATCGTGTACTTGGCCTCGAGGCCGATGCCGGCCATCACGCCCACCGCCGGCCACAGCCGCGGCATCGGCCGCGTGACCGCGACCAGCACCAGGTAGAGCGTCGCGGTCTCGGCCCCGAGATCGAGCCAGGTGGGATGGAAGATGCTGGCTGCTCCCAGCGCGATCGGCGCCGTCGCCCAGGCCAGGGCCGCGACCGCCTGCGCGCGCAGGCTGCCACCCAGCTCGCGCGCGCTCAGGGCGACGAAGGCGACGCTGGTCAGCCCGATCACCATCGTCGTCAGCCGCAGCGCGTCCAGCGACGTCCCGAACACGACCACCACTGCCCGCCCGACCAGGGCGGTCAGCGGCGGGAAGTCGACGTACCCGAACGCGAGGTGGTGCGACGCCTCCAGGAAGTAGAGCTCGTCGCGATCCCATCCGTAGCGGCCCAGGAAGGCCAGCCCGGCCAGGGCTGGCACCAGCGCCGCCAGCAGCGACACCGCCAGCGTCGAGCGCACGCTCGTGCGCGGCCCGGCGACGTCGGGCGACTCGGCGGCGGCGATCGCGGTCGCTGTCATCGGCGTGGCGGAGACTACCGCCGCTCGCGCACTACGCTGCGTTGGTTCCACAACGCAGGAGGCATCGATTGGCTGGTTACACGATCGTCAACATGAACGACCTCGAGGACTCCGCCGCAGGGCGCGACGGCGTCGAGGCGCGCTTCGGCCGCAAGCACCTCGACTCCGAGCACCTCGGTGTCAGCGTGTTTCGCTACGGGCCGGGCCACCGCAACACGCTCGGCCATCGGCACCGCGAGCAGGAGGAGGCGTACCTCGTCACCTCCGGCTCAGGCCGGATCAAGCTCGGCGACGACATCATCGACCTCAAGCCCTGGGACCTGGTACGGATCGCGCCGACCACGGTGCGCGCGCTGGAGGCGGGACCGGACGGGCTCGAGGTGGTCGCGATCGGATCCGACCGTCCCGAGGGCGGCGACGGCGAGACCGTCGAGGACTGGTGGACGGACTGATGCGATGACCGCGGGCGACGTGGTGCTGCCCTCCGGCAGGCAATTCGAGATCGCACACGGCGATCAGCGCGTGGTCGTTGTCGAGGTCGGCGGCGGCCTGCGTTCCTACACCGTCGGCGACGCGGACGTGCTGGACGGCTATCCGGTCGACGGGACGTGCACGTCCGGCCGCGGCCAGGTGCTGATCCCGTGGCCGAACCGGATCGAGGACGGCCGCTACGACTTCGACGGGGTCAGCCATTCGCTGCCCCTGGACGAGGTGCCGAACCGAAACGCGATCCACGGGCTCGTCCGCTGGGCCGCCTGGACAGCGGCGGAGCATGAACCCCACCGGGTGGTGATGGCGCACGTCGTGCATCCGCAGCCGGGCTACCCGTTCTCGCTGTCGCTTTCGATCGAGTACTCGCTCTCGGACGCGGGTCTGACGGTGCGCACGAGCGCCACCAACGCCGGCGATCGCGACTGCCCGTACGGCTGCGGCGCCCACCCCTACCTGACGGCAGGCACGGGAGTCGTGGACACGCTGGAGCTGCGGATTCCCGCGGGTACGGTGCTGCGGTCCGACGAGCGCAGCCTGCCGACCGGCTCGGAGCCGGTCACGGGCACCGGGTACGACTTCCGCGCGCGCCGGGCGATCGGCGGCCTCGTGCTCGACAACGCGTTCACCGACCTCGACCGTGACGGTGACGGAGCGGCCCGCGTCGAGCTGTGGGATCCAGCGTCGGGCGCCGCGCGAACGCTGTGGATGGACGAGGCGTACCCGTGGGTGATGGTATTCAGCGGCGACCCGCTGCCTGATGTCGCCCGCCGGGCACTCGCGGTCGAGCCGATGTCGTGCCCGCCCAATGCGTTTCGCAGCGGCGAGAACCTGGTGCGGCTGGCACCCGGCGAGTCGCATACCGCGACCTGGGGCATCTCCGTCTAGCGCGTGACCCGGATGCGGCACGCCCGTCGCGCCTGTCACGGCGCCCGCGCGATCGCGTGACGCCCCGGCCACCCGATCAGGGGTTTGACTCCCACTCGGCCCGCGTGAGCGGTTTGGCGCGGAACTGTGACCGGTCGTCACCGGATCGTGATGCGCGGCTGCGTGGTTGAGCCGGGGCCGGACGGGAGCCGTGATCTTGTTGCCGGCCGGGTGGTGGGAATCGTTGCGGTCGGGGCTGAGGTCGTGACGTGGAGGTGCGGATCGTTGCGGGTTTGCGTGTCATGGAACGGTCACGGTCTCTCGTCCGATCGGGGTGACGGCACCGCGTCCGGCGCCCGGTAGCGTGCCGCCATGCCGGTGCCGACGACAGTGAGGCCGCGGCGGATCGACCCCCGGCTGCTGCGCCGCACGCGGGGTTCACGCCGTGCGCTGGCGGTC
>DATNEO010000022.1:0-5485 GCA_035553035.1 Gaiellales bacterium | reverse complement strand
GGCACGTGGAAGCTGTGGCGGATCCATGCCGATGCGGCGCTGTGCGGGTCGCCGAGGCGCAGGTGCCAGGCCTCGTAGTGGCCGGGCTGGCCGCGCCAGCGGCTGGCGTTGGCGGCGCTCAGCCTCATCCCGCCACCTCCGCGAGCAGCTCGCGGGCGGCCTCGAGCTGCTCCTCGCGGCCGCCCAGCTCGCCGTTCCGGCGGCGCCGCAGCAGCTCCGCCAGGAGCGCGCCCACCTGCGGCGACTCCGCCAAGCCCAGCTGCTCGCGCAAGGTATCGCCGTCGATGTCCAGCCGCAGGTCGCGCAGCTGGGACAGGTACAGCTCGGCGGACGCGGCCGCGGGCCCTTCCAGCGCCACCACCATCAGCGCCACCTCGGCCGGATGCGGCGCCAGCAGCTCCGCGATCCGGGCCGGCTCGGCGGTCTCGGCCAGGGCTCCCGCCAGCCGCGGCGGCACGATCGCCGCGGACGCCACCACACGCGCGTCACGGCGCCGCACCCGCAGCCGCTCCAGCCACTCGTCCAGCTCGCCGCCGGGGATGCCGCGCGCGATCGCGGCCAGCCGGCCGCGCCAAGCCGGCAGCTCCGGCGCGTGGCGCCTGCGGGCGCGGTCGAGCCGCTCCACCAGATGCACCGTCGCCGGGCCGCAGTCGAGCGCCGGGTGCACGGCGCCGGCCAGCCCCAGCTGATCGAGGCTGACGAGTGCGCCCGCCACCTCCTCCTCGCCCAGCAGTGCCACCAGCTCGTCGCGCACGCGCGCTCCCGACAGGTCGCCCACCAGCCCCATCTCCACACAGCTTCGGGCCAGCTGCAGGGTGAGCCCGTCCATGTCGAACCGGTAGCGGTTCTGGTAGCGGATGGCGCGGAAGATGCGGGTCGGGTCCTCGATGAAGGACAGGTTGTGCAGCACCCGCACGATGCCGCGGCCGAGGTCGCCCTCGCCGCCGTAGGGGTCGAACAGCAGGCCGAACTCGGCGGGCAGCAGCGACACCGCCATCGCGTTGATGGTGAAGTCGCGGCGGTGCAGGTCCTGGCGGATCGACGAGTGCTCGACCGTGGGCAGGGCAGCCGGATACTCGTAGTGCTCGGTGCGAGCGCTGGCCACATCGACCCGCAGGGCGCCGGCAATCACCACCGCGGTGTGGAACTTCTCGTGGGCGTGCATACGGCCGTCCAGCGCCGCCGCAAGGCGCTCGGCGAAGGCGATGCCGTCACCCTCGTAGGCGAGATCGATGTCGAAGCTGGGCTCCTCCAGCAGCAGGTCACGCACAGCGCCGCCAACCAGGTAGACGCCGGCGTCGTCGGCGGCGGCCGCGGCGGCGGGCCACAGGCGCTCCAGGCCGGGCATGGCCCGCAGCCGGTCGCTCAGGTCGGTCGGCCGCTTCGGCGACGCGCCGGGCGGGACATCGCGCAGCGCTCGCAGCAGGTCGCCGCGGGTGATGATGCCGAGCACGTCGGCGGTTGCGTGGGGCCCGTCGTGGCCGTCGCGGGTCACGGCCAGGCGGCCGACCCCGCGCAGCAGCACCCGCTGCACGTCGGCCAGGGTCGCGTCCGGCGGCAGGCCCGCCACCTCGGCGCTCATGATGCCGCGCACCGGGGCGTGACCGAGGCCGTGGCCGATCGCGCGGCCCATGTCCTCGCGGGCGACGACGCCCACCATCTCGCCGCCGGAGGCGACCGGCACGCCGGAGGTGCCGCGGCGGCGGCACTCGGCCAGGGCATCGTCGATGGTGCTGTCGGCCTCCACGAACCAGGGAGGCGCCGACATGATGTCGGCCGCTCGCGGGCCGGCCGCGATGCCGAGCGCCAGCGCCGCGCCCAGCCGGGCGCGGGCGCCCTCGAGCGTCTCGTCGCGCACCAGCGCCGAGGCCGCCTGGGCGTGGCCGCCGCCGCCCAGGGCCGCCATCACCGCGGCCACGTCGAACGCGGCGGTGCGGCTGCGCCCGACCGCGAACACCCGGCCGTCCATCTCCACCAGCATCACCATCGCCGGGCTGTCGGTGAGGTCGGTGATCTTGGAGGCGAGGGTGGACACGCCGTCCACGTACCGCGGCCAGCGCGCGGCCGCGACCAGCACCGCCACGCCGCCCAGCTCGAGCTGCTCGGACGCGTCGATCAGGGTGGTCAGGAGCGCGCGGTGATCGGCATCCAGGGGCGTGTGCAGGAAGCCGCCGATCAGCTCCTGGTTCGCGCCGTGGCGGACGCAGAACGCGAGTGCCTCCACGTCGCGAACGGTGGTCGAGGCGTACGTCAGCGACCCCGTGTCCTCGTGGATGCCCAGCGCCAGCACGGTCGCCTCGGTCGCCGTCGGCTCGATCCCGCGCTCGGCCAGGATGCCGGCCATGGTGCTGCTGAGGGCGCCGTCGCCGGAGCAGAGGTAGCGCTCATGCGCAACCCACGCGGGCGGCTGCGTGCCGTGGTGGTCGAACAGCATCGTCTCCACCCCGGGACGCTCGACCAGCTCGGCCATGTCGCCCAGGCGGCCCAGCTGCGAGGTCTCGACCACGATCACCCTGGAGACCGCGGACAGGTCGCAGCGGGAGGCATCGGCCAGGGCCAGCTCCTGTTCGTGCAGGGCGGCGAACTCGCGCACGTTGCGGTTGAGCCCACCGTGCACGAGTACGGTTGCACCAGGGTACAGCCGGCGCGCCGCCAGCATCGAGCCGAGGGCGTCGAAATCCGTGTTCTGATGGGAGATGATCACCTCTGCCGGCCGCATGCGCAGAGGGTACCGGAGCCCTACGTCAGTGCGATCGCCTCGATCTCGACGCGGGCGCCGGCCGGCAGGCCCGCGACCTGCACGGTGGAGCGGGCCGGCGGGTCGCTGGTGAAGTAGGTGGCGTACACCTCGTTCATGGCCGCAAACTCGCCCAGGTCGGTCATGAACACTGTGGTCTTGACGACCTGGTTGAGGCCGCTGCCGGCGCCCTCCAGCACCGCTTTCAGGTTCTGCAGCGCGCGCTCGGTCTGGGCCGCGACGTCGCCCTCGACCATGTCGCCGGTGTCGGGGTCGAGTCCCACCTGGCCGGCGCAGAAGACCAGCCCGTCGGTGCGGATGGCCTGGTTGTAGGGCGCGCCCTGGAACGGGCGGGGCGCGCCGTCGACGGCGATGACGGTCTTGCTCACGTTGCGGCTCCTTCGGTCAGTGACGTTGCGTTGGCGAGGCGCTCGGCCCGCACCTCGGCCGAGCGGGCATGGGCGGGCAGGCCCTCGGCGCGGGCCAGGTCGGCCAGCGGCGCGGCCAGCCGCTCGACGGCGGCGTCGGGGATCTCGACCACCTCCTGGATGCGCAGGAACACGCTGGTGGCCAGGCCCGACGAGAAGCGGCCGCGGCCGCCGGTGGGCAGGATGTGGTTCGAGCCGGCCACGTAATCGCCGAACGCCGTCCCGCTCATCATGCCGATGAAGATGGCGCCGGCGTGCCGCACGCGCTCGAGCAGCGCCTGCGGCTCGGCCACCATCAGCTGCAGGTGCTCGGGCGCGTAGGCGTTGACCAGCTCGATGGCGGTGTCCCACGCGTCGGCCCGCAGCAGCGTGATGCCGGCGGGATCGGGCAGCTCGGCCGACACGGCCGCGAGCAGGGCCTCGTCCACGGCCACCAGCACCGACTGCGACCCGGCGCCGTGCTCGGCCTGGGCGCGCAGGTCCCAGGCCACGACGTCGGGCGGAGCGGTCTCGTCGGCCAGCACGATCAACTCGCTGGGCCCGGCCAGCGACTCGATGCCGACCTCGCCGAACAGGCCGCGCTTGGCCTCCTCGACGAACGCGTTGCCGGGGCCGACCAGTACGTCCACGGGCCGGATCGTCTCCGTCCCGAGCGCCATCGCGGCCACCGCCTGGGCGCCGCCGATGGCGTACACCTCCTCGACGCCGGCCAGGCTGCAGGCGGCCAGCACGGCGTGTGAGGGCAGGCCGTCCGACCCCGGTGGCGAACACACGGCGATCTCCTTGACGCCCGCCACCTGCGCGGGCACAAGCGCCATCACGGCGCTGGACGGATACGCCGCGCGGCCGCCGGGCGCGTACACGCCGGCGCGGTCGACCGGCATCGGGCGGGTGCTGACGATCTGCCCTTGGGCCAGCACCTGGCGGCTGGGCTGAGGCATCGTCTCGCGCGCGGTGGCGCGCAGGTTCTCGGTCAGCGTCTCGAGCGCCCGCAGCACCCCCGGCGACGTCTCCTTCAGCGAACGCTTGATGGCGGCCGCGGGCACCCGCGCCTGCTCCACGTCGACGCCGTCGAGCCGGGCCGTGAGACGGCGCACGGCGGCATCGCCGCCGCTTCGCACCATCTCCACGATGTCGGCTACGGAGCCCTTGACGCGCTCCCGGTCCTCGTCGGTTGGGCGCAGCGCCCGAACCGTATCCGGGACCATGGCGGCCGTTATCTGACGGGTCTCCACGCCAGCAGTCTAGTGAGGCCGGATCTACGCCGTGGCGGCCGCGACGGCGGCCACAGCTCGGTAGCTGTCGCCGGCCAGCGTCATCGCCTCGCGGGCGCCCAGCTCCACCACGTGAGCCAGATCCTCGTCACCGCCGGCCAGCAGCGATGGCACGTAGCTGAGCTGCAGCGACGGCTCCAGATCGCCGAAGCGGAGGCGAGCGGCCACGGTCGTCTCATCGCGCGGGGCGGTCGCGTTGCGGGCCAGCTCGTCGCGAAGGAAGTCCCCGAAGCAGGCCGCGATCGGCTCCGCCTCGAGGCGGCAGGCGTCCAGCCGATAGACGGTGGCATCGAACTCCAGGGGATCGTCGCCGGTGACGTAGGCGTACTGGTCGCCCCAGGCGGTCTCACCGATGAACCACCAGCCGTCGGCCCGCCCGTCCCACGCCCGCCGCCAACCGTCGGGGGCGTTCCAGCGGCGCATGTCGCGCACCGACCAGGGGCCGACCCCGAACACGCGGAAGTAGCCGCCGTAGGCGTCCAGGCCGTTGCTGAGCGAGAGCAGCCGGGCGTGATCGAGCGGCAGCGGCGCGCCCGATCCCGACAGCAGCGAGGACGGCGCCAGCATGTCGGCGGCCGGCCGCGTGCGCACCAGCCCGCGCGTCAGCAGCGCCGACAGGCAGCCGTCGACGCTCACGCCTCGACCCGCTCGATGCGGGCGCCCAGGGCGCGCAGGCGCTCGTCGATGCGCTCGTAGCCGCGGTCGATCTGGCCGACGTTGCCGATCCGGCTGGCGCCCTCCGCGCAGAGGCTGGCCATCAGCATCGCCATGCCGGCGCGGATGTCCGGGCTCTCCATGCGGTAGCCGTAGAGCTTGCTGGGGCCGGTGACGACGGCGCGGTGCGGGTCGCAGAGGATGATGCGGGCGCCCATCGAGACCAGCTTGTCGGTGAACACCAGCCGGTTCTCGAACATCTTCTCGAAGATCAGCACCGTGCCCTTGGCCTGGGTCGCCACCGCGACCGCGATCGAGGTCAGGTCGGCGGGGAACATCGGCCACGGCCCGTCGTCGATCTTCGGCACCTGATCGTGGATGTCGTCGACCAC
>DATNEO010000021.1:0-6426 GCA_035553035.1 Gaiellales bacterium | reverse complement strand
GGCGACCCGCAGCTTGATCGTGTTCTGCTGGATCTGGTGGCGGACGTCGGTGAGGTGCTGCTGGGCGCCGTCGTAGGCCTGGATCGAGGCCTCGAGCCTGATGTCCATCGCGTTCAGCTGCTGCTCGATCGCCCGCACCTGGGCGCGGGTGTCGCTGATCTTGCTGGCGTCGGCGGGCCCCGCCAGGGCGGCTGCGGCGAAGGCCGCAATCACGACCAGGGCGCCGGTGCGGCGGACGCCGGTGGTCACGCGGGAGCGTCGCCGTTGGGGTGCACACGACGGCATGGGGGCGGACTCTACCAGGCTGGATGGACACCAACAAAGGTCATCCGCAGATGTTTACGAGCAGCTAACAGTCATGTTTGTTCGCCGCTTGACACATTCGTGTCCGGTCAGACAACGGCGCCGGCGGGTTCTCGGGCTGCCTTATCGGGGTTCTGCTCTGGCATTGACATTGTGGGGCAAAGTGGGGTAGAGTGGGGCGAAATGGGAGATCGACCCTTTGCTGCTCGGCGAATTCACTCAACGACTTGATGCCAAGAACCGCCTCACCCTCCCCGCCAAGCTCCGCGCGGCGTTCGCGGAGGGCGTGGTCGTCACCAAGGGCTTCGACGGCTGCCTGTTCGTATTCCCGCGCGGCAACTGGGACTCCTTCGTGGAGTCACGCCTGGAGCGGCTCGACCCCTTCAACAAGGAGTCGCGCCGGCTCAGCCGCTGGTTCTACGGGGGCGCCAACGAGTGCGAGCTGGACGGGCAGGGCCGCGTGATGCTGAGCCAGTCGCTGCTCCAGCACGCCCAGCTCGACAAGGACATCGTCGTCGCCGGCGCGCGCGACTACCTCGAGGTGTGGGACGGCGAGGCATGGACGCGCCAGCAGGCAGAATCCGAGGGGAGCGTGGAGGATGTTGCCGAACGTCTCTCACAGCCGTAGCCACTCAGTGGAACACGTGCCCGTCCTCGCATCCGAGGTGGCCGAGCTGCTCGACCTGCAGCCGGGTGACACCGTGGTCGACGGCACCTTCGGCGCCGGGGGCCACGCCGCCCTGCTGGAGCCGCAGCTGCGCGGCCACGGCTGCTACATCGCCATCGATCGCGATCCCGAGGCCGAACGGCACTTCAAGCGCTTCGCGGCCGGGGCGTCGGCCGACACGCGGTTCATCCACGGCAACTTCGCGCTGGTGCTGCGCAACCTGGCTGCCACCGGCCTGCGCGTCGACGCGCTCGTGCTCGACCTCGGCATCTCGTCGATGCAGATCGACCGGCCCGAGCGCGGCTTCAGCTATGCCGCCGACGCTCCGCTCGATATGCGCATGGATCCCACGGGCGACCTGACGGCCGCGGAGATCGTGAACGAGTGGGATGAGCGCGAGATCGCGCAGCTGCTGCGCGGCTACGGCGAGGAGCGGTTCTCCCGGCAGATCGCCCGCGCCATCGTGCGCCGCCGTGCACGGGAGCCGTTCGCCCGCACGGGTGACCTGGTCGATGTGATCAAGGCTGCGATTCCCACCCCCAGCCGGTTCGGGCAGGGACATCCGGCCAAGCGCTCCTTCCAGGCGCTGCGGATCGCCGTCAACGACGAGCTGGAATCCCTCAGCGAGGGCCTCGATCATGCGCTGGAGCTGCTGGCGCCCGAGGGCCGGATGGCCGTGATCAGCTTCCACTCGCTCGAGGACCGGATCGTGAAGCGCTTCATCCGCAACCAGGCCCGTGGCTGCACCTGCCCGCCGGACTTCCCGATCTGTGTCTGCGGCCACGAGCCGCTGCTGCGCACGCTGACGGCGCGGGCGGTGGTGCCGAGCGTGGACGAGCGCTGCGTCAACCCGCGCTCCGCGTCGGCCAAGCTGCGCGCGGCCGAAAGGACGCAGGCGTGAGCGTCGTCGCCCCGGCGCCGGCGGCACCGTCCCGGCCGCGTCGCGCGGCGCCGGCAACCGAGACCGCCCCCAAGCGCCGGCAGAACCGACGCCGGCCGGCCACGCTGGCGCGCCCGCGCGCAGGGCGCTCGCCGGTCGCCCCGGGTGTGCTGTGGGTGCTCCTGATCGCTACCCTGTTGGGCGGCATCGTGGCGCTGAACGTCGGCGCGCTTCGCAACTCGATCTCGGCCAGCAAGATCGAGGGCCAGGAGGCGGCTCTGCGCTCCCAGAACGACGCGCTGCGCTCGCTCGTCGCCCAGCGCTCGGGGTCGGGACTGATCAACGCCGACGCGGTCCGCTACGGCATGGTCTCGGCACAGCCGCAGCGCAACGACTACCTGCGTCTGCACCCGCTGAAGCATGCGTCGAGGCCCGCGACGGCGAGCGCCGGCGGGCCGGCCAGCCAGCAGGGCGGTAAAGCGGCGCCGTGAGCAAGCAGTCCGACCAGCGGTTGCGGCTGATCATGTTCGTGTTCGCAGCCGCCTTCGCGGTCGTGATCGGCCGCGCGTTGTACGTGCAGATCCTGCAGGCCAGCGCCCTGGCCGCCCGCGCCCACGGCCAGCAGAACTCGACCATCGTCGTGCCCACCAACCGCGGCCGGATCCTGGACGCGACCGGCCATACGCTGGCCGTCGACGTGCCTGCGAAGGACCTGATGGTCTACCCGGCGAGGGTGCAGGACCCGCGCCAGGTCGCGTCCTACATCGCCCAGAAGCTGGGCTACCAGCTCAAGCACAAGAAGGCGTTCAAGGCCGAGGTGAAGCTGCTCGAGAGCCGGCTCACGGTGCCGCACGTGGTGCAGGCGCGGGTGTTGCCGCAGCTCGACCCCGCCGTCGCCGCCGAGATCATGTCGGCGCACCCGCCGGGGCTGTTCACGGTCGACTCCGTTCGCCGCGACTATCCGTCCGGCAAGCTGGCCTCGCAGCTGATCGGCTACGTCGACTACAACAACAGCGGCGCGCTCGGCTCCGGCATCGAGCACCAGTACAACAACGTGCTGGGCGGCCACCCCGGCGAACAGCTCGAGGTGCGCGGACCCGGCGGCGTTCCGCTCAGCACGGTCACGCTGCGCCGCGCCCAGCAGGGCCGCGACGTCCAGCTCACGATCGACCGCTCCATCCAGCAGAAGGTGCAGTCGGTGCTGGACGCGACCGTGAGCCGCACGGGCGCGCACACCGCCACCGCGCTGGTGCTGGACCCGCGCAACGGCTCGATCCTGGCGATGGCGACCGCGCCCGGCTACGACAATAACAAGGTGCACGACCTGTCGACCAAGCAGTTCGCGCGCGACACCCACAACATGGCGGTCGAGTACTCCTACGAGCCAGGCTCGACCTTCAAGGTGGTGACGATGGGCGCCGCGCTGACGGCGGGGATCGTCACGCCGCAGACGCAGTTCCGCATCCCGTATGCGATCAAGGTCGGAGATCGCGTCGTGCACGACGATGCTCCGCGCCCGACCAGGACGTTCACGGCCGCCCAGATCCTGCAGCAGTCGTCGAACGTGGGCACGGTCACGATCGCCGAGCTCGTGCACAAGCAGCCGCTCTACGACTGGATCCGGCGCTGGGGCTTCGGCCGCCCCACGCACATCGGACTGCCGGCCGAGGCGGCGCCCGCCATCCTGCCGCCCGACAAGTGGTACTCCTCCTCGATCGGCAACGTCCCGATCGGCCAGGGCATCGCGGTCACGCCTCTGCAGATGGCGGCCATGTACTCGGGCATCGCCAACGGCGGCGTGATGGTCGAGCCGCACGTGGTGGCGAAGATCGGCGGCCGGCCGGCGCCCAAGCCGGTCTCGCGGCGGGTGCTCAGCCCGACCGTCGACCACACCCTGGTGAACATGCTGAAGGGCGTCGTCGACACCGCCGCCGGCACGGGCACCCGCGCGTCGGTGCCGGGCTACACCGTGGCCGGCAAGACCGGTACCGCGCAGGTGGCGCTGCCACACCACCTCGGTTACTCGACCCGCAACTACGTGGCCTCGTTCGTCGGCTTCCTGCCGGCGAACAACCCGCGGGTCGAGGTGCTGGTGGTGGTCAACTCGCCGCGCACCAACATCTTCGGCGGCATCGTGGCGGCCCCCGCCTTCCAGCAGATCGCGACGTTCCTGACCAAGGATCTGGCGATTCCGCCCGACAAGCCACTCGACGTCCCGGTCAACTAACCTCCCCGCCAGGCTTGGAACTCGCGAACCTGATCGGGACGATCGGGCCGCTCGAGGTGCGGGGTGGTGCGACGGGGCAGATCACCGCGCTCACCTACGACGCCGCTGCGGCCGTGCCGGGAGCACTGCACTTCTGCGTTCCCGGCTTCCGCGTCGACGGCCATGACTTCGCCGGCCAGGCGGAGGCGGCGGGAGCCGTGGCACTGGTGGTCGAGCGGTTCCTCGACATCGACCTGCCGCAGCTGCTGGTGCGCTCCTCGCGGGCGGCGATGGGCCCCGCCGCCGACACCTTCTACGGCCACCCCAGCCACGAGCTCGACGTGATCGGGGTGACCGGCACCAACGGCAAGACCACCACCTGCTTCCTGATGTACTCCGTGCTGGAGGCGGCCGGGCTGCGGCCCGCGCTGCTGGGGACGGTGCAGTCGCGGATCGGGGGCCAGGTGGCCGAGGTGAAGCGGACGACGCCGGAGAGCATCGACCTGCAGGCGCAGTTCCGGCAGATGGCGCACGCCGGCGACCAGAGCTGCGCGATGGAGGTGTCGTCGCACGCGCTGGCGCTGGAGCGGGTGGCCGGTACGCGCTTCGCCGCCGCGGCCTTCACCAATCTCACACAGGACCACCTCGACTTCCACGCGACCATGGAGGAGTACTACCTGGCCAAGCGCCGGCTGTTCGAGGACGACGCGTGGCCGGCGGCCGTCAACGTCGCCGACCCCTACGGCCGGCGGCTGGTGATGGAGGCGGCCGGCCCCGTGCTCAGCTACGGCGCCGGCGACGACGACCGCGCCGCCGTGCGCCCCCAGTCCGTCGAGATCGGGGCGGGCGGGGCGATCTCGCTGGTCGCGCTGACGCCGCGCGGCCTGCTGCCGCTGGACGTGCGGCTGCGCGGCGACTTCAACGTGGCCAACGTGCTCTGCGTGGTGGCGCTGAGCGAGCTGCTGGAGCTGCCGCACGAGGCGGTGCGGGCCGGCATCGCCGCGCTTCACGGCGTGCCGGGCCGCTTCGAGCCGGTGGATGCCGGCCAACCCTTCACGGTGCTGGTCGACTACGCGCACACACCCGACTCGCTCGAGAACGTGCTCACGGCTGCGCGCCGCATCACCTCCGGCGACGTGATCTGCGTGTTCGGCTGCGGCGGCGACCGTGATCGCGGCAAGCGGCGGCTGATGGGCGGAGTCGCGCGACGGCTGGCCGACCGCGCCGTCATCACCAACGACAATCCGCGCAGCGAGGATCCGGCGGCGATCGCGGCCGAGATCATGAACGGCATCGACATGGAGGTGGAGCTCGACCGTCGTCGCGCGATCGAGCTGGCGGTCTCGGCTGCCCGGCCCGGCGACATCGTCGTGATCGCCGGCAAGGGCCACGAGCAGGGGCAGCAGTTCGCCGATCACACGGTGCCCTTCGACGACCGCACGGCTGCGCTCGAGGCACTGCAGCAGCTGGGGCAGACGACGTGATCGAGCTGACAACCGCGGAGATCGCCGAGCTGACGCACGGCGAGACGCGGGTGGAGACGGTCGTCACGGGCGTCGCCATCGACTCCCGCCGGGTGTCCCCGGGCGACCTGTTCGTGGCGCTGGCAGGTGAGCGTGCCGACGGTGCCGACTTCGCGGATGACGCGCTGGCCGCCGGCGCCGCGGCCGCGCTGGTGCCACGCGGCCAGGAAGGTCCGGGCCGGATCGCGGTGGACGACCCGCTTGACGCGCTGGCGGTGGTCGCGCGCGAGGTGCGCCTGCGGGGCACGGCCAGCGTGGTCGGGATCACCGGATCCACCGGCAAGACCTCCACCAAGGACGTCCTGGCCGCGCTGCTTGCGCCGCACACGGCCGTAGTGGCCAGCCGCCAGAACGAGAACAACGAGCTGGGGGTTCCGTTGACGTTGGCGCGGATCGATCCGATCACCGGTGTCGCCGTGGTCGAGATGGCGATGCGCGGCCTCGGCCAGATCGCCCACCTGGCCGCCATCGCGCGTCCCCAGATCGGGATCGTCACCGGCGTCGGGCCCGTTCACCTGGAGCTGCTGGGCACCATCGAGAACGTGGCCCGGGCCAAGGCTGAACTGCTGGAGGCGCTGCCGGCCGACGGCACCGCGATCGTGCCATACGGCGAACCGCTGCTCGAGCCATACCTGGCCGGGCTCGACTGCACGGTGGTCAGCTTCGGGGCCGAGGATGGCGCCGACGTGCAGCTGCGCGCGTTCACCGCCACGGGGGGCGCCGGGCAGGCGGAGATCGCGCTTCGCGGTCGAACCCTGTCCGTGCCCGTGAACTTCACCGCGCGTCACAACGCCCTCAACCTGGCGGCCGCCGCGGCTGCCTACGACAGCCTTGGCCTGCCGTTGGA
>DATNEO010000020.1:0-11670 GCA_035553035.1 Gaiellales bacterium | reverse complement strand
TGATCCCGATCACCCACACGCGCCGCATGCGGCGAATCTCGTTCACCGCCGCACCCTCCCGCGTCCGGCGGGTGGTGTCAAACACCGTTCCCCGGGTGAGAGAGGTCCCGGGGGGCCGGCCGTAGCCGGCCCCCCGGGGGGCCGATCACGCTACGGCGATACCAGCGAGATCCGTGTCGACCAGTTGCCCAGCGGGGCCCGGGTCATTCCGCAGGTGCCGAACGGAGACCGAGCCGTGTCCACGAGGAAGCGAGTCAGGGAGCAGCGCTGAGCGATGTACTCCGACGCGATCCACACGCGGTCGCCCGCCGGCACCGCCGCGCCGTAGTCGCCCCAGCGCGGGCGGAACGGCGGCCCGAAGGCCGGGTAGTCGCTGAACGAGTCGGACGGCCCCACGCCGGGAGCCGCGACATGCAGCGCACCGACCTGGCCTCCCTGCACGAGGGCGTATGCGGCACTCGGGTAGTAGCCGTGACCACCCAGCGTGACCGCGATCGCGCCCTTACCGTTGTGCAGCATGGCGATCGCCGGGTAGCTGATGCTCTCGCCGGCCACCGCGAATGTCCCCGTGTGGACGAGTTGCGCGTCCAGGCGGCCGTCGCGAATGACCGGGGCGACCGCGTAGTAGGCCACGCCGGGCACGCTATGTCCACCAGCCCAGACGCCCGTGTCGAGGGCGCCCCAGACGAGCCCGTTGTTGAGCACGGTCTGCTGCATGCGGCTGTCGTTGGTGTCGAGGTGTGCCAGGCGCTGGAAGTGCGCCGGTGGCTGGCCGGGCGGAACGATGCTGCCCGAGAAGTACTGCCAGCAGCCCGGGCCGAACGGTGTTGCCATGCTCCTGTCGTTGAGGCAGCTCCGAAGCGGTGTTGGGCCCGGCTTCTGGTCGGCGGACGGGGGCTGGACATACCGCGGCACGTGCACGAACCGGGCCTGCAGCCGCGGGGCGGCATGCAAGAGCGACAGACGGCGCGTGTGCGTGAGCGCCCATACGGCGATCTGACTCGACGAGCCGCTGCCCACCTCCCCGGCGGCATTCGAGCTCAGGAAGAACTCGGTGCCACCAGCGGCGGCGCTGAAGTCGCCGGTCGTCGGCCACACGGTGAAACCGAGCTGTCCGCCCACGTGCAGGTTCTGGTACAGCAGCACCCGCGGGCGGCTCGCCCACCCGACCAGCTGGCGCTTGGAGATGGCGTAGAGCTGGGCGCCGTGGAACTCCTGGTTCCCCGCTCCGTACTCGTTGTCGGTGATGTAGATGCCGTTGCGGTCACCACCGATGTGCGGATAGTCGCTCTCGCAGACGCCGCCGCTGCAGTGGTGATTCGGCGTGCCCTGCGTGCCATCGTTCTGAGTCGGCAGCCGGTACACCCGCCAGCGGCCGAGCGGGTTCGCGGTACGGCTCACCGCAAGGTCGAAGTGCTGCTTCCCGGTGAGCGTCCCGTCTGGCAGCGAATCGAACGTCCACACAAGGTTGAACCAGCGCTGCGTCTGCGGGTCGAAGTAGCAGCTCGGGTCACCGAGACTCGGTCCGAACACGCCCGTCTGACGGTTGATGGCAGCCCGGTACCCGAAGAACGTGTTCAGGTCGATCGGCTGGGTTGCCGGCCTGCCGTCCTGATGAAACACCCGCATCACGGTGTTCACGGTCTCCAGGACGAAGCCATTACCGGCGCAGAGTCCCTGGTCTGGCGGGTCGACGGTGAACTGGTTTCCGTTGTTGGCGAATCGCTCCTGGAAGAGATTGAGGCCCTGCCAGCTTCGATCGAGGCCGACCGCGCCCGCCACCCCGACGGTGGACCCGCTCAGCGGCTTCACCGCGGTCAGCGGCCGCATGCTGCGAGGATTGCGCACCAGCGGAACGCTGCGCGCAGAGCCGATCGTGCCCGCGTCCGCCTCCGCGGTGAACGGGCGGATCTCGAGCTGGGTGATCCCGAACGAGCCGATCGATCCGGCGCCCATGGTCGTAGTACCACCGCGATGCATCTGCTGCTCCAGCGGCGCCGCCGATGCCTGCGCCGAAAAGACAGACGCTGCGACAACGCCCGCAGCACATGCCAACAGCCGCGATTTCCGGATCATTCTCTCCCCCTTGTTAAGCCTGCGGAACGACCGTTCTCATATCCAGACGGCAGCGACCACCATACCCGCAGAACGGGTCAAGTGCCACCGCGGACGTTGGCTGCAACAGCAACGGTCCTCAGGAGGGATCAGCCGGTCACGTCGAGCAGCGTCTCGACGCCGCGGCGCTCGAGCCCGCGGGCCACGATCAGCCGCTGGATCTCACTGGTGCCCTCCCAGATGCGGTCGACCCGCAGCTCGCGCAGGAACCGCTCGGCCGTGTTCGTCCGCATGTAACCGCGGCCGCCGAACGCCTGCACCGCGCGGTCGGCGCAGCGGTGGGCCGCCTCGCTGGCGAACAGCTTGGCCGCGCTGGCCCGGTGGTGCACCAGCTTGCGGTCGGCGGCGGGGTCGTCGGCCATGCAGGCCACGTGGTAGACCAGCAGCCGCGCCGCCAGGCAGTCAGACGCCGAGTCGGCCAGCGGGAAGCTGACGCCCTGGAAGTCGAAGATGCGGGAGCCGAACTGCTGGCGCTGGATCGTCCAGTCGACCGTCTCGGCCAGCAGCCGCCGCATCGCGCCCACGCAGCGGGCGCCGATGTGGATCCGCTCCTCCACGAACCACTCGTTCTGCAGCTGGTCGCCCTTGCCCACCAGCTCCGGCCCGCCCAGCACCGCGTCCGCCGGCAGGTCGCAGTCGAACCGGATGGTGGGATGCCCGTGCGGGTAGTTGTGGGTGAAGGGCGGATCGTCCACCACCTCGATCCCGGGCGTCTCGCGGTCGACCAGAAACAGCGTCGGCAGCAGCTCGCCGTCGCGCAGTACGTTCACCATCACGATGAAATAGTCGGCGACGTCGCCGGTGGTGACGAACCACTTCTCGGCGCTGAGGTGCCAGCCGCCGGCCGTCTCGGCCGCCGTGCCGGCGATCGCACCCGAGTCCGACCCGGCACCGCCCTCGGTGACGGCGTAGGCGTCGGCGCGGTCGCCGCGCAGCGTCGGGCGCAGGTACCGCTCGATCTGCTCGGGCGTCCCGCTGGACAGCACGTTGTAGCCGCCAGCCATGTTCCACCAGATCGCATTGGTGTTGCGGCCCAACTCCTCCTGCACCAGCACCTGCTCGACGTTGTCCCAGCCGCGCCCGCCCAACTCCACGGCGTGGTTGCCCGAGTCAAGCCCGCGCTCGCGGGCCTGGTCGCGGACGTGGCGGCGGTCGGCCTCCGGCAACCGCCCGCCGGCCAGCTCCGCCGTCAGCTCCAGCGGGATCAGCACCTCGTTCACGAAGGCGGCGGCGCGGGCTCGCAGCTCACGCTGCCCGGGGGTCAGCGCGAAGTCCACAGCAACTCCTCTAGTCGCTGCCGCTCGGGTGCGTCGTGGGCCTCGTCGTCGCGCAGCGCCGGCGCCAGCAGGTACTGCTCGCGCAGCACCGCCGCCAGCCGCTCCGCCGACGCCGCCCGCTCACCGGCCACCTCGGCCGCCTCCAGCCGCGCCCGGCAGTCGCGCAGGTAGTCGAACCAGTCCTGCATGCGGCCGTCGTGGATCAGCCGCTCGATCCGGCCCGCCTCGACGTCGGCGTCGCCCGCGCCGAGGGCTGCCAGCAGCGAGGGCACCTCGCGCTCGATCTCGGGCGTCAGGAACAGCCAGCGGTCATCGCCACGGATGATCCTCACGGCTCGTCGATGCCCGGGACGGCCTGCCGCAACAGGTCGTGGAACGCCAGCACGCCGTTCTCGTTGCGGTTCAGCACGCCGCGCTCGTACGTGCGCGACTCCAGGCCCAGCTGCACCATGTCGCACAGCTCCACGTCCTCCGCCATCACCTTGGTGTTGACGCGCCAGTTGATGGCCCGCACCAGCCGGTCGCGGACCGCGCCGGAGCCGGAGTGGTAGACCCGCGCCTCGGTGCTGGTGCGCCGCAGGCCGGCGGGAAACAGCTGCCAGGTGTCGATCTGATCGGGGTAGATGTCGATGAACGTGGCCGGCCACAGGTGCACGTACGTCCACGCCCCCAGCAGGTCCTCGGGGAAATCCTTCATCGGCCGCAGCAGCTTCTGGTACAGCCGCTCCTGGTAGTTGCGGGACGGCTTGTTGCGGAACGGCCCGTCGATCCAGGTGTGGTTCTTGCCGGGCGTGGCGACGTAGCGCTTGTAGTCGAGCAGCCGCAGCAGACCGGGATGGCCGACCGGGATGTGGTAGCCCTCCAGGTAGTTGTCGGTGATCACCTTCCAGTTGTGGTCGTAGCCATTCGCGATCCGCGGGCCGGCGCCGAGCTCGGCCAGCCGCAAGGGCGCCAGCTTCTCGGCCAGGTCGCCGAAGTAGGTGTCGAGCGGCTCGGTCTCCTCGCTCATGCAGACGAACACCATCCCGCTCAGCTCGCCCACCCGGAAGGCCGGCAGCCTCACGCTCTCGCGGTCGAGATCCTCGAAGCCGCGCGCCTCGGGCACCGCCGCCAGCTGGCCGTCCTGCCGGTACGTCCAGCCGTGGTACGGGCAGCGCAGCACCTTCGGGCAGCTGCCCTGGCCGTCCAGGATGCGGGCCGCGCGGTGCCGGCACACGTTCGAGAGCGCGCGCAGCTGGCCGTCCTTGTCGCGCAGCACGGCGATCGGCTCGCCCGCGATCGTGGTCGTCCAGAACCTCCCCGGCTCCGCCACGTCGCTGACGTGACAGGCGAAGTTCCACGACTTCAGGAACACCTCGCGCATCTCCGCCTCGTACACCTCGGGCGACGTGTACGCCCGCGCCGGCAGTGTCTTGCCCTTCGTGTCGGCCACGCTCATACGCTGCTCCTCGCAGTTGTGGGAAGGCCCAGTTCGATCGCCAGCGCGTTTCTGATCAGCTCGGCGGCGCGCTCGTGGCTGGTGATGCCGGACAGGATCTGCAGGCCCAGCCCGTCCACGGTGGCGGCCAGCCGCATCGCCACATCGTTGACGACGATCGCGTCGCCGATCGACCCCTCGTCGCGGGCCTGCTCCAGCAGGTCGCTGATCTGCTCGATCCACGAGGCCGAGGAACGGCGAACGCTCTCGGCCAGGCGCTCGTCGAAGATCGCGCTGCGCCACATCTCCACCCACAGCACCCAGTCGTCGCGGAAGACGGCATCGGCGCCGGCGTAGATCTCCAGCAGCCGCCGCAGCCGCTCGACTGCGCCCGGGATGCCCGCCAGCGCGGCCTCGGCGGCCTGGTCGGCCTTGATGTCCGCGTGCTCGAAGGCCTGCATCAGCAGGTCGGCGCGGGTGTCGAAGTAGTAGTGCAGGAGCGCGCTCGAGACCCCCGCCTCGCGGGCCACCGTTCCCATGCGCAACCCGTCGGCGCCCTCCCGGGCGATGACACGGCAGGTTGCCTCGAGGATCTCGGTCTTGCGGTCGGCCATTTGATCGCTCCCGGGTACTGACTGACTAGTCAGTCAGAACACAGCATAGCGGACGGGCCGGCCCGCGTGAAGGTCTGGGTCAGCCCTCCCGCCGCGCCAGGATCAGGTGGTGGTAGAGCAGCGCTGCGGCCGCTGCGCCCAGCGGGCAGGCCACGAAGTACAGCCAGATGTCGGTGAACTTGCCGGCCACCAGGTCGGGCCCGAACGTCCGCGACGGATTCATGCTGGCACCGGTCAGCGGGCCGCCCATCATGATGTCGAGCGAGATCGTGAGGCCGATCGGGATGCCCGCCACGGCCGCGAAGCTGCCCCGCGGATCGACGGCCACGCCGAAGATCACGAACACCAGGAAGAAGGTCAGGATGAACTCGATCACAAAGCCGCTGCCCCAGCTCACGCCCGGCGCCAGCACCGTCAGGCCGGGGTTGATGTTGGGGACGTTGTCGGGAAGCGTGGCGCGGACGGCCAGCGCACCCAGCACCGCGGCGGCCAGCTGGGCCACCCAGTAGCCCACGGCCTCGTAGGTCGGGATCCGCTTGGTGACCAGGAAGCCGAACGTGACGGCCGGGTTGAAATGCCCACCGGAGATGTGCCCGGCGGCGCACACCATCACCGCGATCACGAAGCCATGCGCCAGCGCCACGGTGACCAGGCTGTTGGTGCCGCCGTACAGGATCGCTCCCACGCCGATGAACGAGAGCGCGAACGCTCCCACCGCCTCGACCGTCATCTTGCGCACCAGCTCCGGCTGCATGCCTACCTCCCAAAGACCGTTTCCCCGAAAGCAGAGCCTATCCGCAGCCGCGGCTGGAAGGAGTCGCCAGGGCGGCCGCGAACAGGGCGAGTTCATGCGTGGATTCCGATACCTGCTGGTTGCGGTCCCGATCGCGGCGCTGATCGCCGCAGCCCCGGCCCTGGCCGCCCAGCGCTACACCGTGCGCTGGGGCGACACGCTGACCGGGATCGCGTCCGCCCACGGCGTGTCGCTGCGCCAGCTGGCGCGGGCCAACCACATGCGCCTCGGCAGCCTGCTGCTTGCCGGCACCACGCTGCGCATCCCGGGTCACGGCCACGGCAGCTCCGGCGGCCACCGCATCACGGTGCAGTGGGGCGACACCCTCAGCGGCATCGCCGCCCGATACGGCACCACGCTCACGCACCTGGCTGCGATCAACGGCATCTCGCCGTTCGGTGTGCTGCTGGCGGGCAGCCACCTGCGCGTACCCGGTTCCGCGGCCGCCCCGGCCATGGCGGCAAGCGGCAGCTTCGACGCCGTCGGCTCACTCGACCGGTGGGCCGCTCACTACGGCGTCGATCCGCGGCTGGCGCGGGCGGTCGCCTGGATGGAATCCGGCTACCGCACCGGGGCCGTCTCCTCGGTCGGCGCCCGGGGCGTGATGCAGGTGATGCCCGCCACCTGGCGGTTCACGGAGCGGCTGATCGGCCACCCGGTGGCACGCACGGCCGACGGGAACGTCCGCATCGGCGTGGCCTACCTGCACCACCTGCTGAACGTCTTCGGCGGAGACCAGCGGCTGGCGCTGGCCGCCTACTACCAGGGCCCCGCCGGCGTGCGGCGCTCCGGCATGCTTCGGGTCACCGAGCGCTACGTGGCGGACGTGGTGGCGCTGGAAGCTCGGATGTAGACCCCCGCAGCAACTCGGCGCGCTGGTCGAGATGGCTCAGCACCGACGCGGTCACCTGGTCGCAGAGCGTGAACACGGCGTCGTCTGCGATCGCGTAATAGCAGCGCAGGCCCTCGCGGCGGCGCGACAGCAGCCCGCCGTCGGCCAGCAGCCCGAGATGTTTAGAGGCGTTTGCCTGGGTGCACCCAAGCTCTGCGGCCAGCGAGCCGACCGTGCGCTCGCCGTCGCGCAAGAGATCCATCAGCATCAGCCGGCTGGGATCGCCCAGCAGGCGGAACCGGTCGGCTACGGTTCGGGCATACTCGGCCGGAAGCGGATGTGGAAGCGCCATTTGCGCCATCGTAGCGCATGTGCAACTATATAACCAGTCAGTTACATAAGTCAGGAGACCCGGAATGACCGCCATCGAGATCACCAAGGACAACTTCCAGAGCGAGGTGCTCGACTCCGAGCTGCCCGTGCTGCTCGACCTGTGGGCAGCCTGGTGCGGCCCCTGCCGGTTGGTGGCGCCGGTGGTGGAGGAGATTGCAGCCGAGTACGCCGGACGTCTCAAGGTCGGCAAGATCGACGTCGACGACCAGCCCGAGCTGCAGGAGACGTTCCAGGCGCTGAGCATCCCGACGCTGGTGCTGGTGAAGGACGGCAAGGTCGTCGCCAAGGCCGTCGGCGCCCGCCCCAAGGCCGCGCTTGCCGCTGCCCTGGAGCTCGAGGAGCACGCTCCCGCAGTCGCCGCCTGACCCGCGGCCACCCCTTTCCGCACCCGTTCCGGCAGTCGGCCGGCGCGGGTGCGATCCGTTTGCACGCCCGTCGCATCGGTAGCATGCGCGGATGCTGACCGTCCTCGACGGCAATAGCTTCCTCGTCGCAGACGATCACGGCGACGTCGGCGCGGGCTCCGAAGGGCTCTACTACAACGACACCCGCTACCTGTCGGCGTGGCAGCTGCTGCTGAACGGCGAGCCGCCGCAGCTGCTCAGCTCCGACACCGTCGACTACTACTCGGCGGCGGTGTTCCTCCAGAACCCGCCGCTGCCGGGCATGCCGGCCGGGGCCGTCTCGCTGATCCGCAACGTGTTCGTGGGCGAGGGCAGCCTGCAGAACACGCTGCGCGTCGAGAACCACCTGATCGAGCCGGTCGAGCTGGAGCTGCGGCTGGAGTTCGACTTCGACTTCCTCGACCTGTTCGAGGTGAAGGCGCGGGAGTACCGTGAGGAGGACCTGGTCTTCACGCGTCGCACGGAACCCGGCTTCAGCGTCGACGTGTCCCACGACGAGGACGAGAACTCCTGGTCGTTCCGGCTCCGCGACGGGGTGTTCTCGGCAGAGGCGCTGGTCTGGGTCTCCCAGCGGGGCCACACCGGCGACCGCTTCATCACCCACAGCGTCTCGCTGATGCCGGGAGAAACCTGGGAGTCGCGCGCAAACGTGGTGCTGCTATCCGGCGACAGCCGCCGCCGCGACCGCTACACCACCTTCTACTTCGGTCAGGAGCGCGTGCGCGTCGAGGAGTCGCTGCGAGCCTGGCGCCTGCACGCTCCGGAGCTGTC
Organism: Gaiellales bacterium; assembly: GCA_035553035.1. Taxonomy (GTDB): domain Bacteria; phylum Actinomycetota; class Thermoleophilia; order Gaiellales; family JAICJC01; genus JAICYJ01. Next base: position 3,054 of record DATNEO010000020.1, on the reverse strand, counting down.
GACCGACTGGGAGGAGCTGCGGAACACCTACACGCGCTCGCTGGCCGACCTGGCCGCCCTGCGCATGCGCGCCAGCCAGGGCAGCGACCGGATGGGCGACCTGCCGGCCGCGGGGCTGCCGTGGTTCATGACCGTGTTCGGCCGCGACACGCTGCTGACCAGCTACCAGACGCTGCTGCTGGGCCCGTCGCTGGCCGGCGGCACGCTCGAGACGCTGGCAGCCCTGCAGGCGGGCGAGCGGGACGACGAGCGCGATAGCGAGCCCGGCAAGATCGTGCACGAGCTGCGGCTGGGCCGGGTGGCGGCCGAGGGCGGCGCCTTCCCCTATTACGGCAGCGTCGACTCGACCCTGCTGTTCCTGATCGTGATCTCCGAGCTGTACCGCTGGACCGGCGACGTCGACACGATCAGGGGCCTGCGCGAGCCGGCCATGCGGGCGCTGCGCTGGATGCACGAGTACGGCGACCTGGACGGAGACGGGTTCATCGAGTATCACCGGCGGTCGCAGCGTGGCCTGGAGTCCCAGACCTGGAAGGACTCGTGGGACTCGATGCGCTACCACGACGGCACCGTGGCGCGCACGCCGGTGGCGGCGGCCGAGGTGCAGGGCTACGCCTACGATGCCCGCCTGCGCGCGGCCGAGCTGTGCCGCCACGTATGGGGCGACCCGGAGCTGGCGGAGCGGCTCGAGCGGGAGGCCGCGCAGCTCAAGACCGCATTCAACCAGGCCTTCTTCTCGGAGCGAAACGGCGACGGCTACTTCGTGCTGGGACTCGACAACGAGAAGCGCCAGATCGACTCGCTCTGCTCCAACATCGGCCACCTGCTGTGGTCGGGCATCGTGGATCAGCCGCGCGCTGCGGCCGTGGCGGAGCAGCTGATGTCGGACACGCTCAACTCGGGCTGGGGCGTGCGCACCATGTCCGACCGCGACCGCGGCTTCAACCCGATCGGATACCACACCGGCACCGTCTGGCCGCACGACAACAGCCTGCTGACGGCAGGCCTGGTGCGCTACGGCTTCCGCCAGTACGCGAACCGGATCGCCAGCGACATGCTGACGGCCGCCCGCCACTTCGACTACCGGCTGCCGGAGGTGTTCGCAGGCTACCGCCGCGGCATGACGCCCTTCCCGGTGGCCTACCCCACCGCCTGCTCGCCGCAGGCCTGGGCGGCCGGCGCGCCGGTGCTGTTTCTGACCTGCATGCTGGGCCTGCGGCCGGATCCGGCCGACGGGCGGCTGCACGTGGACGCGGTGCTGCCCGAGGCCTGCCGGCGGCTCGACCTGCGCGGCATCGCGGCCCTGGGGCGGCGGTTCGACGTGAGCGTGCAGGGCGGGCATGCCGAGGTGCGCGAAAGCGCGTAGGCCCCGCTCCTCCGATCCGGGGAGGAAGAACCACCGGTGCCGTGAGGCGCCGCCGCCGCGGGCGGCCGATCATCCATCTGCGGGCCGGATCACCAGCCGCCGGTTGGTCCGGCCCGCGATTCGCCCACTGATGGTTGATTCCATGGATCCGTGGCTCTGGGCGCAGGACGAGGTGTTCCAGACGACGGGAAGCTGCAAGCCCTGGCTTGCAGCGGTCGGTAGTGATCTGCGATCCACGCAGATCACGGACGGCGCAGGGCAGGCTGGATGAACGCCTGTTCAAGGGCGATCGTGGCGTCTGGGGCGGCTCGCACCAGCTCCAGAGCCACGCAGCTCGTGGAATCAATCATCTAGGCGGAGGCCAGGCGCCGCTCCAGCGCCGCATCCACGTCGTCGGGGTCGGGCGACACCGCGATCGTGCGGACGACCGGGCGCACCGCGTCGATCGTCTTCAGGCCGTCGCCGGTGATGTAGACGACCACCGTCTCCCCCGCGCCGATCTCGCCCCGCTCGGCCAGCTTGCGCAGGACGCCGGCGGTGACGCCGCCGGCCGTCTCGGTGAAGACGCCGGTGGCCGCCGCCAGCAGGCTGATGCCTTCCACGATCTGCTCGTCGTCGACGGCCTCGATCGAGCCGCCGGTGCGGCGGGCCACGTCCAGCGCGTAGACGCCGTCGGCGGGGCTGCCGATCGCGAGCGACTTGGCGATGCCGGTCGGCTTGACCGGCACGACCTGGTCGGAGCCGCCGGCGAAGGCGGTCGCCACCGGCGCGCAGCCGGCGCCCTGGCAGCCGTGCATGACCGGATCCGGGCCATCGTCCAACAGCCCGGCCGAGCGGCCCTCCTCGAAGCCCTGCAGGATCTTCGTGTAGAGCGAGCCCGACGCGATCGGCGCGATCACCCGGTCGGGGACGCGCCAGCCCAACTGCTCTGCCGTCTCCAGCGCGATCGTCTTCGACCCCTCCGCGTAGTAGGCGCGCATGTTGACGTTGACGAAGGCCCACGGCCGGTCATAGGCGAGCTCCGAGCAGAGCCGGTTGACGTCGTCATAGGTGCCGTCGACGACGAACACGGTGGCGCCGTAGGCGGCCGCGGCGATGATCTTCTCGGGCTCGAGGTCGCTGGGCACGAAGATGTAGGTGGGCAACCCCAGCGCGGCCCCGGCCGCGGCCGTGGCCCCCGCCAGGTTGCCGGTGGAGGCGCACGCCAGCGCCTCGTAGCCCAGCTCGACCGATTTGGCCGCCGCCACCGCAACCACCCGGTCCTTGAACGAGTGGGTCGGGTTGGAGGTCTCCGTCTTGACGTACAGCTCGCAGTCCAGGCCCAGCTCGACGGCCAGACGATCGGCCCGGATCAGCGGCGAGTTGCCGACGGGCAGCCCGCGGCCGGGCGCGCGCACCGGCAGGAACGACTCCCATCGCCACAGCGTGGAGGGGCCGGACTCGATCAGCTCGCGGGTGACGCCGGCCGCGACCGCGTCGCGGTCGTAGGCCGCCTCGAGCGGGCCGAAGCAGCGGTCGCAGGCGAAGCGCGCCTCCAGCGGGTGCTGTGAGCCACAGCCCTTGCAGACGAGATGCGTTGCATACATTGTGGATTCTCCCGGGATGGGCCGATCAGATCGGCCGGTTCACATCTTTCGAGGCGGTCGCCTCGCCGGATGGGGCACCGTCCCCGCAGCGGCGGTTCGGTT